>DASSMS010000142.1:0-80860 GCA_035688575.1 Nocardioidaceae bacterium
GGTCGGTGTGGTGGAGAAGAAGTACTGGGGCGGTGTCTGCCTCAACGTGGGCTGCATCCCGTCGAAAGCACTGTTGCGCAACGCCGAGCTCGCCCACATCCTCGAGCACGAGAAGGACGTGTTCGGCATCGAGGGCGATGCGACGATGAGCTTCGCCGTGACGCACAAGCGCAGCCGCAGCGTCTCGGACAGCATCGTCAAGGGCGTCCACTTCTTGATGAAGAAGAACAAGATCACCGAGATCCACGGCTGGGGCACCCTGACCGGTGACAAGTCCGTCGACGTCGAGGACGACAACGGCAACGTCGAGAGCTACACCTGCGACAACCTGATCATCGCCACCGGCGCCACCACCCGGTTGATCCCCGGCACGTCGCTCTCCGATCGGGTCGTCACCTACGAGGAGCAGATCCTCACCGACGAGCTTCCCGGGAGCATCGTGATCGCCGGTTCGGGTGCGATCGGCGTCGAGTTCGCCTACGTGATGAAGAACTTCGGCGTGGACGTGACCATCGTGGAGTTCCTCGACCGCATGGTTCCCACCGAGGACGCCGAGGTCTCCAAGGAGCTGCTCAAGCACTACAAGAAGCTCGGGGTCGACGTCCTGCTCTCCACCAAGGTCGAGAGCATCGACGACAACGGGGACAAGGTCAAGGTCACCGTCTCCAAGGACGGCGAGCAGCAGGTCCTCGAGACCGACAAGGTCCTCCAGGCCATCGGCTTCGCGCCGCGCCTCGAGGGGTTCGGACTCGAGAACACCGGCGTGAAGACGACCGATCGCGGCGCCATCGCGATCGACGAGCGCGGGCGGACGAACATCGATGGCGTCTACGCGATCGGCGACGTGACCGGCAAGCTCATGCTGGCGCACACCGCCGAGGCGATGGGCATCGTGGCAGCCGAGACGATCGCGGGCGCGGAGACCATGGAGGTCGACTTCGACATGATCCCGCGGGCGACGTACTGCCAGCCGCAGATCGCCTCGTTCGGGTACAGCGAGGAGCAGGCCAAGGAGAAGGGCTACGACGTCAAGGTCGCGAAGTTCCCGTTCTCGGCCAACGGCAAGGCCAAGGGCCTCGGCGACACGACGGGCTTCGTCAAGGTGGTCGCGGACGCGAAGTACAACGAGATCCTCGGCGCCCACATGATCGGCCCGGACGTCACCGAGCTGCTGCCGGCGCTGACGCTCGCCCAGCGCTGGGACCTCACCGCCGACGAGATGGCGCGCAACGTCTTCGCCCACCCCACCCTGAGCGAGGCCGTCAAGGAGGCCGTCGAGGGCATCGCCGGCCACATGATCCACATGTGACCTCGCTGTCAGCGAAGAAGCGGCCGTCCCGAGGGCATCGGGACGGCCGCTCTCGTTCCGCGGGTTGGAGCAGAACCGCAAACGCCGAGACGTCCGCATCTGTTCGTCGCGTGCCGAGGCCTCAGCAGACCAGACTGTCGAGCAGGTGGTCGAGCTCGCGGGCCGGGTCGGTGGTGAGACCGCCGTGGATGGGGCCGGGCTGTACGACGGTGCTCCGCGGCGCCGTGATGAAGCCGAACCTCGTGCCCAGGGGGGTGCGTCCCGCGGCGCCGGCGGACTCGTCGCCACGGCAGACCGCTCCTACTGCTTCAAGGGCGGAGCGCACCGCGTCGAGGTCGAGGTCCGGCGCGAGCGCGGCGAGCCTGTCGGCGTCCACGTGGCAGCGTGCCTCGAGGAAGTCGGCCTGCTGGCAGTAGAGCACCACTCCGACGTTGACGAACTCCTCCCGGTCCACGCGTGGGACGCAGCGCAGGACGACGTACTGGAAGCCCATGCCGCTCATGCCGCACTCACCTGCGGCAGCCAGGGCCGCTCTCCCGAGACGCGTGCCAGCAGGAAGTCCACGTACGCCTCACGCACCGCGTCGACCCCGGCCGCCCCGGGTGGGACCTCGAGCCAGTCCTCCGGCACCTGTGCGACGACCTCGCGCAGGAGGTCGCCCGTGACCAGCGGTGCCAAGATCGCGTCGGCCTGCTCGACGCCGGGGAGGTAGGCGGCCAGGACATGGTCGGAGACGTCGTACGGCTGGCGCGCGAAGCGCTCATGACTGCCGATCCCCTGTGGCCAGCCGTGGTGGAAGTACAGGCAGGCGCCGTGGTCGATCGCCCAAAGCTCCTTGTGCCAGACCAGGAGGTTCGGGTTCCGCCAGCTGCGGTCCACGTTGGCGGTGAGCGCGTCGAGCCAGATCACCCTCGCTGCGGTCTCGGCGTCGGGCGTGCAGCCGGAGTCGAACCCGAACGAGCCGGGCAGGAAGTCGACACCGAGGTTGAGCCCCACGCTCGCCGTGAGCAGGTCCTGGACCTCCTCGTCGGCCTCGTACTTCCCGATCGCGGCGTCAAGCTGGACGGCGACGAGATCAGGCGTGCGGATGCCCAGACGTCGGGCGAGCTCTCCGACGACCACCTCGGCGACAAGGACGCGCAGGCCTTGGCCCGCGCCACGGAACTTGCAGACGTAGGTGCCGAGGTCGTCGGCCTCGACGATGCCCGGCAGGGACCCCCCTTCGCGAAGCGGCGCGACGTAGCGGGTCGCGGAGACGGTGGGGATCACGCGCACAACCTACCGGGGCGCAAGGGGGCTCAGGCCTCGAACCCTTCCTCGACGAGCCGACGGCGCTGCTCCTCGACGTCGAAGTCGGCCTCGGGCCACGCGAGCTCGAGTCCTTCGAGCGTCTCGAGCAGCAGCTTGCCCATCGCCCAGTTGCGGTACCACTTCCGGTCGCTGGGGACGACCAGCCACGGCGCAACCTCGGTGTTGGTGCGCTCGATCGCGATCTCGTAGGACTCCTGGTAGCTCGACCAGTAGACCCGTTCGTCGATGTCGGCGGGGTTGAACTTCCAGTGCTTGGTCGGGTCGTCGAGCCGCGCGAGCAGACGTTCCTTCTGCTCGTCCGCGGAGATGTGGAGCATGCACTTGAGGACCGTGGTGCCGCTCTCGACGAGCTCTGCCTCGAACTCGTTGATCGCGTCGTACCGGCGCTCGATCTCCTCGGGCGCAGCGAGCTCGCGCACCCGCCCGATGAGCACGTCCTCGTAGTGGGAGCGGTCGAAGATCCCGATCCTGCCCGCCTCCGGGAGCTCACGGCGGATCCGCCACAAGAAGTCGTGGGCGAGCTCCTCCTCGGTCGGCTTGCCGAAGGCCTTGATGTGCACGCCTTGCGGGTCGAAGAGCGCGACCGCGTTGCGCATGACCCCACCCTTCCCGGCGGTGTCCATCCCCTGGAGCACGACCAGCACCCGGCGGCTGCCGCCCGTTCGGCCTTCCGCGAACAGCCGCTCCTGGAGCTCTGTCAGGTGGGGGTCGAGTGCGGCGAGCGCCGCCTTGCCCTCGGCCTTGCCACCGTCGAACCCCGGGGTCGCCCTGGTGTCGTAGGCGACCAGGTTCACCTGACCCTTGGGCACGGTCAGCAGGTCGGTGAGGCGTTCAGGTCGGCTCATGGAGCGATGATGCCCCATGACGCGGAGAGCACACGTGCGGCGCGAGCGCTCCCCTTAGCCTCGGGTCGGGTGCGCTTGCGTCACTCCTCCTCGCCCGCGCCCTCGCGGGCGAGCGCATCGAGCCTGCTGATCGCGCGGTAGTACTTCTTGCGGTAGCCGCCCTCGAGCAGCTCCGGCGCGAACAGCTCGTCCATGCTCACCCCGCTGGCCACTACCGGCAGGTCCCGGTCGTACATCCGGTCGGCGAGCACGACGAGCCTCAGCGCCACCGACTGGTCGCTGACCGTGTGCACGTCCTCGAGACACACCAGGCCGACCCCGTCGAGCAGGGCGCCGTACTTCGAGGGGTGGACGTTCGCCAGGTGTGCGGCGAGATCCGGGAAGCTGTCGAGGCTCGCGTCCTCCTGCCGCTCGGCCCGCCCTCGAACCTCCTCGACCGGGGACGCGTCGGGAGCCTTCGGCAGGCCGCGGTGGCGGTAGTCCTCACCGTCGATGCGGACCGACTCGAAGGCCTCCGCGAGCCCCTGGATCTCCCGCATGAAGTCGGCGGTGGCGAACCGCCCCTCCCCCAGCTTGCCGGGCAGGGTGTTCGAGGTGGCGGCAAGGCGGACGCCGTGCTCGCGCAGGTTGCGGAGGAGGGTCGAGACCAGCACGGTGTCGCCAGGGTCGTCGAGCTCGAACTCGTCCACGCACACGAGGCGGTACGACGAGAGCGCAGTCACGGCGTCGTGGAAGCCGAGAGCCCCGACGAGGTTGGTCAGCTCGACGAACGTCGCGAAGAGCTTCGGACCCGGGGCCGCGTGCCACAACGACGCCAGCAGGTGGGTCTTCCCCACGCCGTAGCCGCCGTCGAGGTAGACGCCCCCGGGGCCGGTCGGCTCCGAGGACTTCCGGAACAGTCCCCTCTGCTTCGCCGGCCGGTTGAGCCGGCCGGCGAAGTCGCGCAGAACCTCGACCGCCTCCTTCTGTGACGACTGGGCCGGGTCGGGCTCGTAGGAGTCGAAGCTGACCTCGGCGAAGCGCGGAGGAGGTACGAGCTCCCCGATCAGCCGGTCCTTCGACACGTGGGGGTTTCGGGAGCACAGTCGGATCGGCACCGCTCAAGCCTACGAGTCGCGGCTACGCTGCCTCACATGCGACTGCCTGTGATGCCTCCGGTGCAACCCATGCTCGCCAAGTCGGTCAAAGGCATTCCCGACCCGGCGAAGTTCGACGGCGGGCTGTCGTTCGAGCCGAAGTGGGACGGCTTCCGCTGCATCGTCTTCCGCGACGGACACGAGGTGATCCTCGCCAGCCGCAACACCAAGGAGCTCACCAGGTACTTCCCCGAGGTCGTCGAGGCGGTGCGCGAGTCGCTGCCGGAGCGGTGTGTGGTCGACGGGGAGATCTTCGTCGCCATCGGTGAGCGGCTCGAGTTCGAGCGGCTCCAGGAGCGCATCCACCCCGCCGAGTCCCGGGTCACGATGCTCGCGGAGAAGACCCCGGCGTCGTTCGTCGCGTTCGACCTGCTCGCGATCGACGACGAGTCGTTGATGAAGGAGCCGTTCGCGGTCCGGCGTACGCGTCTGGAGACGGCGATGGCGCTGGCGACGGCCCCCGTCTACCTGACCCGCACCACGACCGACGCCGCGGAGGCCCAGGACTGGTTCGCGCACTTCGAGGGCGCCGGCCTCGACGGCGTCGTGGCCAAGCCGATGGCGGCGCCCTACCAGCCGAACGTGCGCACCATGCTGAAGATCAAGCACGAGCGGACCGCCGATGTCGTCGTCGCCGGGTACCGCCTCCACAAGACCTCCACGCCGGAGACGCCGCTCCTCGGCTCGCTGCTGCTCGGCCTGTACGACGACCACGGGACCTTGCAGCACGTCGGGGTCGCGGCGGCGTTCAACGCCAAGCGTCGGGCCGAGCTCGTCGAGGAGCTCGCGCCGCTCGTCGTGGAGACCGACGAGCATCCCTGGGGCTCCTGGGCGGAGGCCGAGCACCACAACGTCACCGGGGACCGGCTGCCGGGAGCGCAGAGCCGGTGGAGTGCCGGCAAGGACCTGTCGTTCGTCCCCCTCGCTCCGGAGCGCGTGCTCGAGGTCGGCTACGACCACATGGAAGGCACCCGATTCCGGCACACCGCCCAGTTCAAGCGCTGGCGTCCCGACCGAGACCCGACCTCGTGCGGATATGCGCAGTTGGAGGAGCCGGTCGGCTACGACTTGGGTAAGGTTTTGACCACCAGATCCCCATGAGCGAAGGGCGTTTCCCTTGACCACATCTGGACCCGAGACGACCTACGACGTGGTGCTGCTCGTCGAGCAGCCGCTGTCCGCGCAGGACGCCCGCCAGGTCCGCGGACTGCACGAGGACCTGGAGGAGCACGTCCGCTACCACCTCCTGCTGCCCGTCGAGGACGCTGCGGCGCGCGTCGAGTCGGCGATGGGGTCTCTCGCTGCGAGCGAGGTGCTCGCCTCCCCCGCCCTGGTGATGAACGAGGAGGACCTCGAGGACATCCAGCACGAGCTGCTCGACAACGCTCGCCGTGACCTCTCCGCGAGCATCCAGAAGCTCGTGGACGCCGGCGCCGACGCAGTCGGGGACATTGTCAGCATCGACCCGATCGATGCCCTCGCAGCGAAGGTCCAGGCGGTCGACGGCCGCGAGGCGATCATCCTCACCCGCCCACACGTGGTCGCCGAGTTCTTCCACATGGACTGGAGCTCGCGGGCTCGCCGGAAGATCGGTGTGCCGGTGCTGCACCTGCTCGAGCACGAGAGCTTCGACGAGCAGGCCGGCGGTGGCGAGGGCGTGAGCGGCCTCTAGCCGTCTCGAACCCAGCCGGCGTTGCATGGGTAGTGCGGTGCGCTGGTCTGGCCCATCGGCCGCGCGTCGGCGCGCGGCCGATGGGCTACCCATGGTGTTGAATGAAGTGCCATGAGTGGCCCGAGACGCTGCTACCTCCACGTCGGACTCCCCAAGACGGGCACGTCGTACCTGCAGAGCATCCTCTGGCGGTCCCCCGCGGCTCTGGCCGACCAGGACCTCCAGATGCTCCCGCACAGCGAGCCGGCGACCTTCGAGATGATGCTGGCGCTCAGGGGGCAGCTCGACCCGGCGATGGACCCGCCCACCGCCTTCGAGGCCTTCGACCGCTTCCGTGAGGAGGCGTCCCGCGCCACCTGCACCCGCGCGCTGGTCAGCCAGGAGCTCCTGGGCGCTGCGAAGCCCGGCCAGATCTCCACTCTTCTCGAGGCGCTGGACCAGTTCGAGGTCCACGTCATCGTGACCGTTCGGAGCCTTGCCGGCTTCGCCCCGTCGGCTTGGCAGCAGCATGTCAAGGCTCGGGGGGTCAAGACCCTCCACGAGTACCTCGAGGACCTCGCCGGCATGGGAAGCGGGAAGCCCGCCGCGAGCTACGACGTGCACGGGGTGCTCGACCGGTGGAGTGCCCAGGTGCCGCCTGAGCGCATGCACGTGGTCACGGTCCCGAAACGGGGTACGCCGGAGCGGGTCCTGCTCGAGCGGTTCTGCAGCGTTGTGCACGTGGATCCCGATGCACTCGAAACCCGGGCGCCCAGCGTGAACACGTCGTTGGGACTCGTCCAGGCCGAGCTGCTGCGCCGGGTCAACGTCGCGCTCGGGGAACGGCTGCCGCACCGGCGGGCCGGCTATCGCGAGCAGGGCAAGCAGTTCCTGGCCGGCGAGGTGCTGCACCCGCAACCTGGGAAGCCGGCTCGGGTCCCCAAGCAGCTGGCCGACTGGTGCGTCGAGGCGTCGCGCGAGCTCGTCGCGCGACTCGAGCGCAGTGGTTACGACCTGGTCGGCGACCTGCAGGAGCTAGTCCCCGACGAGGCTGACTTCGCCGACGACGACCAGACGGTCTGCGACGCCGAGCTCCTCGAAGCCGCAACCCAGGCGCTCGCCACAGTCTTGGACAAGCGCCATGCCGACCGTCAGGACCTTGCCCGACTGCGCGCCCGGCTACGTGAGCAGAAACGGCTCATCGAGGAGCTCTCGAAGCCGCGGGCATGGAGGCGGGTCGGCGGCGCGCTCGACCGGCGCATCCGCCGGGGTAGGGCGTAGCCGGCGAGAACTCACTCCCTCGGCACGATCCGGAGCGTCGGCTGCGGCCGCGGCGAGTCGCCCGACAGGAGCTGGGTTTCCGGCACTCCGTCCGTGGCCACGCTCAAGATCTGCTCGACGGCTGCCAGCGCTCGCTGCCGCTGGCCCTCGTTCGACCACTGGTACGACGGCGCACCGCCGATGCCCAGGTCGAGCAGGTCTCGCAGGTGACGGGCGCCGTCGGGGTGCTGCCCGGCCTGGCCGAGCGAGGCGTGGAGCTGGTCGGCCGCCGCCTCGAGAAGTGACAGGTTGGACCGCAGCCGGACCCATCGATGGTTCTCCCAGCCGGTCCACCCGGTCTCCTGGACGGTGGAGAACCGAACCCGCAGCGCCTCCCCCGCACAACGACCCCGTGTCGCCAGCGCCGCGATCCGCTCGGGAGGCATGGTCAGGTTCATCCCGCCCTCCTCGGCCGAGAGGCCCACGTGGGCGATCCGGTCGCGGAATCCCGGGAGCGGCAGCTGCATCAGGTCGTTCCAGTTCTGCATGGTGTCGAGGATCGCCTTGAGGAAGCCGACCAGGGTGCGTCCCTCGGACTCGAACAGGTTCGGGGCCTGGGAGCGGCCGGAGGCGTTGTCGTCGGGCAGGTACACGGAGCTGGTCTCGTCGCCCGGCGCCGGCGGGAAGGACGGGTGATGCGGGCGGAGGTTGATCCCGAACGTGGGACGGCGCGGCGCGAAGCTGTCGAAGAAGTGGATCGGGAAGTTGCTGCTGATCCCGCCGTCGGAGAACCAGAGCCGGTCGGCGCCCAGGGCCACACCTTCGCCGCGGAGCCGCTGCAACGCCTCGGCCGCCACCTCGTCGTCGAGATCCTCCGAGGACTCGGCGGCGGCATCGCGCACCGCGACCGCTATACGGTCCAGCGAAGCCACGTTGGTGACCCTGTCCACGGCGTGCAGCGGTACTGCACTGATGAGGACGGGGAAGCTCAGACTCATTCGGGCGGCGACGACGACGGGTAGGTCCGACGGAGCCGGAAGAGGGAGGAGCGGGGCGACCAGGGCGTCGGCCACGCGTCGCCGCAGCCTTTCCACGCGGCCTCCGGTCGGTGGCGCCGGGTGCTGCTCCATCCACGCCACCACCTCCTCCGGGAACAGTCGCCGCATCTCCGCCGCGTCGAAGTAGAGGCCGCTGGTCTCGAACGGGATGCGGTAGGGACGTCCCCGCGTCACACAGGTCGTCATCACCTCGAGGTTGATGGCTGGCCGGCGCGGTCTAGGTGAGGCAGCGACCCGCTCGACGCCCGGGCCGGCCCAGAGGTGCCCGAAGGTCAACGGCCCCGTGCGGTCGCCCAGTCCTGCCGTCTTGTCGAGAAGCTCCGTCAGCCACGGTGTCAGTGCGGTCAGCCCAGCGGCACCGGTGCCGTCCATGCCGGTGCAGAGCCCGTAGAAGTTCCCCGGCACCTCGCGGAGCAGCGTGCGGCCGAGCACCCACGCCGTCCCGGCAGCAAGCCCCACCGCCAGCACCAGCCACCCGACGAGGGCGACAGCCACGTCTGACGGAGTGTCCGAGACAGCGACCACCACGACCAGGGAGGCCGCGGCAAGAGCGCCGGAGATCACGACCCGGCTGCGCCCGCGAACCAGGGTCCAAGAGATCCGCGCGAGGGCTGCCGCGAGCGCGAGACCGAGCAGGCTCCAGAGGGCCGGGAGACCACTGCCACCGACGGCCACCAGGAGGATCAGTCCTGGCAGCGCCCCGAGTGCGAGGCGCCACCAGCCTCCCGGGACACCGACGGCCGCGCGCAGTCCGCGGACCGCCGTACCGATCCGGGATCCGCCGCCGCCTCCCGACATCGAGGTGGTCATCAGCGCGAAGAGAGGAGCGGTGGCGGCCTGGGGCTGGAACAGCGAGAACAGCCGCGACAGGCCGTTTCTCGTCGTCGCGCCGAGCTCACCGGGCAGCCTTGCAAGGGCGACGAAGCCTCCGCCATCGCTCCTTCGGCCGTACTCCGCGGCGGCAGCAGCAGCCGCAGCGATCGCGCCGGCGGACGTCCCGCCTACGTTGACCAGCCGGTAGCGGGTGGCGAGCTCGCAGACCGTCCACGGATACACGATTCCGCTGGTGATGCCGCCCTTCATCACCACGTCGCAGGTGGCAACCGGAGCGGCGTAGGTGTCCTGGTCGTCGAGCCCGTCCGGAGCAGAGAGCCCCTCTGCGGTCTTCGTGGTTCGTGACACGCTCGCCACCTCCGTGGTCCAGCGCCGCCCGCGCGGCATTCGGATCGACCGTAGGCCTGCCCGAGTCGGCAGGGGAAGGCACGAAAGGGCTAGGTATGTCCTTTTCGCCGCGAAGAAGCGGTCGCTGCGCGCTGACTCTCCGGACGCCCGGACCGGCTGTCAGGCACCGGGGGTGTCGTAGAACGCCTCCACCCGGCCCCCGTCAGCGAGCCACGGCGCCACCAGGACCCGCGCTCGGCCGGGGTCGCGGTGGAAGAGCCCCACCCGCACAGCGAAGACGATGTCGAACCGGCGCTCGCCGAGATCCAGGTCCTCCAGCTCCGCCACCAGGAACTCCGCCCTCCCCTCGGCGACGTGAACGGCGTTGCGGCGCGCGGCTGCCTCGATCATCTTGGCGGACCTGTCCACGGCCGTGAGCCGACCATCCCCGAGCCGCTCACACACCAGGGTGGCGGCGACGCCGTGGCCGCAGCCGATCTCGAGCACGCGGTCGTCGGGACGGATCCCGAGTCCGTCCACGACCGCTCGTAGTCGTTCGCTCACCCTGGCAAGGTAGTCGGCCATGCTGCGACGGTGCCAACGTCGACGCCACCCGGGGCGCGCTTGAGGTCACGTGGTGCGGGTACGACCTACCCGGGCAACGTGCAGCGACAACTGGAACGGAGGGTGCGCATGTCGAGCGCCACGTCGACCGCCGGCAGCGACGCGGATGCGAGCGGGTACGTCTCGTCGGGGGACTACGACCGGGACACCCGCTACCTCAGCAACCGGATCACCGAGGACGGTCGCGACGGGTACCCGGTGGAGGCAGATCGCTACCGGCTCGTCGTCGCCCGCGCGTGCCCCTGGGCCAACCGCGCCATCATCGTCCGCAGGCTGCTCGGGCTCGAGCACGCCCTCGGCATGGGTGTGTGCGGGCCGACCCACGATGAACGGAGCTGGACGTTCGACCTCGACCACGGAGGGCGTGACCCGGTGCTCGGTATCGAGCGACTGGAGGACGCCTACCTGGCGCGGGACCCCGGCTACGACAAGGGCGTCACGGTTCCGGCGATGGTGGAGGTCTCGACGGGCCAGGTCGTCACCAACGACTTCGCCCAGATCACGCTCGACCTCTCCACCGAGTGGCGGAAGTTCCACCGCCACGGTGCTCCGGACCTGTGGCCCGAACACCTCCGGGACGAGATGGACGAGGTCATGGAACGCATCTACACCGACGTGAACAACGGGGTGTACCGATGCGGGTTCGCCGGCTCCCAGCGGGCCTACGAACGTTCCTTCGACCGGCTGTTCGACAGCCTGGACTGGCTGGAGGAGCGCCTACGCGCCCGCCGCTACCTGATGGGTGGCTCGATCACGGAGTCCGACATACGTCTCTTCACTACGCTCGCCCGGTTCGACGCGGTCTACCACGGCCATTTCAAGTGCAACCGGAACAAGCTCAGCGAGATGCCGGTCCTGTGGGCCTACGCCCGAGACCTCTTCCAGACGCCCGGCCTGGGCGACACCATCGACTTCGACCACATCAAGCGGCACTACTACTGCGTGCACCGCGACATCAACCCGACCCGGGTCGTCCCCAAGGGACCCGACCTGTCGGGCTGGCTTACCCCGCACGGCCGCGAGCAGCTCGGCGGCAGCCCGTTCGGAGAGGGCACTCCTCCCCCGCCGCCGCACCCTGAAGAGGCCGTCCCGGACGAGCACACTCCACTGCGCGACGCTGCCTGAGCCGGCTCAGGCCTTCGATCATGCGGCGTCCTTGGCGTGGAGACTGGAGCTGCAGGCACAGGTGTGGATGGCGCCGGTGGCCGGGCAGGGGGGCGTCACGGGTCGGCACGAGCCGCAGATCGGTGGCGTCATGGAGCACCAGATACAGGTCCAGGCGTGCAGGCTGCAGGTCTCGACCAGGACCGCCTCGTCGTCGGAGCCGGGCAGGGCGTCGAGACGCCAGAGCGCCGCGGCTCCGGTCTGCGGAATCAGTTGCTGCTGTGCTTCCATCGCTCTGCTTTCCACCTCGGTTGGCCGAGATCCCCGCGGTAATAGAAATGCCGCTGGTAGGGGCCGACGAAACCCACGTCTAGACACCCGTGGATACGCTGAGATGCATGGCGAAGCAGCGAGTCGACCGTCGCGCCCGAGCCGACCAGAAGGTGCCGGCGCCGCTGTACGACGCCGAGCTGTTCCGGCTGCAGGCCGAGCTGGTGAAGGTCCAGGAGTGGGTGAAGGACGAGAAGCAGCGGATCGTCGTGGTCTTCGAGGGCCGAGACGCCGCGGGCAAGGGCGGCACAATCAAGCGGGTGACGCAGTACCTCAGCCCCCGCGTGGCACGCATCGTCGCTCTGCCACAGCCCACGGAGCGGGAGAAGGGGCAGTGGTACTTCCAGCGCTACATCCAGCACCTGCCCAGTGGCGGGGAGATCGTGCTGTTCGACCGCTCCTGGTACAACCGGGCAGGGGTCGAGAAGGTGATGGACTTCTGCACCCCGGCGGAGTACCGGCGCTTCCTGCACCAGTGCCCGATCTTCGAGCGGCTGCTCGTCGAGGACGGGATCCTGCTGCGCAAGTACTGGTTCTCAGTGAGTGACCAGGAGCAGCAGCGACGGTTCAAGTCCCGCCTCGAGGACCCTATGCGGCAGTGGAAGCTCTCACCGATGGACCTGGAGTCGATCACCCGCTGGGAGAACTACTCACGCGCCAAGGACGAGATGATGGTGCACACCGACATCCCCGAGGCGCCGTGGTACGTCGTCGAGAGCGACGTGAAGAAGCGCGCGCGCCTCAACATGATGGCGCACCTGCTCTCCACCATCCCGTACGCCGAGGTGCCGCCGCCGGCCCTGGAGCTGCCACCCCGCCCGAAGCGGACCGGCTATGAACGGCCCCCGCGCGAGCAGGCGACGTACGTGCCCGACCACTGCGCCGCTCTCCTCGACGGCTGAGACGGCCGTGCTCCGGGTCTGGTCCGGGTCCGGACGGCATTGTGCCGCCTACCGGCGCGGGCGGACGATGGCAGTGCCTGGTTGCCCTCCTCGACGGCTCGGGCGCCAGAGGAGCAGAAGGGAGGAACCATGTCCAAGGCATCGAAGACAAGCGCCTCCGAGACGGTCGAGATCGAAGGCTACGAGGGGCACATCGCGAACATGGGCGACGGCTACACGGCGGCGTTCGAGACGTACACCGTCGAGACCGACCTGGCCCCGTACCTCAAAGGCCTGCCCGACGACCGGTGCCAATGTGCGCACTGGGGCCTCGTTCTCAAAGGGAGCGTGACCTTCAAGAACAGCTCCGGAGAGGAGACCTTCGAGGCGGGCGACGCCTACTACGTGGCGCCAGGCCACACTCCGGTCTTCCACGCCGGCGCCGAGCTCGTCATGTTCAGCCCGACCGAAGAGCTGCAACGCACCAGCGAGGCAGTCGGCAGGAACATGGAGGCCGCCGCCGGCTGAGGGTGCGCCGCGGGGTTGGACCGTGCGGGTCACATGTCGTTACCGATGAACATCGGGTCGCCGCTCCTGGTCGAGATCTCCCCGATCTCGGTGCAGCTGCCCGACGGGATCTCGCAGTCGTAGAACACACCGACCGACGGTCCTCCGTTGGCCGCAGCCAGCACCGACCCGTCCGTGTCGAAGGTGAACCAGATCGCGTTCTTCACCTCCAGCGTGATCGCCTGCCCGTCCGGGGTCGTCGGCTCCAGCTTCGGCGACCAGTACAGGACGTGGCCGCCGTCGAAAGAGAGCTGCGCGTCGATCTCGCCCTCGGTGAAGGCCCAGTCCGCCACCGGGCTGTTCGACGCGGGGGTCGGCGCCACGTGGGACCACAGGATCCGCCCGTTGCGTGCGTCGGCGACGCGGAACTCGCCTTCGCCGACGAGGGTCCACCGGGCCTTCCCCGTGACGCCGTGGTCCCAGACGTAGGTCCCGTCACCGGTGCGGACGAACACCAGCCCGCGGTCCACCGCGTCCACCACGACCTCACGGCACGCCGATCCCGAACAGGGCACGCTCATGGTGTCCACCACGCGGCCTGCGCGCAGGTCGTGGAGCACAACGGTCACTGCTTCGCCGCCCGGCTGGGTGAACGCGACCAACGGCAGCTTCGCGTCGGCCTTCGACGAGGGGCGGAAGTGCGCGTGGATCCCGGCGGGAGCCGGCGCGAGGGTGGTGTCCTTGCCGGTCTCGTCGAGCAGATGCGCCTGCGCGGCGCTGTCGAAGAAGACCACGCCGTACGGCGTCGCCGTCGCGTCGGTGTCGAGGTAGGACATGTCCTTTCGGGGGAAGAGTCTTCCGCCGAGTGAGATCTGGCCGTCGTCGTCCGGGCTCGCGAACGCCCTGAGCCCCTGGGAGTAGTCGAGCTGTCCGACGGGGTCGAACTGCTGCGGCCCGTCCGGCCGGAACTGCGCACCGCCGCCCCCCTGGGCGAGCATGAAGCCGCCGGAGACGACCACCGCGGCCGCTGCCCCCACGGCCAGGGCTCGGCGTCTGCGTATCGCCTGCCCGCGGCGCCGCACCACGGCCATGTCCGGCAGTGGAGGGGGCACTCGCTCCACCTGCTCCGCGATGGTGCGTGGCAGCTGGTCCTCGATGCTCATAGCGGGTCCCTCTCCGAGACGAGTCCGCCGGCGGCGTGCCGTCGGCGAAGCGCGGACAGTGCGTCGGATGCCTGCGACTTCACGGTCCCGCGGCTGCAACCGAGGACCTCCGATATCTGCTGCTCGCTCAGATCCTCGTAGTAGCGCAGCACCAGCACCGCCCGCTGGCGCGGAGGCAGCGACCTCAGTGCCTCCCAGACCTCTGCCCGGTCCACCAGGTCGTCCTGCGCCGACCGTTCGGCCCGGACCTCGGGAGGCGTCCCCGAGCGCTCGGCCTTCCACCAGCTGCGGCGCCGCAGCCCGAGCACCTCGTTGATCGCCATGCGCCGGACGTAGGCCTCGGGGTGGTCGGCGGAGCGGACTCGCGGCCAGGAAGCGTAGGCCTTCGCGAACGCGGACTGGACGGCATCCTCCGCCTGACCCACGTCCCCTGTGATGGCGTAGGTGACCCGGAACAGCCGGGGCCACGCCGCAGCGAAGAACTCCGCGAACTCGGCCTCGCTGGCTGTGCGCACTGGCTCCCCCTGGACGATGCGGGTCCGACATCAAGACAGATGCGCCGAACCGTTCCCGAGGTTGGGTGTGACCGCGAGGGACTTTTCCCGGACTCGACGCCTCAGGACAATGTCACATCGACGCGACGTCGCGGGGCAGACCCGCCCGCCCCCGAGCACCTAGAGTCTCGGGCGTGGACCTCACCTCGCTCGGCTACCGGACGGACCTCGCCTTGCTCGCGCTCGGGGGCAGTGTGATCGAGGACCGCGGCGACCACGTCGTCGTACGGTCACCGCACAACCCGGGTCACTGGTGGGGCAACTTCCTGCTGCTCCCGGCCCCTCCCGCCGCCGAGCAGACCGACCGTTGGCTCGCACTGTTCGCGGATGAGTTCCCAGACGTCGACCACGTCGCCCTCGGCTTCGACGGGGTCGACGGCACTGCCGATGCCCTCGCCGCCTTCGCGAGCAGGGGTCTGCGCGTCGAGGGCCAGGCAGTCATGACCGCCACCAGCGTCCACGAGCCACCTCGTCCGAACCGGGACGCGGAGTACCGCACACTGTCGAGCGACACGGACTGGGACCAGCTCGTCGACCTGCGGGTCTCCTGCATCGACGAGGGTCTCGACGCGCAGTCCTACCGCGAGTTCGCGGTCGCCAAGGTGGCCACCGTCCGCCGCCTCGTCGAGGGTGGGCACGGCGCCTGGTTCGGCGCCTTCGAGGACGGTCGCCTGCTCTCTGGGATGGGACTCTTCCGCGCCGGCGCGGAGCTCGCCCGCTTCCAGTCCGTCGAGACCCGCCCCGTGGCCCGTGGCCGGGGACTCGCGGGCACGCTGGTTCACCACGCCAGTGGCTACGGCTTCAGCAGGCTCGGGGCGCGCACGCTCGTGATGGTGGCCGAACCCGAGTACCTCGCGATCAGGGTCTACCGCTCGGTCGGCTTCGCCGAGAGCGAGACCCAGCTGCAGGCGGAGAAGCCTCCCGTCGCCGGTGAGTGACGGGCCTGCCCCGTGCCGGCTCGGCCGGTCAGCTCAGCGGCCCCCCGGGTCGGTGCCCATCGGGCTGGTCCGGCGCGAAAGGCCACTCCTCGAACGAGGTGCATCGCCCGTCCCCGGCGAACCGGAGAACCCACAGGTCGCGCCACTGCCCGCTCGCCGGAGCCTCGTAGACGACGGACACACGGACGACCGCCGCTTCGGCGTCGACCGCGACGACGTCGCTCGTCATCGTGAAGCCCTCGTCCGGGCTGTCACGCTCCGCCTCCCAGAATCGCGCGATCGCCTCTAGGCCCTCGACGGGTCGAGCCCAGGGTGAGGGCAGGTATGACGCCTCGGGGACGAAGAGCTCGGCGAGCCCGTCGGTTCCTGGCGTGCGCCAGGCACGCTCGTAACCTGCGACCCACCGCTCCACAGCTGCTCGGTCCATGCCCTCATTGTGCAAGAGATCCCACCAGGGCTCCTGGGCGTCGCTCATCTCCATTTCCGACGTGCCTGGTGGTTCCGAACCCCATACTGAGCCGATGGGGGCGACCAGATGACTGTCAGCACTGTCGAGCGCCAGGAAGAATCCTGGGCTGTCACCTCGCGGCGTGCCCTACGCCGCCTCGCGGCCGTGACCTGGGCCGGCGCGCTGCTCGGCCTTCTGGTGGGTGGCGTCGGTAGCCGTCTCGCGATGATGCTCCTCGCGAGACTGAACCCCGGTGCCGCCGGCACGGTCAGCGACGACGGCTTCGTCATGGGCCAGCTCACGCTGGAGACGCTCGACCTGCTGGCCACGACAACACTGATCGGCGTGTTCGGGGGTGGGGTCTACTTCGTGCTGCGCGGGCTGATGATCGGACCGCGCTGGTTCCAGATCCTGTCGATCTCGGCCGGTCCGGCGGTCGTGGTCGGCAGCAGCCTGGTCCACGTGGACGGCGTGGACTTCACCCTCCTCGGCCCGGTCTGGCTGGCGATCGCCATGTTCGTGGTGATCCCCGGTGTCTATGCAGCGATCCTGACGGTTCTGGCGGAGCGCTGGCTCGCTCCCGAGGGACGCTTCATGACTTCGCCCTTCTTCCTCGCTGTCTCGCCGATCCTGCTCTGGGTGCCGATCGCGCCCGTGCTCGGCGCACTCCTGCTCGGCTTGGCGGTGTTCGAGGCCGTGCGCCGTACGCCTGGCGGAGCCGCTTTTCTCGGTCACCCGGCGTGGCCCTGGCTGATCCGTGGGGCGCTGGTGGTCCTGTTCACCGTGGCCTTGGTAGACCTCATCCAGGACACCGGCACGCTGACCTGACGAAGACGCCCCCGGGCCTCAGGACCTTCGCCTCTGCATCGGGGACGTCGACCCCCGCACCGTGGTGCTTATGAAGGCTGTGGTCTCGACCCGGCTCGGCGACCTGCGCGGCAGCGTCGCCGACGGCGTGTACGCGTTCCTGGGCGTCCCCTACGCGGCGTCGACGTCCGGCGCCAACCGGCTCCGACCGCCCCAGCCGGTCAAACCGTGGGCCGGCGTTCGTGAGGCCACCAGCTTCGGGCCGGCGCCTCCGCAGGTCGCTCCCCCGGAGAGCGCTGGGACCGAGTGGGACACGTCCGCGGCAGGTGCTGACTGCCTCAACCTCAACATCTGGACCCCGGACCCGGGCGCGGGCGGGTTGCCGGTGATGGTGTGGATCCAGGGGGGTGCCTTCGAGATCAGCTCGACCGCGGCGTACGACGGGAGCAACTTCGCCCGCGACGGCGTCGTCTGCGTCGTCATCAACTGGCGAGTCGGCGCCGACGGGTTCTTGTACCTGGACGACGGCATCGCCAACGTGGGCCTGCTCGACCAGGTCGCGGCGCTGGAGTGGGTGCGGGACAACATCGAGGTCTTCGGCGGCGATCCCGGCAACGTCACCGTCTTCGGTGAGTCGGCCGGCGCGATGAGCATCGGCACGCTGCTGTCGATGCCTCGCGCAAACGGGTTGTTCCGGCGAGCGATCGCGCAGAGCGGCGCCGCCCATCACGTGAGCTCGGCCGAGACCGCGCTGCGCATCGGCCGGCACCTGGCCAAGAGGCTGGGAGTACCGGCGACCCGGGAGGCGATCGCCGAGGTGCCCGTCGAGCGACTGCTCGCGGCCGAGGCTGAGCTGTCGGCGGACCTCGAAGCGCATCCCGATCCTGCGTTCTGGGGTGAGGACCTGGTGCTCACGATGCCGTGGCAGCCGGTGATCGACGGTGAGGTCCTTCCAGGACGTCCGCTCGACCGGATCGCCGCCGGCGCCGGCGCGGAGGTGGACGTCATGGTCGGCACCAACACCGACGACTGGAGGATGTTCCTGGTCCTCACCGGCGAGATCGGCCAGATCACCGATGACGAGCTCACCGGACCTGTCGAAATCTACGGGCGTCGCGCGCTGGCCGCCTATGGCCTCCCGCTCGAGAGAGCGCTCACCGAGTATCGAGCCAGGTACCCGGACGCGAGTCCGGGTGACATCCTCGCGACGGTGCAGACCGACTGGTGGGTGCGTGTTCCCGCGCTTCGGCTCGCCGATGCCCACGCGCACACCACCTCGGGGACCTTCATGTACGAGTTCGCCTGGGCCGCCCCGGGCCTCGGCGCCGTTCATGTGCTCGAGGTCCCCTTCGTCTTCGACAGCCTCGGCGGGGACGCGCGCCTCTTCGGGCCCCTGCTGGGAGAAGATCCGCCCCAGGCACTCGCCGACACCATGCACGCGGCCTGGGTGTCCTTCGCCGCCCGAGGTGACCCCGGTTGGCCGAGGTACGACCTCGGCCGGAGGGCCACCATGCGCTTCGACACGACCTCACAGGTGGTCGACGACCCCCGGGCGTGGGAGAGGGCGCTGTGGGAAGGCGTCCGCTGATGCACCCCCCTGTCCGTCGCGGGCAGGCGCCCCCGCCGGGAAGGGCAGGACACCCGCCCCGTCCACGACGCGTAGGACGACGCCGGCCCACCTTGGCCGAGCTACGTCAGGCCTCGCCACCCTGGTCCGGGTCGTCGTACTCGTCGTGACGCTCGTCCTCCCGTTCCTCGGCTTCGCGGACCAGGCGCCACGCGCGCGCCATCACGTCCGTCGCGTCTCTCGGCTCATCCAGCTCCTCGTTCGCCAGGTCGAGCGCCCAGTCGGGGGGCTGGAGGCCG
Organism: Nocardioidaceae bacterium; assembly: GCA_035688575.1. Lineage (GTDB taxonomy): Bacteria > Actinomycetota > Actinomycetes > Propionibacteriales > Nocardioidaceae > Nocardioides_C. The sequence goes on from DASSMS010000142.1 coordinate 18,954, forward strand.
TCCTGGGGCTCGTTCGGGGTGGTGGTCACCATGCGACCCCCTTCTGCTGGCTGAGAACGGTGCGCTTGCTCCCGACAGTACGCGCCGTCCCCGCACCGCGACGCTAGCCGTCCTCCCAGTTCGCGGCGTTCTTACGGCTGGGCTGCACCCGGGGCGGCTCGCCAGGCATCTTCGGGTAGTCCGGCGGGTAGGGCATGTCGCCAAGGCCCTGCTCCTCGTCGCGGGCGTACATCTCCAGCAGCGGCTCGAGCGAGAAGCGCTCGTCGTCGATGCGCGCATGCGGGTCGCCGACGTCGGCGAAGCGAGTCGGGACCGTGTGGAGGTTGAAGGCCCTCGGGTCCACCTCGGGCAGCTCGTCCCACGTCACCGGCGTGGACACCGGCGCCCCGGCGATGGGACGGAGGCTGTAGGCGCTGGCGATGGTCCGGTCCCGCGAGTTCTGGTTGTAGTCGACGAAGACCCGCTCGCCGCGCTCCTCCTTCCACCAGCTGGTGGTGACCCCCGGCGTACGACGCTCGAGCTCTCGCCCGAACGCGATCGCCGCATGCCGCACGTCGGTGAAGGTCCACTGCGGCTCGATGCGCACGTAGACGTGCACGCCGCGGTTCCCGCTGGTCTTGGGGAAGCCGCGGAGGCCCAGCTCCTCGAGCAGCTCTCGCGCGACACCGGCGACCCGCACCGCGTCGGCGAACCCGGTCCCGGGCTGCGGGTCGAGGTCGATGCGCAGCTCGTCGGGGTGGTCCACGTCGTCACGGCGCACGGGCCACGGGTGGAAGGTCAAGGTGCCCATCTGTGCCGCCCACGCGACCACGGCGGGCTCGCTCGGGCAGACCTCGTCGGCGAAGCGTCCTGACGGGAACATGATCGAGGCAGTCTCGACGTAGGGCGGCGCCCCCTTGGGCACACGCTTCTGGAAGAAGGCGTCACCGTGCTCCCCGGACCTGGTGCTCAGCGTGATGCCCTCGTGGACCCCTTTCGGCCAGCGCTCGAGGGTGGTCGGGCGGCGGTCGAGTGCGCGCATGATGCCGGGAGCCACCGCGAGGTAGTACTCGACGACCATCAGCTTCGTCACCTCCGCGGCCGTCTCGGTCGCGGGGTAGATCACCCGGTCGGGGTTCGTGACCCGGACGGTCCGTCCGGCTGCGTCGATCTCGGTCGCGGGGCTCGCCATGCGCTCAATCTAGGCGCCAGTACCCCCGGTCTCACGATCTGTCGAGGACACGCTGCCGAAAAGTCGCAGGAAGCCCGTCTCGTACGGGTTCCTTGCCGGGCGGGATCAGGGAGGTCTACCGGACAGCGCGTCCGCTCAACGCCGGACCGGTTGGGTGGCGCAGTAGCGTGGGCCTCATGGGTTACCAGGTCTCCAAGAGCGACGACGAGTGGCGCGAGCAGCTCTCTCCCCAGGAGTACGCCGTGCTGCGCCAAGCGGGCACCGAGCCGGCGTTCACCGGTGAGTACACCGACACGAAGACCACCGGCGTCTACCGCTGCCGGGCCTGTCAAGCCGAGCTGTTCCGCTCGGACACCAAGTTCGAGTCCCACTGCGGCTGGCCCTCGTTCTACGCACCCCTGGCCGAGGACCGTGTGGAGTACATCGAGGACAGCTCCTTCGGCATGAAGCGGGTGGAGGTGCGCTGCGCGAACTGCGGCTCGCACCTCGGTCACGTCTTCGAGGGTGAGGGCTACGGCACCCCCACCGACCAGCGATACTGCATCAACAGCATCAGCCTGACGCTCGAGCCCGCGGAGTAGTCACTCCCCGATGGCTTCCCCGCCCGGCACCGAACCTCTCAAGGGAGGTCGGTGACGAGCTCCGTGGGAGTGCGACGACGGCCGGTGTAGAAGGGCACCTCTTCGCGGACGTGGCGCCGCGCGTCCGAGCCGCGCAGGTGCCGCATGAGGTCCACGATCCGGTAGAGCTCGTCGGCCTCGAAGGCGAGCATCCACTCGTAGTCGCCGAGAGCGAAGGAGGCGACGGTGTTCGCCCGGACGTCGGGGTAGCCTCGCGCCATCTTGCCGTGCTCGGCGAGCATCCGGCGCCGCTCGTCGTCCTCGAGGAGGTACCACTCGTAGGAGCGCACGAAGGGGTACACGCAGACGTACTGCTTGGGCTCCTCGTCCGCGAGGAACGCCGGAATGTGGCTCTTGTTGAACTCCGCCGGCCGGTGCAGCGCCATCTGCGACCAAACCGGCTCCAGCCGGGCGCCGAACGCCGTACGGCGGAAGCGGTGGTAGGCCTTCTGCAGGTCGTCCGAGTCCTCCGCGTGCCACCAGATCATCAGCTCGGCGTCGGCGCGCAGGGCGGAGACGTCATAGAGGCCGCGGATGCGTACGTCGGACGCCTCGAGGTCCTCGAAGAGCTTCTCGAGCTCGTTGGCCTCGGCGGCCCGGTCGCCGTCACCGATCACGTCGCGCAGGTGGAACACCGACCACATCGTGTAGCGGATCGTGTCGTTGAGGTCGCGGGCGACCTTCCCCCGGTTCGGGCCGCGGCCGTGGCCGCTCTCAGCGCTCTGTGCGGAATCGGTCATGCGCTCATTCTCCCTGCTGGGCCAAGGCGTCGAGCACCTGGGTGACGGCGGCCTCGGCGGAGGCGATACAGGCCGGGATGCCCAGCCCGTCGTACGCCGCTCCGCACACGGCGAGTGCACCGGCCTTGGCCACGGACAGGCGCACCTGGCGCACCCGGTCGCTGTGGCCCACGGCGTACTGCGGCAGTCCGCCACCCCAACGCTGCACGTGCCAGTCGACCGGCCTCACGGACAGGCCGATCGCGTCGCTGAGCTCCTCGAGCGCGGTCTGGACGAGCTCCTCGTCCTCGACCTGGAGCACCCGCTCCTCGCGGTGTCGCCCGATGGAGCAGCGCATCACGAGCAGGTCCTCGCCGTTGTCGACGCCTCCGCCCGCCTCTGCCACCCAGGCCCACTTGGCGAAGGAGTAGGTCGCTCCCTTCACGGCCCTGCCGTCCACGGGCGGCACGAGGAAGCCCGAGCCCGTGACCTGGGGGAAGTCACGCCGTCGGAACGCCATGGTGACGATCGCCATCGACGCGTACTCCACCTGCGCGAGCTCGAGTGCCGCGTCGGGCGCGACGTCGCTGAGCAGTCGGGCGGTGGGGGCGGCCGGCGTCGCGAGCACGACGGCGTCGGCCTGGACGATCTCGGGGTCGTGCGCGGAGCCGACAACCAGGTTCCACCCCCCACCGGCACGACGCGCAAGGTCGCGGACCGCGGCTCGCGTGCGGACCTCGGCCCCGGAGTGCTCGGCGATGGCCTGTGGGAGCTGCCCGACGCCCCCTACGAGGCCGGCGAAGACCGGTACGTCGGAGGTGGCCGACGTCGCGGCAGCGGCGGCCCGCAGCATCGACCTGTCCTTCTCCAGGAGCGCCACCACCTGCGGGACAGTGGCGCGTGCCGAGAGCTCCCGGGCGTTGCCGGCGTACACCCCACCGAGCAGCGGCTCGACCAGACGGTCCACGACCTCGCGGCCGAAGCGCTCCTCGATCAGCCAGCCGACACTCACGTCGCTCTCACCGATCCGGGTCGCGGGCAGGACGGCGTCGAGGGCTGCCCGCGCCAGGCCCGCCTTCGAGATCACGCCGCTCTCGGCGAGGGCACGCGCGTCGACGGGCACGCCCATGAGCGTGCGCGGCATCGCCACCATCTCGCTGCGGGTCCACAGGTTCGCCGCAATCGTCTCCGGATGCACGAGCCGCTCCGCGAGCCCGACCTCACGGGACAGCGAGGTCGCCTCCGGTCGGCGGTTGAGCATCGCCTCGGCACCGACGTCGACGGTGATCCCCGCGACCTCGGCCAGCGCAAGCTTGCCTCCGACGGACGGGGATCCCTCGAGCACGGTGACCCTGATGTCCGCCGCCTGACGTCTCAGCGATGCCGCGGCCGCCATCCCGCTGATGCCGGCGCCTACGACGACGACATGGAGGGGTTCTACGGGGGCCGGCCGGGGGTTCACAGGTAACAGAGTCCCAAACCGCCCTGGGCATCTCCAAGTCCGGTGGAACCGGAGCGAGGTGGCGCGCGTCACACCTGCAGCAGATCCGCGTGCAGCCGGGTGGAGGAGGACACATGCGAACCAGCGTGAGATACAGAGGAGCCTGGTGGGCCGTGGTGACGGCGACGATAGTGCTGGTCGCCCTGGCCGGGTGCAGCAGCAGCGCCGACACCATGTCCGGCAGCGTCGCGGACGGCGGAGGCGGCCTGGCCGCGGAGAGCCGGCCGGCACCGGCAGGTGGCCTGCGTGATGGTGCGGGCGTGGCCGGCAAAGGTTCCGCGAACGGCCTGACCGAGGAGAGCGACCGTGCCGGGACGGGTCCCGGGAGCGCGAACCGGCCCGAGGTGTCTGCCCGCGCCGTGATCCGCAAGGGCGAGATCTCGGTGGTCACCAAGGAGATGAACCGGGCCCGAGTCGACATCGACGCGATGCTCGGGCGCTACGGCGGCTACCTCGCGAGCGAGGACACCTCGAACGACCGGAAGGGCAGGCCGGAGCGCTCCGTCCTGGTGCTGCGCGTCCCGGAGCCCGCCTTCGACGAGGTGATGACAGAGCTCGCGAAGGTCGGCCGGACGAGGGGCGCCGATCGAAGGTCCGAGGACGTCACCGCCCAGGTCATCGACGTGGAGACCCGCGTCGCGACCCAGGAGGCGAGCCTCGTCCGGCTCCGGCAATTCCTGGAGCAGGCGGACGACGTCGACGACATGATCCGTGTCGAGTCGGAGATCGCCACCCGGCAGGCCGAGCTCGAGTCCCTCAAGGCACAGCAGAAGTACCTCAGGGACAACACCGCGATGTCGACGATCACGGTGCGTCTGCGCACCCCTGCCGCTCCCCCACCGCCGCCTGCAGAGGAGGACAGCGGTTTCCTCGCCGGGCTCCAAAACGGCTGGCGCGTCCTGAAGGTCGTGCTCGTCGGCGCGGCGACGGTGGCCGGCGCGCTCCTCCCGTTCGCGGTCGCGACAGCCCTGGTCGCCGCACCGGTCTGGCTCCTCGTCCGTGCGGCCCGCCGGAGGCGCCCCGCCCCTCTCCCGCCCGCACCCGAGGCAGGCTGAGGCCAGGGCGGGTCGGCAGGGTCAGCGAGCGGAGTACTCGTGGACGAAGTCGGTCAGCCGCGCGAGCTGGTCGGGGTCGGTGGAGGGCATCACGCCGTGACCCAGGTTGAAGATGTGGCCCGGCGCTGCGCGACCGGCGTCGACCACCTCCGCGGCCCGCGACAGCATGAGCTCGGTGGGGGCGAAGACCAGGGACGGGTCGAGGTTGCCCTGCACCACCCGCCCACCGACACGCTCGATCCCCGCGGAGAGCGGCACGCGCCAGTCGACACCGACGACGTCGGCGCCGGCCTCCCCCATCAGCCCGAGCAGCTCGCCGGTGCCGACCCCGAAGTGGATGCGAGGCACCCCCAGGGTTCCGGCCTGGGCGAGCACGTGCGAGGAGTACGGCATCACGTAGCGCCGGTAGTCGGCCGGCGCCATCGCGCCCGCCCAGGAGTCGAAGAGCTGTACGGCGGAGGCACCGGCCCCGACCTGCACCTCGAGGTAGGCCGCCGAGATGCCGGCGATCTTGCGCATGAGCGCGTCCCACACGTCGGGGGCGCCGAACATCATCGCCTTGGTCTTCGCGTGCTCCTTCGACGGGCCGCCCTCGACGAGGTAGGAGGCCACGGTGAACGGCGCGCCGGCGAAGCCGATCAGGGGCGTGCTGCCGAGCTCTGCGACGAGGCGCTGCACGGACTCGGTGATGAAGTCCACGTGCGAGGGGTCGAGGTCGGGGATCGCCTCGACGTCCGCGAGCGAGCTGACCGGCTTGGCCACCACCGGGCCCACACCCTGGACGATGTCGAGGTCGACGCCGACGGCCTTCAGCGGCAGGACGATGTCGGAGAAGAAGATCGCCGCGTCCACCCCGTAGCGCCGCACGGGCTGCATGGTGATCTCGACGACCATGTCGGGACGCATGCACGACTCCAGCATGGGGACGCCCTCGCGGAGCCTGCGGTACTCCGGCAGGGAGCGCCCTGCCTGCCGCATGAACCACACCGGCGTGTGCGGCACGTCCTCCCCGCGAGCGGCGCGAAGGAAGGCGGAGGCGTGGAGGTCGGGGTTGGTCTGCGAGGCTGCTGGCACGTCTTCATCCTCGCAGGTCAGGCGGCGAGTCGAGCCGCCGGTCGTTGCATTCCGGCTTAGCATGACCCCATGGCCGCACGACAAGAGCCCCGTGTGGAGGCACCGGCGACGCCCGAGGAGTTCCTCGAGGCGGTCGCTCGGATGCACACCGCACGGCTGCGTCCGGAGATCTTCTGCGAGGAGATGCCCGCTCCTCAGCGGATCGCGCCCTTCGCCTCGGCTCTGTCCGCGGACGTCACGGTCGACGGCGAGGACGTCGGCACCGGACGCATCGTCTTGCTTCACGACCCGGCCGGCAACGAGGCTTGGGGCGGCACCTACCGCTGCGTCGCCTACGCCCGGGCCGAGATCGACCCCGAGATGGCCAACGACGCGCTGCTCGGAGAGGTCGGCTGGTCCTGGTTGACCGAGGCTCTCGACGCCCACGGCGCGGAGTACACCTCCCCGTCCGGCACGGTCACCAAGGTCTCCTCGGAGAGCTTCGGGAGCATGGCGGACGAGGAGGCGACCGCGCAGCTCGAGATCCGCGCGTCGTGGACCCCGCTCGGAGACATCGCCGACCACGTCGAGGCGTGGGGCGAGCTGCTGTGCACGGCATCGGGTCTGCCCCCGGTGCCCGAAGGTGTCGCACCGCTGCCGAGCCGACGAGGACAGCGCGGCCGTAGCTGATGCGTCCCGAGAAGGCCCCCGACACCGAACCGGACGACAAGACCGAGGCGGAGGCGGAGACCCCCCAGGCTCCGCTGCTCGAGCTTCGCGACGGGCTCCCCCCGGTCGCCGACAGCGAGGGTGCGCTCAGCGACATCGTCGAGGCGATCCGCTCCGGCACCGGCCCCGTCGCCGTCGACGCCGAGCGCGCGTCGGGCTATCGCTACTCCGCACGTGCATACCTCATCCAGCTGCGCCGCGAGGGCTCGGGTTCGGCGCTCGTCGACCCCATCCCGTTCGAGGACATGTCGGCGCTCGACGAGGCGATCGGCGACGCCGAGTGGATCCTTCATGCGGCGACCCAGGACCTGCCGTGCCTCAACGAGCTCGGCATGCGCCCGGCCGCCCTCTTCGACACCGAGCTGGCCGGCCGGCTCCTCGGCTACCCCCGGGTCGGTCTGGCCACTCTCGTGGAGACCATCGTCGGCCGGCGGATGCGCAAGGAGCACTCCGCGGTGGACTGGTCGACCCGGCCGCTGCCCGAGCCGTGGCTCGAGTACGCCGCCCTCGACGTCGAGGTGCTGATCGAGCTCCGCAACGCCCTCGCCGAGGAGCTCGAGCGCACCGGCAAGACGGAGTGGGCGCGCCAGGAGTTCCAGCACCTGGTCGACGCGCTCCCCAACGCACCTCGGCAGGATCCGTGGCGGCGCACCTCGGGCATGCACCGGGCGAGAGGACGACGAGCCCTGGCTGCCGTCCGCGAGCTCTGGGAGGCCCGTGACGCGATCGCCGCGCAGCGCGATGTCACGCCGGGCCGCATCATCCCCGACTCCGCGATCGTCGAGGCCGCCAACGCCCTCCCTGGCGACCGGGCCGCCCTGCTCGCGCTCAAGGGCTTCAAGGGCCGGGGCGCCCAGCGCTACGCCAACCGGTGGGTCGAGGCGTTGCGCACCGCACGCGCGCTCCCCGAGAACGAGCTTCCCCCGCTGGCAGCCAGGTACGACGGCCCGCCGCCGCCGCGCGCCTGGGCCGACCGCGACCCCGTCGCTGCGGCGCGGCTGAGCTCTGCACGCAGCGAGCTCGCAGAGCTGGCCAGGGACCTCAACATCCCCGTCGAGAACCTCCTCACCCCCGACTTCGTGCGCCGACTGATGTGGGAGCCGCCGGACGTCGAGGAGCACGAGCTCGCCGACGCGGTGAGCGACCGGCTGCGGTCTCTCGGCGCCCGGGAGTGGCAGGTGGGCCAGACGATCGACGTGCTGACCCGGGCCATCGTCACCGCGCCCGCGAGGGCGGCCTCCCGACCTGAGCAGCCCGACGAGGCCGATAGCACCGGGTCGTAGCTCCCGCGGGGTCGCCGACCGCGAATGCCCGGGAACGGGGACCCGCACACCGACCCCGCCCGGTCACTCCTCCTCGGGAGCGAGGATCTCCTGCGACCGGGTGTCGATGGCCTCGAGCAACGCGTCGAGGTCGATGACCGGCGCGTAGAACATGGTGTGGAGGGGGTCCTCGACCTCGTCGGAGAGCCGGGGCCACACGGCCGCGAACGGCATGGGCTGCGCCCGTCGTACGCCCTCGTTGAAGATGAAGGAGCTCTCGGGCTGCTGCGAGGGCTGCGCGAAGACGGCCGAGTTGGCGACCTCGAGGTTGGAGGGCACCACGTAGCCGGTGCGGGTCGTGATCGTCGCGCCCTTGCGGCTCACCGCGAAGGCGACCAGGTCACCCGCGGCCTCGATGTGCTCGGTCTCGGAGGAGATGCAGTAGCCGGTCATGTTGGAGACCGTCCGCACCCGCCCGAGGCTCGGCAACGGCATGACGTCGAAGTCGAGGCCCTGGCCGGTGCGGAGCTCGGGCGTGAGTGCCCGCGTGCCGAGAATCATGCCGAGCCTGCCGTTCTTGAAACGGGTGACGGCGTCCCGTTTCTCGAGCTCGCCTGCCGTGGGGGTGACCTGGGGGTCACGGACGAGGGCGAGCACCTGCTCGAGCGCCTCGCGCGAGTCGCCGTCGGAGAGCGTCAGCGTCGTGGGTGCCTGGACGTCGTCGACGATCTCACCGCCGGCGGACCACACGAACGGCGCCAGTGAGGCGAGCGACGGCTCGAGGTACACGCCGCTCGCGGGACCCCGCGAGGCCTGGCGAACCGCGGTGGTGAAGGTCTCCCAGTCCCAGCCGTCGAGCGGGGTGGGCGGAGTCTCGGTCTCCTCGACGAGTCGGCCGAGGTCGACGAGCTCCTTGTTGTAGTACACGACCATGGGTGAGACGTCGTGGGGCATGCACTGGAGCGCGGCGTCCGCGGCGAAGGCGGTCAGCCCGCCTCGCTGGTAGCCGTCGCCGAAGTCGACCTGGCGCGCCTCGAGCAGTCCGTCGACCGGCTGGACCCGCTGTTCTGCGACGAGACGGGCGACGTGGTCGTGGTCGATGAGGAAGACGTCGGGAGCCTCACCCCTCTCGACGGCGGTCATCACGTCCTCGGCGTCGTCGTGGCGCTGCACCTCGACCGTGATCTCCGGGTGCTCGTCGGTGAACGCCTCGGCGAGGTCCTTGTAGGCCTCGAGCATCGCCTCAGGGCCGTAGACGCCGAGGGTCAGCCTCACCGGCTCTGCCGGCGAGCTGCTGGGGCTCGTGCTGGGTGTCGGTGCCGTTCTAGGCGCCGGGTCCGCGCTCGAGCACCCGGCCACCAGCGCACAGAGCAGGGTGCCGCTCAGGAGTGCCTTCACCCCACGACCGACTGCCACCTGACCTGCCTCCTGATGTGCTTGCTGCCCTGGACCTCGGGCGGAACCTGTGCCCACGGTACCGGCCACCACCCACCCGGCGGTTGCCGGCGCGGCACGGCGTGGCGATCACCACACCGTCCTCGCTCGCCGTAGGTTGTCAAGGCTCAGGCACCTCGTCCGACCCCGGAGGAACACCCGATGCCGAACCGTCGCACCCGGCCCGACCTCGGCCTCGGCGCCGCGGTCCTCCTCGTCGTCCTCGCCGGGTGCTCGACCGGGGGCGACGCCCGCTCGGCCGCCTCTGCACAACCCGAGTCAGCCGCCACGTCTGCCTCGGTCAAGCCGTCCGCATCGGCACGCCCGGCGACACCGACCGGATCCGCATCGCCGAGCGCGCTGCCCACGGAGTCCGTGGAGGCAACCCCGACCGCGGCCACGTCCCCGTCGAACGTGCCCGTCGTGGCGGGCAACAAGACGCTTGCCGACCGGCTTCTCACCGCCGCGGAGCTGCCCGGACTGAACGAGCGCCTCACCTGGCGCGAGGTCCGAACCCGCAAGAACGAGGGAAAGCAACCGTTCGGCACCTGTCACAAGTTCGCGATGACCTCGATCGGCGCGGTGCGCGTCGTGGTCCGGGAGTACGCACCGAACGGGGCCGGGCAGGAGACCGCGAGCCACCTGGTCGCGGAGTTCGCCGACCAGGAGACAGCCAGGCGGGCCTACGAGGTACTGAAGTCGTGGCGCGGGCAGTGCGAGGAGGAACTCTCGGACCACGATCGGCGCGACGTCGGCGGTTTCCGGTCCGTGGGGGCCGAGGGCGCAGACGCCGGGTGGTACCTGCTCGTCTACGGCCCGCCGGAGGGCGGCAGCACCGACCAGGCCTACTTCGACGCGCAGGGAGTCACCCTGGTCGGCAAGCGGGTCTCGGTACTCCAGATGCGCACCGTCGCACAGGACCACGACCACCAGCCCGGCAAGGATCCGATGGTCCAGGCGGTGCGCGCCGCCTCCGCGCAGCTCGGCTGATCCGCGGGGCGGCGACGTCCCGTCCGACCCTCACGAGGTCAGGACGCGTCGAGCCTCGCGAGGTCCTCGCTGTCGAGGGTCAGCTCCGCCGCGGCGACCGAGTCCTGGACCGACTCCACGCGGCTCGCGCCGGGGATCGGGATCACGACCGGGGACTGCGCGAGCTCCCACGCCAGGGCGACCTGCTGCGGAGAGACCCCGTGCTTGGCCGCCACCTCAGCGAAGGGCGAGAACCGGTCGCCGAGATCGCTCGCGCGGCTCATGCCACCGAGAGGGCTCCACGGCAGGAACGCGATTCCCAGCTCGGCGCACAGGTCGAGCTCGGCCTGCGAGCTCCTGAACCTCGGCGAGAACTCGTTCTGCACCGAGACCAGGCCATCGCCAAGGATCTTGTGCGCCAGCCTGATCTGCTCGGGGTCGGCGTTGGAGATGCCGGCACCCACGATCAGCCCGTCGTCGAGAAGCTCCTTGAGGCCACCGATGGTCTCGGCGTAGTCGACCTCGGGGTCGGGCCGGTGATGCTGGTAGACACCGATGGCCTCCACGCCCAGCCGGCGCAGCGAGGCCTCGCAGGCCTTCCTCAGGTAAGCCGGCCTGCCGTCGAGGGCCCACTCCCTGCCTGCGCGGGTGTGCCCGCCCTTGGTGGCGACCAGGACCTCGTCAGAGCCGGCACCGTACTTCGCGAGCGCACGCGCGATCAGCTCCTCGTTGTGTCCGAACGAGGCCTCGTCGACGGAGTAGGCGTCCGCGGTGTCGATCAGGGTCACGCCCGCGTCGAGGGCGGCGTGGATCGTGCGTAGGGCCAGGGCCTCGTCGTTGTGCTCACGCACCGACATGGGCATCCCACCGAGCCCGATGGCGCCGACTGTCCGGTCTCCGATTCGTCGCTGCTGCATCCCCCAAGCGTAGATGGCGCTCTGGCACGATCAACGCCGTGAGCGACCTTCCCGACACCCTGGACCGAGCCTGGCAGCGTGGACGAGTCTCCGCGCGGGCACGTCTGGCTCGTGTGAGCTCGAAGTCCTGGCACATCGGCCAGGCCGCCGTCGCCGCCGCACTCGCCTGGGTCATCGCCAAGGACGTCTTGGGGCACCCCACGCCCTTCTTCGCCCCGATCGCTGCGGTGGTCTGCCTCGGAACCTCCTACGGCCAACGGCTGCGCAGGGTCGCCGAGGTGACCGTGGGCGTGGCGGTCGGTGTGTTCGTCGCCGACCTGCTCGTCCTCGCTCTCGGCACGGGCTGGTGGCAGCTCGGCCTGGTCGTCGCCCTCGCCATGTCGGCCGCCGTCCTGCTCGACACCGGCGGGCTGCTGGTGACGCAAGCGGCCGTCCAGTCCATCATCGTGACGACGCTGCTCCCGGACCCCGACCAGGCCCTCCTTCGATGGACCGACGCGCTCGTCGGCGGAGCGGTCGCCCTGGTCGCGGCGGCGGTGGTGCCGGGCGCACCACTGCGACGCCCTCGGGAGCGGGCGGCGGTCGTCGTACGCAAGATCGCCTCGCTCCTGCGTACCGCCTCGGAGAGCGCGGTCGACGGCGACCTCGAACGGGCTCTGGCGATGCTCGCCAGCGCACGCACGACCGAGCCCCTGATCCGCGAGCTCCAGGCTGCGGCGGACGAGGGGATGTCCGTGGTCGCCTCCTCCCCGTTCCGGCGCAGGCACCGCGGTCAGGTACGCCGGATGACCGAGCTCATCGAGCCGCTGGACCGGGCCATGAGGAACACCCGGGTGCTCGTCCGCCGGGTGGCCGTAGCCATCTACCACGGCGAGCAGCTCCCGCGCGCCTACGCCGTCCTGTGCGCCGACCTCGCCGACGTCACCGACGAGATGGCGGCCGTCCTCGAGCGTGACGAGATGGCCTCGGGGGTGCGCGACGCCCTGATCCGGATCGGCTACGGCACCGCGGAGGTCGAGCGCGTGCCCGACCTCTCCGCCGAGGTGGTGCTGGCCCAGATCAGGTCCATCATCGTCGACCTGCTGCAGATCACAGGTCTGGACGTCGTCGAGTCGACCGACGCTCTCCCGCCCGCGAGGTGAGCGAGTTGGTCGTAGTCTGGTCGGCGATGTCAGACACGCCTCGCTACCGTCGACCCGCCATGCCCGGCGCGGCGCACTTCCACGCGATCCCGAGCGGGGACGACCCCGCCGTGCGCGCGGAGGCCGCCGACAGGTGCGCGACGCTGCTCGTCCGCGGCGCGCGGGACCGTGCCGACGAGGAGGTCGTCGCCCGGGTCGTCTCGCTGGCCGACACCGAGGGTCTGGAGACGCTGGCGGACCTGTGGGCAGGCTCTCCCTCCGACTCGCTGGCCGGCTGCCTGTGGCGGCTCTACCTGCTCCGCTCCTGGGTGTACGCCGACCCCGCCTCCGCGGCCACCGAGTTCGACACCGGCCGGCGGCACACCCCCGTCCACGAGGTCGTCGCCGGAGTCGTGGACCCCCCCGGTCCTGATGAGGTCCGCCACCTCGTCGACCAGGTCCTCCGGGGCGTCGCCCGCGGGGACTTCGCCGACACGCTGTACCGCGCTGCCGCCTTCGCCAGGGTCGTGTCGGCCGGCCGCGCCCACCGCGCCGACGAGGGGACGCGCTCGACATACGCCCACGACCTCTCCGCCGCGAAGCTCGCCACGATGGCCGAGCAGCTCGAGCACGCCGCCCGGCTCGAGGTCGACGGGCTCCTGTCCTGATCTGGAGATCTGCTGGGATCGCGGAGTCCGACTTTGTACAATTGAGCGCGTGCCGGGCCGCGGCAGCCCCGGGTCCCAAAATTAGCCGCTGAGAGCGGCCACGCGCCGTGAGGCGCTCCCGGACCGGCACGCACGAAGCGAAGGCCCGCTGTCCCTTGGGACGGCGGGCCTTCGTGGTTCTCGCTCGGGGCCTGCGTGCAAGACACAGCCGCTCACAAGACGTGGGCGGCGATCTCCGCGGCCAGGCGCGCGTTGTCACGCACCAGCGCGACGTTCGCCGCGAGACTGGCACCTCGGGTCTGCTCGTGGAACCACGCGAGCAGGAAAGGGGTCACGTCCTTGCCTCGCACCCCCGCCTCGTCGGCCGCGGCCAGGCCGGAGTCGAGGGTCCGCCGGTGCAGGTCGTGATCCATCTCGTCGTCGGCGGCGATCGGGTTCGCGACGACGATCCCCTGGGTCAGGGCCAGGGCGTCCCTTCGCTCCATCACGGCCGCCACCTCCGCCGGCCCGTCCACCCGCCACGGCACGGGCAGGCCGGTGTCGCGGATGTAGAAACCCGGGAACGTGGCGGTGCGGTACCCCACGACGGTCACCGACAGCGTCTCGAGACGCTCCAGGGTCGCCGGCACGTCGAGGATCGACTTCACCCCGGCGCAGACCACGGTCACCGGGACCGAGGACAGTGCGGCGAGGTCGGCGGACTCGTCCCAGGTGTCTTGCGCTCCTCGGTGCACGCCGCCCAGGCCGCCCGTCGCGAACACCCTGATGCCCGCGAGGTGGGCCAGGTAGGACGTCGAGGCGACGGTCGTCGCGCCCGTCGTACCCCTGGCCAGGACCAGGCCCAGGTCACGGATGCTGGCCTTGACCACCTCCTCGCCCTCCGCGACGCGCACCAGGTCGTCGTCGCCGAGCCCCACACGCACGAGCCCGTCCACGACGGCGATGGTCGCCGGCACCGCACCGGAGCGGCGTACCTCCGCCTCGATCTCGCGGGCGGTCTCGGCGCTGGTCTCGGTCGGCAGCCCGTGGCTGATGATCGTGGACTCCAATGCCACGACACCGGTGCCGCATGCAATAGCGTCGGAGACCTCTTCGGACAGTCGGAGGGGAACGCTCACCCGCGCATTGTGCCGGAGGAAGGGGCTGGAGCGGTGCTTGTGGCGTGTCTTGGCGACATCATGCTCGACGTCATCGTCGACGTGTCCGACGGCCTCGTGCCCGACGACGACACTCCCGCGCACATCACCTTCGCCGCGGGAGGCCAGGCAGCCAACGTCGCAGGATGGGTGCAGGAGTACGGCGCACAGGCTCGTCTGTTCGGACCCCGGGCCGCGCAGGGGCCGGGCCAGTACGTCGACGAGGCGCTGGAGGCCGCCGGCATCGAGGTGCACGGCCCCGTCACGGGAAGGGCCGGCACCGTCGTCTCCGTCGTTTCGCACGGCGCGCGATCCCTGGCCTCCGACCCCGGGACCTCGGCCTGGCTGGACGAGGTCGCCCCCGGCCCGTGGCTGGAGGGCGCGGACTGGTTGTTCGTGTCAGGCTACGCCTTGTTCCGCGCCCCGCACCCCGAGGTGCTGGTCGACCTCGCGGCGTCGGCGCGTGCAGCGGGCACGCAGGTCGCGGTGGACCTCTCGTCCGCGGCCTTGATCCACGCCTACGGCCCGTCGCGCTTCCGTGCGCTCTGGCAGGCGCTGCGGCCGGCCGTGGTGCTCGCCAACGAGCTGGAGTGGGCGGCGACGCAGGGTCCCGGCGCACCCGATCGCGAACCGGTCCCGGGGTTCGGCACCGGCGGCACCACGGTGCTCGTGCTGAAGCAGGGTGCGAAGGGCTGCTCCTTCGTGATCGACGGGGTCGAGGACCACCGCCTTCCGGTGCCTGGACCCGTCGTGGACGCCACGGGTGCTGGCGACGCCCTCGCCGCCGGATACCTGGTCGGAGGCCCCGAGATCGCGATGGAGGCCGCAGCCCGGTGCGTCGCCCGGGCCGGTGCCCAGCCGAGCACGATGCTCCCGGACTCGCCGTGAGCTCCGCCGGGGTCCGCGCCGGGGGCGTGAGCGTGCCGGAGCACGAGCTCGCCTGGCGGTTCAGCAGGGCCGGCGGACCGGGAGGCCAGTCGGTCAACACCACCGACAGCAGGGCCGAGGTGGTCTTCGACCTCGCAGGCTCACCGTCCGTGCCGGAGCACCTGCGGCAGCGTGCGCTGGGACGGCTCGCGCACCGCCTCGTCGACGGGCGGGTGAGCGTCGTGGCGTCGGAGTACCGCTCCCAGCACCGCAACCGCGAGGCCGCACGCGCTCGCCTTGCGGAGCTGCTCGAGCGGGCGTTCGCTCCCCCTGCGCCGAAGCGGCGCCCCACCCGGCCCACGCGTGGCTCCAGGGAGCGGAGGCTGGCCGGAAAGCGCCGACGCGGGGACATCAAGTCCCTGCGCCGCCGCCCCGATCTCGGAGGCTAGAAGGTGACCTCGGCGACGACCCCGGCATGGTCGGAGGGCCAGAGACCAGACGAGGTTCGGTCCTGCGGACGGCCGCCCACCACCCGGCAGTCGGCGACGTCGGCGCCGCGCACCCAGACGTAGTCGATCCGGGTCTCCAGCGCGTGGTCACCGGTCAGGCCGGTGTTCTGGCCCGAGGTGAGGCCGGCCCCGCCCCGGCCCGCGACCGCCCATGCGTCGACGTACTCCGCCGGCATCCCCACGACCTCAGGAGTGGCGTTGAAGTCTCCGACCACCACCAGTGGCCGGTCGGTGGCCGCGAGGGTCGCCAGCACCTCGTCGCGCTGGGCGTCGCGGATCCGAGGCTCCCATGCCTCGGTGTGGACGTTGACGAACCGGAAGGTGCTGCCGTCCACCTCCGCGTCCACCCACCCCCAGCTTCGACCGACGTCGAGCACGAGGTCCGGCATGCCGGTGGCGATCTTGAGAGAGGACGAGAAGCCGAAGGTCCGCTCACCGGTGACGCGGACGCCGCTGCGGCGTCGTACCAGGATCACGTTGCGGCCCTGCACCGCCATGGAGGACGCCTCGGCCACATGTGCCCCGCCCTGGAAGGTCGCCGCGCTCGCGTGGACGTCGTAGGGCTCTCCCGCGCGCTCGAGGGCCCCGAGCAACACGCTCAGGAAGTCGAGCCAGACCTCGTGACGCTCACCGCGACCGTCCTCGACGACCCTCGACCAGGAGGCAACCTCCTGAAGCCCCACGACGTCGACCTGCTCCTCGACGAGCACTCGGGCGATGGCCTCGGCTCGCGCGGGGAAGTCCGTCGCCACGACCTGGTCGAGCACGAGCCGGGCCTTCCCGGCGAGGTCCTCAGGGCTGGTCACCGCGAAGATCACGGTCAGGTCAGCACCCAGGTACAGGTTGTAGGTCGCGACGGTGCACATGGTCGCAGCAACGTACACCGACCTCGGCGCATGTCAGCGCAACCTCCGGGTATCTCGTCGGCAGGGGCCGCGGGGGCCCGCACCAGGAGGAGCCATGAGCAGCTTCGTCAGGGAAGTCAAGGAGACCGGCAACGGCCTGCTGATCAGGATCGTCGCGATCGCAGCCATCGGCGGTCTCCTGTTCGGCTACGACACCGGCGTCATCTCCGGTGCCCTTCTCTACATCAAGGAGGACCTCGGCGCCGGCACCTTCGAGCAGCAGGCGATCGTCGCGGCGCTGCTGCTCGGCGCGATGGTGGGCGCCCTGATCTCGGGCTACCTCGCCGACCGGATCAGTCGCAAGTGGACCAAGCTGCTCGCCGGGTGCATCTACGTCGTGGGCGCCTTGGGCTGCGCCCTCTCCCTCACCGCCGAGATGCTGATCGGCTTCCGGTTCCTCCTCGGTCTCGCGGTCGGCACCGCCTCGTTCGTGGCGCCGCTCTACATCTCAGAGGTCTCGCCCCCGAAGGTCCGTGGCGGCCTCGTGTCGTTCAACCAGCTCGCCATCGTCACGGGCATCCTGCTCGCCTACGTCGCCAACTACACGCTCAAGGACTTCCCTGAGCAGTGGCGCTGGATGCTCGGCGTGGCGGCGATCCCGGGCCTGGTGCTGACTCTCGGGATGCTCACCGTCCCGCACTCACCCCGCTGGCTCAAGTCACATGGTCGCGACGACGAGGCACGCGACGTCCTGGAGCGGCTCCGCGCGGGCGACCCCAACGCCGACATCGACGGAGAGATCCGCGACATCGAGGAGGCCACCCAGAAGGAGCGCGGCACGACGGTGCGGAGCCTGCTGCGCCCCGAGCTGCGGCCGATGTTCGCGGTCGGTCTACTACTCGCCGTCGCCCAGCAGTTCGTCGGCGTGAACACGGTCATCTACTACGCCCCGACCATCCTGTCCGACACGGGGATGGGCAACAGCGCCGCCTTGGCCGCGACCGTGATCGTCGGTGCCACCAACCTGGTGTTCACGGTCGTGGCGGTGGTGCTGCTCGACAAGGTGGGGCGCCGGGCGTTGCTCATGACGGGAACCGTCGGGCTTCTTCTCGCGCTGCTCCTGCTCGGCGTGTACTTCACCTCGAGCACGCTCCAGCAGGACTACGGGTGGGTCGCACTGGCCGGGCTGGTGCTGTTCATCGCGTCCTTCGCAGTCGGGCTCGGGCCGGTGTTCTGGCTGATGATCTCCGAGATCTTCCCCGTCGGCGCACGCGGCAAGGCCATGTCGGTCTGCACCATCGCCAACTGGGGCGCGAACTTCCTCGTCGCCCAGACGTTCCTGAGCCTGAGCGAGGCGATCACCCGGCAGGGCGTCTTCTTCCTCTACGCCGCTCTCGCAGTGGCCTCGGTCGTCCTGTTCGCGAGGTGGGTCCCCGAGACCAAGGGGCGCTCGCTGGAGGAGATCCAGAACGACCTCGTCGAGGACCGTGCCGAGGCGACGTCCTCGTCCTGACCCACCGGACCACCCACGGCTCGGCGGCTCGGGTCACGGTCCGCATAGCATCGGCGCATGACCCGTCTCGGCAAGCTCATGCGCTCCTTCGTACGCCAGACCACCGACCCGCTCCACACGCCTTCCGGCCAGACGGAGCCGCCGGCGGAGGAGGCCGGCTCGCTGCAGTACTCCCCCGAGCTCGACGGCGAGCCGGACCCGGGCGAGGTCGTCTGGGCCTGGGTGCCCTACGAGGACGACCCTTCTCAAGGCAAGGACCGACCCGTCCTCGTGATCGGTCGTGACGGGCGAACACTCCTGGCGCTCCAGCTGACCAGCCAGGACCACGACCTGGACGCCGAGGACGAGGCCCGTTACGGCCGCTACTGGATGGACATCGGCAGCGGCGCCTGGGACCACGAGGGCCGCCCCAGCGAGGTGCGCCTCGACCGCCTCCTCCGGCTCGACGAGCAGGGAGTACGACGCGAGGGCGCCATCCTCGACAGGCCCATGTTCGACGCGGTGATCCGCGAGGCGCACGCCCACCACGACTTCTGAGCCACCCGTCCCTCGGTCCCGCCCGCGGCCCGACCGGGGTGGCAGACTTCGCCCGTGATCTCGATCCGCACCGCAGCCGACACCGACGACCCGTCGCTCGCAGCCATCGACCAGGAGACGTGGACGGCGAAGGTCTCGCCCGCTCCCCCGCGTGAGGCGGGCGCCAGGTTCTTCAGCGAGCGGACGCGTCCGGAGGACGTCCTCGTCGCGGAGGTCGAGGGCCACGTGGCCGGCTACCTGGTACTGCACCAGGCGATCCCGCTGCCGTCGCACGACCACGTCCTCGAGGTGAACGGGCTCGCGGTCTCTCCCCGTTGGCAGGGCCGGGGCGTCGGCGGACGGCTGGTCGAGGAGGCGAAACGGGAGGCCTCCCGGCGGGGAGCCCGGAAGCTCACCTTGCGGGTGCTGAGACCCAACGCCTGCGCCCGCCGGCTCTACGAGGGGTGCGGGTTCGAGGTCGAGGGAGTCCTGAGGGGAGAGTTCGTCCTCGACGGGCGGCTCACCGACGACGTGCTGATGGCCTGTCACCTTCCGGTGGCCGGCGCCGGGTGACTGCGCCCTGGCCGAACCGCCGTCGTCATCTCGACCAGCAGGAGGAGCATTGAGAAGGCTCTACGTCGTCACGCATCCAGAGTCCGTGCACCACGTGTCCCGCGTCGTGGGCGGGTGGTTCGACTCGGGGCTCACCGAACGCGGGCTCCGTCAGGCAGACCGGATCGCAGAGAGGATCCGCGAGCTCGTTCCCGATGGCTCGGCGGTGGAGCTGTACTCGTCCGACCTCAGGCGTACGGCACAGACGGCGCAGGCGATCGCGCAGCGGCTGGGTGTGGAACCTGCCCTCGTCAGGGGCCTGCGCGAGAAGTCCTACGGTGCCGCCGAGGGCAGGGCACAGTCCTGGCTGGACGAGCGGTTCGTCCCACCCCCTCCGACCGGTGACCGGATGAGCCATCACGAGGGGATCGAGGGCGCTGAGACCAGGCAGGAGCTCGCAACCCGTGTCTACGGAGCCATGAGCGGCATCCTCGCCAGCCCGTGCGCCCACCAGGTCGTCGTCACCCACGGTTTCGCGCTCACCTTCGTCGTCGCCGCGTGGATCCACCTGCCACTGGAGTCCGCGGGCTATGTCGCCTTGCGTTCGACCAGCGGCAGCATCACGGTGCTGGAGCAGGACGACTTCTTCCACAACCGCGCCGTGGTCAGCCTTAACGACACCTCGCACCTGGAAGCTGTGTAGTCGCACCTCGCCCCGAAAGAGGCAGCCGTGTCTGATCCGACGGCCCCGTCGCGGCAGCCTGCCGGGGACCCGGTGCGTGGGTCACGGAACCGTCGAGATGGGTATCCCGGCCTGCTCCAGCTCGGCCTCGACCCGAAGCCGTTCCGACTCGCGCTCGAGCCCCTCGGGCAACGAGTCCAGGTCGGTCGACACCCCCACCGCACGACAGGCGGCGAGCAGGAGGTCGTCGTAGGCAGCCACGACGCCCCTGTGCTTCGCGTTGGTGGTCCCCTGGCGGTGTCGCCTCGCCTCGGGCTGCAGACGACGCAGGTCTCGTGCGATCCGCTCGAGCGGCAGTCCCAGGGGCGTCGGAGCGGGCGGGGGAAGGAGACGCAGGCGGCGACCGATCCGGGTCAGCCAGGCAGCGATCTGACGCGCATAGAACACGCTGCCCACCGCCAGCGCCAGGAGCGCCGTGGCGGCAAGGACCCGGAGGAGGCCTCCGACCGTGTCGTCGACCATGACTCGACGGTAGATCGCAGCGGTGCGTCACGCAACGGAGGCGATCGCGCTCCCGACGCCCGCCCAGAGGGTCACGGCGCGCTCGTGTACTGGTAGAGCACCTCGCCTGCGCTGTTCTCGACCACGGCAACGTAGTGACCCAACGGCCCGGTCGCGTCAGCGAGATGGATACGCGCCGCCCATCGACCCTTGACCACTGGGACGACGAAGCGCTCGCCGCTGTCGACGAAGGTGAGGAGGATCCGGCTCGCCTCCTCGGCGACCTCGCCGCGGCCGTCGTACAAGGTGCCGCTGCCGTGCCAAAGCTGTCCCTCGATCGGTGTGCGAGCGGTCTTGATGCTCAGCGACGAACCGCTGAAGCCGGTGTCGCCGGGGAAGCGGTAGCCCTTGCCCGACTGGCGGCGGCCGATCTGGCGGTCACTCCCCTGCGGCATGGTGACCTCCTGGTCACTACCGGAGTCCCAGCCTCTCGGCTGCAGGCTGCAGTACGCCGTGTAGCCGTTCGTCGAGGCCAGCACCGCCTCGACGCCGGAGGCTGCGGCCATCGAGGTGACGACGGACCATCCGGTGAAGTCGTGGCCGGCCACGGTGCCGCACTGCTGAAGGATCCCGGCGTCGTCGGTGGCGATCGGTGCTGACACCTCCCGAGGCAGGAGCTCCTCCCGGATCCGACACTCGACCCTCACCCGCCTGTCGTCCCTTCGGACGATCGTGAGGTCCCCGGCGGTCCTCCGGCGGCTCAGCACCACTACCCACTCAGCCGACGGGTCGTGTCCGGCCGCGACGATGTCGTCTCGGCACTCCTGTTCTTCGATCGGCGTCAAAGCTCCGGGGAACCTCGGCTCGTAGACGATGGGCGTGTAGGCCCCGCTCGGAGCGGGGTCGCCGTCGGCCGGAGGCGTGGCGGTGGGCGAGCCGTCCCGCACGTCGACCGCTTCGGTCGTCGAGGCGACCGGCGCGCACGAGACGGTCAGCACCGCGACCGCGACGGCTGCCGCACCGGTGAGGGCGATCTCCCTCCGGCCCCCGGTGCGGCGCCGGGACGGGGAAGGGCGCGGTCGAGCGAACCGCAGTCCGGCGGAGTGCATGGTCGACGGTCCCACGACCGAGGTCCGCACGTCCCGCGATCGGCAGGAGTCAGGCGACGTCGAGAGCCTTGCGGATCCGGGTGTCGGAGACCGGATGAGCGGTCCCGAGCTGCTGGGCCCACAGGCTGACCCGCAGCTCCTCGAGCATCCACCGGACCTTGCGCAACCCGGCACTCGGTGGCCGCCCCGCGGGGAGCGCGTCGACCCGGTGCAGGTAGGCCTCCTGGAGACTGGCGACCTGGTCCATCAGCAGCCGGTCACGACCGACGGAGGCCGGTAGCTTCTCACGGCGCTGCCGCACGGCGTTGAGGTAGCGCGGGAGCTCCCGGATCTGGGCGGCTCCCACGTCCGACACGAAGCCGCGGAAGACGAGTCTTCCCACCTGTGCCTTCATGTCGGCGAGCGCGGGGAGCATCGGCAGGTCCGCGGACCCGCTCAAGACACGGTCGGTCTCCCGCCACTCGCCGAGCACCCGGCCCACGGCGTGCATGACCGCCCGGGTCCTCTCCTCGACCTCCTTGCGGACCCTGCCCGCCAGCACGTCGAAGCCGGCCTCGTCCCACACCAGACCGTGCGCGTCGACCACCTCGTCGACCGCCGCCGCGACGCAGTCCTCGAGCAGCTCCTGCGTCGAGGGGTAGGGCGAGGCCGACAGCGTGAGCTTCTCGGCATTGCTCAGGTCCTTCGCGATCGCGCGGGCAGGAGAAGGCACTGTGAGCATGAGCAGCCGTCTCAGCCCGATCCGCATGGTGGCCTCCTGCTCGGCCTCCGACCCGAACACCTGCAGGCCCACGGTGGGCGTCCCGCCGGGCAGCCGGGCCTCGTCGACGAGTGCCGGGAAGCCGCGGACCTCGTGGCCGGCTCGCTGTTGCGTGAACGTCTGCTCGATCGTCCCGAACGTCCAAGCCTCCTGGCCCGTGACGCTGACCCCGCTCGACTCCGCGGCCTCGGCCATCGCCTGCGCGAACTTGGGGCGCAGCGGCGCCCTGAGCGCCTCGAGGTCCTTGCCCTCGGCGACGACCCCGCCGGTCTCGTCCAGGACCCGGAAGGTGGGGCGAAGGTGGTCGGGCACCTTCGACCAGTCCCAGGCCTCCCGGGGGACGACGATGCCGGTGGTCGAGCGCAGGAACCGCTCGAGCGCGTCGAGCAGGGGCTCCTCACCGGGTGAGACGGCCGCGAGGAACGCACGGGCGTGGTTCGGGGCGGGCACGAAGTTCACGCGCAGCTGCTTGGGCAGGGAGCGTATGAGCGACACGACGAGATCCTCACGGAGGCCCGGGACCTGCCAGGAGAACGCCTCTGGGCTGACCTGGTTGAGCGTGCCTACGGCGAGGTGGACCGTGACCCCGTCGGCGGCGGCTCCCGGTTCGAACTGGTACGTCAGCGGCAGGACGAGGTCGCCCTCTCGCCACTCGTCGGGGTAGTCGGCCTGGTCCACGTCGGCCACGGACGGGTTGACCAGCATCTCGGGGTCGAAGGTCAGCAGGTCGGGCCTGCGCTGCCGTTCGCGCTTCCACCAGGTGTCGAAGTGCGTGCCCGACACCACGTCCGCGCCGACCCGGGCGTCGTAGAAGTCGAAGAGCGTGTGCTCGTCGACCAGGATGTCCTTGCGCCGTGCGCGGTGCTCGAGCTCCTCCACCTCCTCGAGCAGAGCACGGTTCTCGGCGAAGAACCTGTGACGGGTGGACCACTCGCCGTACACCAGGGCATGCCTGATGAAGATCTCTCGCGAGGCCGCGGTGTCCACCGTGTGGTAGGGAACCAAGCGGTCGGCGACCAGCGGGACGCCGTACAGGGTCACCCGTTCGTAGGCCATCACCGCAGCGCGCTTCTTCGACCAGTGCGGCTCCGAGTAGGTGCGTTTCACCAGGTGGGCACCCAGCCGCTCGGCCCACTCGGGCTTGATCGCGGCGTTGACCCGCCCCCACAGTCGCGAGGTCTCCACCAGCTCGGCTGCCATCACGAACTGGGGCTGCTTCCGGAACAGTCCCGATCCGGGGAAGACCGCGAACCGCGTGTTGCGGGCGCCGAGGTAGTCGCGCCGGTCGGGGTCACGCAGGCCGATGTGCGAGAGCAGCCCGGCGAGCAGGGACTGGTGGATGGCGTCGGCGTCGGGAACGTCCGCCACAGGACCGACGTCGAGCTTCAGCTGCTTGGCGACCTGGCGCAGCTGTGCCTCGAGCTCCTGCCACTCCCGGATCCGCAGGTAGTTGAGGTACTCCCCTTTGCACATGCGCCGGAACGCGCTCGACGACAGCGCGCGCTGCTGCTCGCGCACGTAGCGCCAGAGGTTCGTCAGCGTCATGAAGTCGGAGGTCTCGTCGCGGAACCGCGCGTGCATCTGGTCGGCCTGCGCCCGCAGCTCGGCCGGTCTCTCCCGCGGGTCCTGGATGGACAGCGCCGCAGCGATGACGAGGACCTCGCGGAGGCAGCCGAGCCGGTCGGCCTCGATCACCATGCGTGCCAGGCGCGGGTCGATCGGGAGCACGGCGAGCTGGCGACCGAGCTTCGTCAGACGTCGACGCGGGTCCTTCTCGCGCGGGTCGAGGGCACCGAGCTCCTCGAGCAGCTGCACGCCGGCCTTCACGTTGCGCTGGTCGGGCGCGTCGACGAAGGGGAACCGCCCTACGTCGCCGAGCCCGAGCGCAGTCATCTGGAGGATGACGGAGGCGAGGTTCGTGCGGAGGATCTCGGGGTCGGTGAACTCCGGCCGGCCCTCGAAGTCCTCCTCGGAGTACAGCCGGATGCAGATACCTGCCTCGACGCGGCCGCACCGGCCCTTGCGCTGGTTGGCCGAGGCCTGGCTGATCGGCTCGATCGGCAGACGCTGCACCTTCGTCCGGAACGAGTACCGGGAGATCCGTGCAAAGCCCGCGTCGACGACGTACCGGATGCCCGGGACGGTCAGCGAGGTCTCCGCGACGTTGGTCGAGAGGACCACCCGACGCTTGGTGTGCCGCTCGAAGACCCGATGCTGCTCGGCGCTGGACAGCCGTGCGTAGAGCGGGACGACCTCGAGCTCGTCGACGGCGCGGCGAGGCCTGACCTTGCTCAGGACATCCGCGGTGTCGCGGATCTCCTGCTCGCCTGGCAGGAAGACCAGGATGTCG
The DNA here is from genome assembly GCA_035688575.1 of Nocardioidaceae bacterium. Taxonomy (GTDB): domain Bacteria; phylum Actinomycetota; class Actinomycetes; order Propionibacteriales; family Nocardioidaceae; genus Nocardioides_C. The sequence continues at coordinate 43,513 of DASSMS010000142.1, forward strand.
CCGGGGCCCTCCTCGACGAGCTCCTTGACCGCGTCGACGATCGCCTCGGTCTGGTCGCGGACGACCGGCTCGCCCTCGTCGTCGTCGTAGGTCTCCTCCACCAGCGGGCGGTAGCGGACCTCGACCGGGTAGGTCCGCCCGGAGACCTCGACGATCGGCGCGGGTTCGCCGTCCCCGTCGGCGAAGTGCCAGGCGAAGCGCTCGGGGTCGATCGTGGCCGAGGTGATGATCACCTTCAGGTCCGGCCGCTTGGGCAGCAGCTGCTTGAGGTAGCCGATGATGAAGTCGATGTTGAGGCTGCGCTCGTGTGCCTCGTCGATGATCAAGGTGTCGTACGCCGAGAGCATCCGGTCGTGCTGGAGCTCGTTGAGCAGAATCCCGTCGGTCATGAGCTTCACCAGGGTGTCGTCGCCCGACCGGTCGGTGAACCGCACCTGGTAGCCGACCGACGTGCCCAGCTCCACGTCGAGCTCCTCGGCGATCCGCTCCGCCACGCTCCGGGCAGCGATGCGCCGGGGCTGGGTGTGACCGATCAGCCCCTGCACACCGCGTCCGAGCTCGAGACAGATCTTGGGCAGCTGGGTTGTCTTCCCCGACCCGGTCTCCCCCGCCACGATCACGACCTGGTGGTCGCGGATCGCGGCTGCGATGTCCTCGCGCCGCTCTGCGACCGGCAGCTCGGGTGGGTAGTGGACGGAGGGGACGAGAGCCGTGCGTGCCTCGACCTGCTCGGGTGTGAACCGGTGGCGGCGCTGTGGTCGACCGCCCTGGCCGCGCCTGCCGCCTCGAGGTCCGGGCCCCTGGGGTCGTCGAGGGGGGCGACGACGCTGCGGATGGCCTGCCTCAGTCATGACGTCAGCAGTCTAGGTGTGGATCGACACGCCCGACTGTCACCCTCGGGGTTGCAGTGTCGGTCGAAGCATGTGCACGGTGGAGGTTGACCGACGCACTCAAGCGAAAGGCACGTTCGTGCTCACTCTGACCGAGAACGCCAACAACGTCGTCAAGAGCATCGTGGAGCAGGCCGGGCAGAGCTCCCAGGCCGGGCTGCGCATCAGCCAGGACGCCCCCGACAGCCCGGCCCTGCACGTCATGCCGACCGAGGCCCCGCAGCCAGGCGACCAGGTCGTCGAGGCGGAGGCCGGCGCTCGGGTGTTCCTCGAGGAGAACGCCGCCGAGACCCTCGACGACAAGATCCTCGACGCCCAGGTCGACGAGGGCGGCGGGGTGCAGTTCACCATCGCCGTGCAGCCTGGCTGACCCAGCAGTCCTCAGCGCAACGCGGACCGGGTCAGCGGCGGGTTCAGCTCGTCTGCGCCCGCGACGTGGCGGTACAAGGCCGCGGGGCGTCCCGGTCCGCGTTGCACGCTGTCGCCCGTCGGCTCGACGAAGCCGGCGCTGGTGACCTTGCGGTGGAAGTTCCCCGCATCGAGCCCCACCCCCCAGACCACCTCGTAGACCCGTCGCAGGTCCGCGACCGTGAACTCGGGCCCCACGAACGCCGTGGCCAGCGCGGTGTACTCCAGCTTCGACCTTGCCCGCTCCACGCCGTCGGCCAGGATCTGGCGGTGGTCGAACGCGAGCCGTTCTCCGCCCAACAGCGACGGAACCGGCCTCCACTCCGCCTCCGCCGCGTCAGACCCTGCAGCAAGGGCGACCCCCTGCGGCAGCACGGCGAGCCAGGCGACGCTCACGACCCGGCCCCGCGGGTCACGGTCAGGGGCGCCGTAGGACCCGAGCTGCTCCAGCCGCCTCACCTGGGACCCGACACCGGTCTCCTCCTCCAGCTCGCGCACGGCAGCGTCCTGCAGCCCTTCCTCGGGCTCGACGAACCCTCCCGGCAACGCCCAAAGGCCCTCGAACGGCTCACGGCCGCGTCGCACCACGAGCGCATGGAGCGCGTCGTCGCGGATCGTGAGGACCACCACGTCGACGGTGACGTAGAAGATCGGGTGCTCGCTGGTGTGGACCACGAGCCGACCTTATCTTGTAGAAGTGACAATTACCAGGATCCGTGCTTCGTGACCCGCCTGCCCCCCACCCGGGTGGTCCACCGTTTGAGACCTCGCAAAGGGGGCACCCTCCTGTCACCAAGAGGAGGGAACACATGGCTACCTTGTTGTGGATCATCGCAGTCGCTCTCGTGATCTGGGGGATCGTCACCCTGGTCCGAGGCGGAGTCCTGATGGGCATCCTGCTCATCGTCGTCGGCCTGCTGGTCGGCCCCGGAGGCGTCAGCATCTTCGGTTGACGGACGTCACCTTTCTGCAACCTCGACGATGGCCCGGTCAGATCGACCGGGCCATCGTCGCGTGGGTGGACATCTCAGGGGCGGACGACCGCCACGGGACAGTAGGCACGCTCGGCCACACCGCGGCTGACCGAGCCGAGCAGGGTCGTCGCGAGCAGCCTTCTTCCTCGACTGCCCACTACGACCAGTGACGCCTCGCGCGAGGCCTCGACGAGCTGGCGCACCGGCTCACCCCGGCGGTAGGTCTCGGTGACGACGACGTCGGGGTACTTCTCGCACAGGCCCGCGACAGTCTCGGCGACCAGCCGTTCCTCCTCCTCGCTGAGGTTGACCTTCTCCGCGTAGCTGCGCAGGTCCGCGATCGGGGCCGCCTGCTCACGCAGGTCCCAGGTCGCGTGGAGCAGTGTCAGCGGCGCTGCACGCAGCGACGCCATCCGGAAGGCGAACTCGACGGCGGCCGACGAGACCGGGGTGCCGTCCACCCCCACGACCACCGGTCGCTCGTCCTCCTCCGGTGCCTCGTCGAAGGCCCGGATGATGATCACGGGGCAGTGCGACTCGCGCGCCAAGGTGGCGCTGACGGAGCCGAGGAGCGCACTTGCGACGGTGCCGCGTCCCCGCGCCCCGAGCACGATCATGTCCGCCGACTCCGAGGCCTCGCCCAGGACGGTCTCGGCGTGACCCATGGTGACGATGCTGTCGACGCCGATGGTGGCGTCGGTCAGCCGCGCCTCCCGGACCGCTTCGCGCGCGATGGAACGGCCGACAGACATCAGCCCCCGCTCGTTGGCGACGATGTCCTCGAAGTCCTGCATCGCCCCCGGGACGCCGCAGGCATGTACGACGACCAGCTCCCTGCCCTCGAGTGCAGCCTGCCGGACAGCCCAGTCGAGGGCTGCCGCAGCGGGCTCCGACCCGTCGACGCCGACGACCACCGACCCGTGCACCACTGACATGTCCATGGCTCAAGGCTCCCCACCCGGGCAGGGCGTCCATAGGGCACAGCGACCAACACGTTCGGGACCTTCGGCCCGGCTCGCGTGCAAACGAAGGACGAGCAGGGTAGAAAGGCCCCATGGCAAGCACCCCCATCCGCGTCTTCCTTCTCGACGACCACGAGGTCGTCCGCCGAGGCCTTCACGACCTCCTCGAGAGCGAGGGGGACATCGAGGTGGTGGGTGAGTCCGGCTCGGTCAAGGAGGCGATCGCTCGCATCCCGGCACTGCGGCCTGACGTCGCCGTGCTCGACGGTCGGCTTCCCGACGGCAGCGGCATCGACGTGTGTCGCGAGGTCCGCTCGATCGACCCGAACATCAAGGCGCTGATCCTGACCAGCTACGACGACGACGAGGCGCTGTTCGCGGCGATCCTCGCCGGAGCGGCGGGCTACGTGCTCAAGCAGATCACCGGCAGCGACCTCATCGACGGCGTACGCCGTGTGGCCGCAGGCCAGTCGCTCCTGGACCCGACGCTCACCGCCCGCGTGCTCGAGCGCGTGCGCAAGGGCCCGGAGGTCAACGAGGAGCTCGCGGCGCTGACCGAACAGGAGCGCAAGATCCTCGCGCTCATTGCCGAGGGGCTGACCAACCGTCAGATCGGCGAGCGGCTCTTCCTGGCAGAGAAGACGGTCAAGAACTACGTCTCGAGCATCCTGGCCAAGCTCGGTCTCGAGCGACGCACCCAGGCCGCGGTCCTGGCCGCCAAGCTCCTCCGCTGACCCCGGTGCGGTCCAGGTGACCGAGTCCCCCGGGCTGCAACGGCGCCTCGGTGCGCGCGACGCCGTCGTTCTCGGTCTCGGCGCGATGGTCGGGGCCGGGGTCTTCTCCGCGTTCTCACCCGCGGCGGACGCGGCCGGTTCGTGGCTTCTCGTCGGGCTCCTCCTCGCCGCGGCGGTCGCGTACTGCAACGCGACCTCGTCCGCCCAGCTCGCCGCGCAGTACCCCACCTCGGGTGGGACCTACCTGTACGGCCGCGAGCGACTCGGTGAGTGGTGGGGCTTCCTCGCGGGGTGGGCCTTCGTCGTCGGAAAGACCGCGAGCCTCGCCGCGATGGCCCTGACGTTCGCGGCCTACTCGGTGCCCGACCCGTGGCAGCGGCCCACCGCCGTAGCGGCGGTCGTGCTGCTCGCCGCGGTCAACTACCGCGGTATCACCCGCACCGCGCAGCTCACCCGCGTCATCGTGACGGTCGTGCTGCTCGCCCTCGGCACCGGCGTGCTCGTCAGCCTGGTCGCAGGAAGTCCGGCGTCGTCGCGACTGCACCTGACGAGTGGCGTCGGTGTGCTCGGGGTGCTCGAGTCGGCGGGCCTGCTCTTCTTCGCCTTCGCCGGCTACGCCAGGATCGCCACGCTCGCCGAGGAGGTCCGCGACCCCCGGCGTACGATCCCACGGGCCATCACGGTCGCGCTGCTGCTGACCGTCTGCCTGTACACCGTCGTCGGAGCCACCGTCCTGGCCGTCCTCGGGCCGGAGGGGACGGCAGCCTCGGATGCACCGCTGGCTGCGGCGGTCGGCAGCACCGGCTGGGACTGGGCCACACCCGTCGTGCGGGTGGGTGCCGCGGCCGCGTCTCTGGGTGCCCTGCTGGCGCTGGTGGCCGGCGTGGGCCGAACGGCCCTGGCGATGGGGCGTAACGGCGACCTGCCTTCCTGGCTGGCTGAGGTGCACCCTCGGTTCCACGTGCCGCACCACGCCGAGGTCGCCGTGGCCGTCGCGGTCTGCGCGCTCGTCCTGACCGTCGACCTGCGTGGCGCGATCGGCTTCTCGTCGTTCGGCGTGCTGCTGTACTACTTCGTGGCCAACCTCGCAGCACTCTCCCAGGACCCGGAGCACCGGCGCTACCCGCGCGGAGCCCAGGTGGCGGGTGCCATCGGCTGCCTCGCCCTCGCCCTCACCCTGCCGGCGGAGGCTGTGCTCGGCGGTCTTCTGGTGCTCGCGCTCGGCGCGTCCTACCGCTTCTGGCGGCAGCGCTCGGCGGGTATCTAGTCCAGATTCGCGCTGGGACCTTGGACCCCTGAGGTCAGTCCCCTCGGCACTCTCGTACCGCCTGTCCGAAACCCGATGCTTGTGACGTCGAATCACGAGAACTCGACACCGCACAGGAAAGGAACTCGAGATGGCCACTTTGCACCACACCCCAGTCCCCGCAGTCGAGGACGTCGTCTTCGAGGCCGAGGTGGTCCGCTCGTCAGCGGCCCGCAAGGCTCTCGCCGCTCTTCGGATCGGCTTCGGCGTCACGTTCCTGTGGGCCTTCTTCGACAAGCTGCTCGCCCTCGGCTTCCACACCGGTTGGACCACCAACCCGGAGACCGGCGCCGAGACCCTGGACCGCTTCGGTGATGCGGCCTGGATCAACGGTGGCAGCCCCACGGAGGGGTTCTTGATGTACGGCGTTTCCGAGGACAACCCGTTCAAGGACTTCTTCAACTCCATGGCCGGCGACACCTGGGCCGACTGGCTCTTCATGATCGGTCTCCTCGGCATCGGCCTCGCCCTCACCTTCGGGTTCGGCATGAGGATCGCGGCGGCCACCGGCGCACTGCTCTACATGCTGATGTACGCAGCGAGCCTCCCGCTGGAGAACAACCCGGTCGTCGACGACCACCTGCTCGGCGCGATCGCCGTCATCGTCCTGGCGCTGACCCTCGCGGGCGACACCTGGGGTGCCGGCAAGTCCTGGGCCAGGACCCACCTGGTCCGCAAGTACCCCTTCCTCCGGTGACAGCAGGAAGCGACCTCTGATGAACATCGAGGCCAAATCGGCGGCGACCGGCGAGTGGGAGACCACCCACAAGCCGATCGTCGTCGCCGTGGACGGATCAGAACGCAACCGAACCGCCGTCGCGTGGGCAGCTCATGAGGCGGCGGCGCTCGGGTGTGACCTGAGGCTGGTGAACGCCGTTTCCGACTACGTCATCCCCACGCCGCACTACTCGGTGCACAGCGAGGACCGAGAGGTGCTCGACATGCTTGCCGACGTCCGCAGCGAGCTGCGCGACATCGTCGCGGAGAGCGCCGTGAGCACCCGCGCCGTGGCGGGCGACCCGGTGGACGTCCTGCTCGGCGAGGCCGCGTCGGCAGCACTGGTCGTGGTCGGGAAGCGGGGCCTCGGCGGGTTCAGCCGGGTGATCGTCGGCTCCACGTCGATCGCGCTCGCCGGACGCTCCCCCGTCCCGGTGGCGATCGTCCCGGACAAGTGGGATCAGGCCGAGCGTGTGGGCCGGCCGGTCGTGCTCGGCGTGGATCCCTCCAAGGCCGACGAGGAGCCGATCCAGGTCGCCTTCCTGCGCGCCCGGCGTCTCGGGGTCCCGCTCGTGGCCGTGCACGGCTGGGAGACCCCCGCGATCTACTCGTGGGACGCCCCCAGCGTCGCCGGTGCGCTCACCGAGCACGAGGAGGCGGTGGCCGCCCGCTTCGACGCGCTCCTCCTTGAATGGAAGCAGCGCTACCCCGACGTGGTGGTGCGGCCGATGCGCGTGCACAACCACCCGGCGGCGGCCGTGCTCGAGGCCGCCGAGGAGGCCCAGGTGGTCGTGCTCGGTCGTCACCCGGCGGGCATGTTCGGCGGCTTCGCATTCGGGTCCGTGGCTCGTGCCGTCCTGCACTACGCCGAGTGCCCGGTCATCGCGGTGCCGTCCGACGGTGAGAGGCACGGGGCCTGACGAGCCGCTACTCACCCCGTAGCGGGACCGTCCACTCCAGGACCGTCCCGTGCGGCTCCTCGGGAAGCAGCCGGAACGTGCCCCCGTTGTCGGCGGCACGGCGCCTCGCGTTTCGCAGCCCGCTCTCGTTGCGGTCCGTGGGCACGCCCCGGCCGTTGTCGGCCACCCGCAGCATGACCTCGTCGGCCCGTGCCTCCACCTCCACCACAGCGGCGTCGGCCTCCGCGTGCCGGGCCACGTTGGACAGCGCCTCACGGAGCACGGCCAGGAGCTGCTCGGCGAGCTGCTTCGGCACTGCCGTGTCGACCGGGCCCGAGGTGCGCACCATGGGCGTGAACCCCAGGACGGGGATGTACTCCTTGACCAACCCACGGACGTCCGCGCGCAGCGACAGCTCGTGCCCGTGCTGGAGCTCGAAGATGGTCGAGCGGATGTCGCGGATGGTCACGTCGAGGTCTGCCACGGCACTGTCGATCCGCTCCTTGACCTCCTCGCTCAGGGCGATGCGGCGGGCACCCTGCAGCGCCAGGCCCGTCGCGAACAGGCGCTGGATCACCAGGTCGTGGAGGTCACGTGCGATCCGGTCACGGTCCGAGACCAGCATCAGCTCCTGGCGGTCTGAGATCGCCTGAGCGCGGTCCAGCGCCAGCGATGCCTGGTCCGCGAAGGACGCGAGCAGCTCCGCCTCGTCGCTCTCGAGCGATCCACGGCCGGCGTCGAGGAGGACCAGGAGCACACCGTCGGGCGCCAGGTGCGCCCGCAACGGCACGAGTACGACGGTCCGCTCGGCGCCCTGGGGGATGACGACGACCGTTGCCTCCTCCTCGGCGCCGGCGATCTGCGTCTCGAGTGACTCCACCATCGGGGCGATCTCGTCGGCCCGGCGGCCGTCCCAGGCCGCCACCTCGTGGGTCGCATCGACCGCGCGGCGTACCACCGCCACCGCCGAGGCGCCGGAGACGCGGCGCGCGCCGATCGCGATCTGGCGCAGCGCGTCGTCGAGGCGCACCGGGGGCTGGAGCGCGTCGTTGATCTGTGCCGTCGCCTCGAGCCACTGGCGACGACGCTCGCTCTGGGCGTAGTCGCGGGCGTTCTCGATCACGAAGCCGGCCGCCGACGCGAGCGCCTCGACGAGCTTCTCGTCGTGGTCGCTGAAGTCTCCCCCGCCCTCCTTCTCGGTGAGGTAGAGGTTGCCGAAGACCCTCCCGCGGATCCGCACGGGGACGCCGAGGAAGCTGTCCATGGGCGGGTGGTTCGGCGGGAAGCCGTAGGACTTCGGGTGGTCCTTGATGTGTGAGAGCCGGATCGGCTCGGGATGGTCGATCAGCAGCCCCAGGATGCCGTGGCCACGAGGCAGGTTGCCGATGGCCGTGTGCTCCTCCTCCGTGACGCCGTGGGTCACGAAGTCGACGAGACCGCCGCCGTGTCCGATGACACCGAGGGCGCCGTACTTCGCGGAGGTGATCTGGCAGGCCGACACCACTATGCGGTTCAGGACGCTGTGCATGTCGAGGTCGGAGGAGATGGCGACGACGGCGTCGAGGAGAGCCCGAGCGTTCGCGGGGAGCTCGAGGCCGTCCTCGGTGGGTGCCTGGGTCAGGCCCTGGTCGGTCATGCCGACCAGCCTAGATGGCCGGGGACGAGCCCGCGGTCACAGCACGCGGCGCACCGGCATCATGGTCGCCGGGGACCAGTCCGCGCCGAGCCTGCGTCCGGTCAGGTCACGCCACGTGAGACGGATGTAGAGATGCCTGCGACCGCCGGCCCAGGGCGTGGGGTCCCAGTTGGTGCGGATGTCGTTGAGCTCGTCGGGGTCCTCGACGAGAGTCGCCCGGCCGATCGCGACGACGCTCCACCCCTGGTGCTTGTCGTAGTCGATGTGGTCGATCTCGAAGGCGAGATCGGTGTTCCATCCGTAGGTGCCGAGCTCGCTGTACGGCGTCGTGCGAAACACGATCGCGTCCTCGTACATCGCGTAGTTGATCGGGACGATGCGCGGACCCATGGGCGTCGAGAGGGCGACCCGGCCGAGCACACCTCCGTGCAAGAGCTCCAGGCACTCCTCGACCGTGAGCTCCACAGGCTCGTTCATCGGACTCCTCCTTCTCCGAACAGCAGATGCTAGCGACTCTCCCGTCCCATGATGGCGGCACGCTGCGGGACCAGCACGGGCCGAAGGTCCCGCAGGCTCTGTCCGTTACGCCCTGCTCCCGACTCGCCGCCGCTGCCAGGCTGAACCAAGGACAAAGTGGATGTGACCGCCCGTTGATTGTTCGGGACGAGGGGCGAGGAGACACGGACATGGTGAGCAGGGAACGGATCGTCGTCGGTGGCGACACGACTCCCTCGGCGACCGCCGCGCTGCGGTGGGCGGTCGAGGAGGCCGCGCGGCGCCATATCTCCGTGTTGGTGGTGCACGCCTTCGACGTGGAAGGTCGTGCCGACCTGGCGCTGGAACGTGACCTGGACCGGAGCCGCAGGGACGCGAGGTACCGGACCCAGTCGTGGGTCGTCGAGGTCCTCGGTGACTCCGAGATCTCGGTTCCGGTCATGGTGCAGACCCCCGACGGCCCCGTGGAGGACGCCCTCGTCAGAGCCTCGGTCAACGCGTCGCTGGTGGTCATCGGCGAGCCGCAGAACGGCCGTCGTCGCGAGCTGGCCGCACGGCTGTCCGCGCGGTGTGCGTGCCCGGTCGTCACCGTGGGTGTGGGCCGGACTCCGGCCCTGGCGGGCTGAGCGCGATGTCGGTCCAGCGACCCTCCGTCGCCAGCCCCGACGTCGACCTCCACCAGTATTTCGGCCAGGGGCCGCGTGCGCTGCGGCGTTCCTGGTTCGTCGCGACCACCCTCGGCGAGTCGGTCGGCTTCCTCGTCCCCTCCGTCGTCGCCGCACTCGTCTGGGAGCTCCACCCGGGGCTCACCCTCGTCCTGATGGTGCTCGCGGGAGTCGGCGAGGGCCTGTTGCTCGGCGCGGCCCAGTCGGTGGTGCTGGGCCGCGAGTTCCTCGGCTTCTCCCGCGTCGCCTGGACCGGCGCCACGGCGGCCGGCGCCGCCGCCGCGTGGCTCCTCGCCATGCTGGCGGTCACGACCTCATCGACGTGGACGCAGTGGCCTCCGGCGCTGACGGTCCCGCTCGGGTTCCTCCTCGGACTCTCCCTGCTCGCCTCCGTCGGCCTTGCCCAGTGGACGGTCCTGCGCCACCACGTGGCCAGGTCCCGGACCTGGGTCCCGGCCAACGTCGTCGCCTGGCTCGTCGGGCTCGGCGTCCTTCTCGGCATCACGACACCGCTGTGGCAGGAGGGCCAGTCGACCGCCCTGGTCGTCGTCATCGGCGTTCTCGGCGGGCTCGGCATGGCGCTTGCCGTGGCCGCTGTCAGCGGTTGGTGGCTGGCCCGGCTGGTCAGCCCCCCGGCCGGTGCGGCCCGACCGTGCCCCCCGGGTGTCCCGGAGCGCGACTGGGCCGCCCTCGCGGAGTCCACGGACGAGTTCCGAGTCTTCGACCCCGTGCTCCTCGAAGGCCTCCCCGAGCCGGTCCAGCGTTGGATGCGGCACGTCGTCGCACCGGGTGCCGCACTGCTGACCGGGGTCGAGGTGGAGTGGACCGGCCACCTACTGCTCGGCCGCTCCTGGCGGACGTTCTTCTCGCGTGAGCGGTCGACGCTGGCGGGCGGCTTCGTCTGGTCCGCTCGCACCCGGGTCGTCGGCCTGCCCGTCACCGGGTTCGACCGCTACACCCGTGACGAGGGCGAGATGCGCTGGCGTGTCCTGGGCCGGCTCCGGCTCGTCAGCGCGTCCGGCGACGAGGTGAGCCGCAGCGCAGCGGGCCGCCACGCTGCCGAGCTCCTCGCAGCGGTCCCCGCGGTCGCCCTCGACCCGGCCGTGACCTGGGAGCCCGTCGACCACCTCCGCGCGACCGCCCGCGTCGTCGTGGGCGGCGAGTCCCAACGAGTCACGGTCACGGTCGACCCGGTCGGACGGTTACGTGAGCTGGAGATGGACCGCTGGGGCACCCCGCCGGGCGCGTCCTTCGGCAGTCACCGCTTCGGCGTGCTGCTCGGCGAGGAGCGCCGCTTCGACAGCTACCTGGTTCCGACGGAGGTGGTGGGTGGCTGGCACATCGGGACGGGCGACTGGGACGAGGGCATCTTCATGCGCTACCGCGTGTTGCGCTGCTCGTTCCACTGACGCACGTCGGTGGCCTCAGACGTCGACGCCGCTTCTCAGGGCAGGCAGCACCTTCTCGCCGTACGCCCTGATCATCCCCTCGTAGTGCGGCCCCATGTTGGCGACGTAGACCTCGTCGTACCCGGCGTCGACGTACGGCGCGAAGACGTCGACGTGCCGCTCGAGGTCGGGGCCGCACACCACGGCGTCCGCGGTCATCTCCTTGGTGACGAGCTGGGAGGCCTGCTCGAAGTGCTGCGGGCTGGGGAGGATCTGGGCGAGCTCACCGGGCAGCCCCGAGTTGGCCCACAGCCGGTGTGCGTGGTCGACCCCCTCCTCGGTGGGGGCGAATGCGACCTTCACGCCGGCCTGGGCGGGCTTGCCGCCCGACTTCTCCTTGAACAGCCCGAGCAGGTCGTCGTCGGGAGCCGTGTTGATGTAGCCGTCGCCGATACGGGCCGCGAGCTCGGTGGCCTTGGGCCCGAAGCCGGAGACGTAGATCGGGGGCGGCTGGTCGGGGAGCGTGTAGATCCTTGCCGTGTCGACGGTGTAGAACTCGCCGCCATACGTCACGGTCTCGCCGGTGAACAGCCGGCGGATCACGTCGACCGCCTCCTCCAGCATGGCCAGGCGTACGTCGGCCGTGGGCCACGCGTCGCCGAGGACGTGCTCGTTGAGGGCCTCGCCAGAGCCGACGCCCAGGACGAACCTTCCGTCGAGCATCACCGCGCTGGTCGCAGCGGCCTGCGCGATCACCGCGGGGTGGGTTCGCACGGTCGGGCAGGTCACTGCCGTCGTCACGGGGAGGTCGCAGACCTGCGAGATCGCGCCGATCACCGACCACACGAACGGGCTCTGCCCCTGCTCGTTGTTCCAGGGGTGGAAGTGGTCGCTGATCCACAGCGCGTCGAAACCGGCATCCTCGGCGAGCCGGGCCTGGTCCACGAGCTGCTTGGGGGTGTACTCCTCGCAGGAGAGGAAGTAGCCGAAGCGCATGGTCTCCTCCTTCGTCGGCGTCCGCTCCCCGTGTGCCCACACCGTGCTCCCACATGCGGCGTTCACCCCGCCCAGGGACCGGCCAACGGCGATGATGGGTCGATGGTGGCGGTCGAGCGCGGGAGCGTAGAGGACTTCTTCCACGACGTACCCCTCGGGCGCCGCGTGTACGACGAGCTCGTGCGGCTCGTCGACGGGCACGGCCCCGCGACGGCCCGGGTCACCGAGAGCCAGGTGGCCTTCAGACGTCGTGGGGGCTTCTGCTGGGTGTGGCTGCCGCCGATGTACCTGTCGCACCCCGGCGCCGACGTGGTCGTCTCGTTCGCCCTCGACCGGCCGGACCCGAGTCCTCGATGGAAGCAGACGGTGCACGTCGGCGGGCACTGGATGCACCACCTGGAGGTGCACGACGTCGCCGAGATCGACGCCCAGGTGGCAGCCTGGCTCGCTGAGGCCTACGCGTCGGCGGGCTGACCGGTCGCCGCGAGCACCGCAGGCAGCGCCGCCGCGAGCAGCCGCAACAGCTCCTCCTTCGGCACCTGCCTCTCCTGGACCCACGTGATGACTGCCTCCTCGACCATCGCGGCCCAGCCGTTGGTCAGCAGCCGGGTCGCCGGCGAGTCGCTCAGGCCGAGCTCGCCGATGCTGTCGAAGATCCGCCCCGTGATCGCGCCTCGTGCGTCCTGGTAGATCTCGCGCAGGAACCGGTCCCCGCTCGCAGCCCCCCGGACGAGTGAGGTGAACGGCTCGAGGTTGGCCTCGACGTAGTCGATGTAGGCGGCGAGACCAGCCTCGAGGCGGGTCAGCGGGTCCAGCGTGGGATCGGGGGTGGTCAGCGCGAGCATCTCGTCGGTCGCCCGTCGTACCACCGCACGGTGGAACTCCTGCTTGTTGCGGAAGTAGTGGTAGAGCAGCCCCCGCGAGATGCCGGCCTCCTCGGCGAGCAGGTCGATGGACAGCTCGTCGAGGGATCGCGTGGCGAGCAGCTCGATGCCGAGGTCGAGCAGCTGCTCGCGGCGGTCGTCCGGGCTCAGCCGGACGCGGGCGTGGCTCATGCGTCGCACTCTACTGAATTCGTGTCAACAATGCTATTGACTCACGTTCAATACCGTCGGTATGGTCCTGGGCCATGGACAAGACGACCGCTGCCCCGGACAGCGCGGCAGCCCTTCCGGACCACACCCGGGTGCTCGTGATCGGAGCCGGCTTCGGCGGACTCGGGCTGGCGATCAAGCTCTCCGAGCAGGGTGAGCAGGACTTCCTCGTCGTCGAGCGCGGCCCCGACGTCGGCGGCACGTGGCGCGACAACACCTACCCCGGCGCGGCCTGCGACGTCCCCTCGCAGCTGTACTCCTTCTCCTTCGCGCCGAACCCGGAGTGGTCGCGTTCGTTCTCGCCCCAGCCGGAGATCCAGGCGTACCTGAAGCGGGTCGCCGCCGAGTCCGACGTGATCGACCGGTTCCGGTTCGGCACGACCGTCGAGGACGCCACCTGGGACGACGCCGCCGGGCACTGGCGGGTCACCACCTCGGCAGGCACGGTCACCGCCGACCTCCTCGTCTCTGCGGCAGGCGCGCTGTCGGACCCGAAGATGCCCGAGATCGACGGCATCGAGACCTTCCAGGGCGAGGTGTTCCACTCGGCCCGGTGGAACCACGACTACGACCTGACCGGCAAGCGCGTCGCGGTGATCGGCACCGGCGCCTCCGCGATCCAGATCGTCCCGGAGATCGCGCAGCAGGTCGCCCACCTCGACGTCTACCAGCGCACCGCACCGTGGGTGATGCCGCGTCGCGACCGCGCCTACACCCCCGTCGAGCGCTTCGCCTTCCGTCACGTCCCCGGTGTGCAGAAGGTCTACCGCACCGCGATCTACTGGGGTCGCGAGACGTTCGTGCCCGGCTTCACGGTGAACCCCAAGCTCGCCGCCCCGGCCAAGAAGCTTTCGCTCGCGAACATCGAGAAGGGGATCTCCGACCCCGAGCTGCGCGCGAAGGTCACCCCCACCTTCGAGATCGGGTGCAAGCGGATCCTCATCTCCAACGACTGGTATCCCGCGCTCGACCGCGACAACGTCGATCTGGTCACCGACGGCATCGACAAGGTGACCGGCAACGCGATCGTCACCCGTGACGGCGTGGAGCGCGAGATCGACGTGCTGGTCGTGGCCACCGGCTTCCACACCACCGACCTCCCGATCGCGGAGCACATCACCGGGCGCAACGGCGAGACGCTCGCGCAGCAGTGGGAGCGCGAGGGGATGTCGGCGTACAAGGGCGCGACGACCCACGGCTTCCCGAACCTCTTCTTCATCGTCGGGCCGAACACCGGCCTCGGCCACTCGAGCATGGTCTTCATGATCGAGTCGCAGATCGCCTACGTGCTCGACGCGCTACGCGTCATGGACGCCCGCGGCATCGCGGCCGTCGAGCCGAGGCCCCGGGCGCAGGAGCGCTGGAACCGCGACATCCAGCGGCGCATGAAGAGGACGGTCTGGAGCGCCGGGGGCTGCTCGAGCTGGTACCTCGACGCGCACGGCCGCAACGTCACGCTCTGGCCGCGGACGACGTTCACGTTCCGCCGGCTCACCCGTCGGTTCGACGTCGACCAGTACGACGTCCGGCCACACGACACCGCAGGATCCACGACGACCCCGAAGGTGGGACAGACCGCATGAGGACCTTCGACGGCAAGGTGGCCGTGATCACCGGCGCAGGCTCGGGCATCGGCCGCGCACTCGCACTCGACCTCGCCGCGCGCGGCGCCGTGCTCGCGCTCTCCGACAGGGACGAGGTCGGGCTGCTCGAGACCGCAGAGCGCGCCACCGCCCGGCACGCGAGGGAGGTGCACACCGAGAAGCTCGACGTGAGCGATCGTGCGGCCGTGGCCGACTACGCCTCGTCGGTCGCATCCGACCTCGGTCGGGTCAACGCGGTGTTCAACAACGCCGGCATCGCGCTCCACGGCGACTTCGAGGAGACGCCCTACGACGAGTTCGAGCGGATCATGAACGTCAACTTCTGGGGCGTCGTACACGGCTCCAAGGAGTTCCTACCTCATCTGATCGCCAGCGGGGACGGCCACCTGGTCAACATCTCCAGCCTCTTCGGCCTGATGGGAATGCCGGCCCAGACGGCCTACAACGCCTCGAAGTTCGGGGTTCGCGGGTTCACCGAGGCGCTGCGCATGGAGATGCTGATCTCCAAGCACCCGGTCCAGGTCTCCTGCGTGCACCCCGGCGGCATCAAGACCGCGATCGCCCGCAACTGCCGTACGACGGCCAGCCACGACCAGCAGAGCGTCGCGCAGCTGTTCGACAAGAAGCTCGCGAGGACGACCGCCGACAAGGCGGCCGGGACCATCCTCGAGGGGGTCTTGCGCAACAAGCCGCGCATCGTGGTGGGCAGCGACGCGAAGTTCCTCGACGGGTACGTCCGGCTCGTCGGCGCCCGCTACCAGAGCACGGTCGCCAAGGTCGCCTCGAGGATTGCGCCCACGACGTCCCGCTGACCCGAAGACACGGTCGGCAGCGGGCCGCCGTACCCCTCGAGCTTCCCACGGCAAACTGTCACTTCCCACGGCAAGATCACCGTGGGAGGCGACAGTTTGCCTGCATACCTTGGTAATCCGTCGCCGGTGCCGGGTGGGGAATGGGCCACACGGGCGTTAGCGGTCAGCACCCTGGGGTACGACATCCTCATGTCGAAGCAAGCCAGCACGCTCGAGCACGAGTACCCCGGGGCGACCGCGGACCAGCCCAAGCAGATCCCGGCCAAGGGATGGTTCCAGGTCACCAAGCGTGCCTGGGCCGAGGCGAAGGTCGACCAGGTGCCTCTGCTCGCGGCGGGCGTCGCGTTCTACTCGTTCCTCTCCCTTTTCCCCGCGATGATCGCAGCGGTGACGATCTACGGCCTCGTCGCCGACCCCCAGACGGTCGCCCGACAGACCAAGGCGATCTCCGAGGCGCTGCCCAGCAATGCGGCCTCGATCATCACCGACCAGATGGAGGCCATCGCCGCACAGCCGCAGCAGTCGCTCGGGCTCGGCCTGATCATCGCGCTCGCCCTGGCACTGTGGAGCGCTTCCGGCGGCGTGGGCAACATCGTCACGGCGATCAACGTCGCCTACGACGAGGAGGAGACCCGCGGCTTCGTCAAGCGCAAGCTGCTCGCCCTCGGCTTCACCTTCGGCGCCATCATCTTCGTGGCCGTCGCAGTCACGCTCATCGCCGTCGCCCCGGCGGTCCTCGACGCCTTCGTGCCGGACGGGCCGCTGCACGTGCTCGTCAACGTGGCGCGTTGGGTCGGCCTGGTCATCGCCGTGGCAGTCGCGCTAGCGGTTCTCTACCGCTATGCCCCCGACCGCGACAGCCCGAGGTTCTCCTGGGTCTCGGTCGGCGCGGCCGTCGCCACGGTGATCTGGATCGTCGCGTCGGCGGGCTTCTCGCTCTACGTCGACAACTTCGGCAGCTACAGCAAGACCTACGGCGCGCTGGCCGGCGTGGCCGTCCTGATGCTCTGGCTTTGGCTCACTGCGTTCATCGTCCTGCTCGGCGCCGAGATCAACGCCGAGGCGGAGCAGCAGACGGTGAAGGACACGACCGTGGGTGAGCCGCGGCCGCTCGGTGAGCGCGGCGCGGTGAAGGCCGACAACCTGCCGCACGAGGTCCCCACCGAGAAGAAGCAGGGCTGACATACGACGAGCGCCGCCCTCCTCCCAGGGGCGGCGCTCGTGCAACACTCTCCGTCCTTGAAGATCCCCGGCGCCGCGCGTGGCGAAACCTGGTCTGAACCGGACGGTGGCGCAAGATGTCGCCGTGACGACGACCCGTGTGGCGTTCGGGAAGTGGGGCGGGCGGCCGCACTGGGAGTACGACGCCCTCCTCCTCGGCGAGGACGACCACGGCACCTGGCTCGGTCTCCCCGCCGGGACCCGCGTCGCACGCCCGGGCGCCGAGCTCGACACCGGCGAGAACCAGGTGGTCCTCGTCCCGGACGACGCCTTCGTCGCCACCTTCTACTCCCCCGGCGGTCACGCGCCCTGCGACCTGTACGTCGACATCTGCACCCGGCCGGCCGTCGAGGAACGCTCCGTGGCCGCCGTCGACCTCGACCTCGACGTGGTCCGGGGCTGGACCGGCCGGATCTGGGTCGACGACGAGGACGAGTTCGCCGAGCACCGCGTGCGCTTCGGCTACCCGGCCGATGTCGTGGAGCTCGCGCTCACGTCGTGCGAGGCGGTACGCCGGGCGGTCGAGCTCTCGCACCCGCCTTTCGACACGGAGACGCCGAAGCGGTGGTTCGCCGCCCTCGAGGGCGCGATGATGGCCCCATGAGCGACGACGTGATCGCGCGGCGGGTGGTGGTGCACGGCCGGGTCCAGGGCGTGTTCTTCCGCGACTCCTGCCGTCAGCAGGCAGAGCTCTCCCGGGTCGGTGGCTGGGTGCGCAACGAGCCCGACGGCAGCGTGGCCGCCCTGTTCGAGGGTCCCGCCCACGCGGTCGACGCGATGGTCGCGTGGTGCCGCCAGGGCCCCCCGCGCGCCCGGGTGGACCGGCTCGAGGTCAAAGAGGCCGGTCCCAGCGGATCCAACGTCTTCGACGTACTCGGCTGAGCCGATGGCACTCGCGGTCTGCCTGCTCTTCGACGCCCACAGCGAGCTCGCGATCCGCCGGCTGTGGCACCGGCTGGAGGACGACGGGGTGCCCACCCTGCTGACCCACACCCACGGCGCCCACGTCCCGCACCTGTCCTACGCGGTCCTGCGCAGCTTCGATCTCGAGAAGGTTGCCGACGCCCTCGACCTGCTCCCCGACGAGGGCCCGATGACCCTCCACTTCGACGCGATCGGGATGTTCCGCCGCAGTCGCACGTGGCTGGTGCCGTCGGTGACCTCCGACATCGCCCGGCGCCAGGAGCGGGTGGTGGAGGCGGTGGAGTCGACCGGGGCCGACCTCCACCAGCACTACCGCCCCGGAGTGTGGGTGCCGCACTGCACCCTGGCACCCCGCACGACGCTGGACCGGCTGCCGACGGTCGCCTCCGCGGTCTTCGACGTCCTCCCGCTCGTCACGACCGCCGACCGGGCGGCCCTCATCGACACCAGCACCGGCCGTCAGCACCCGCTCGACACGCTGCCGTGACTCACGCAGCCTTCTGCTTCTCCCGCTTGACCGCGCGGGCGCGGATCGGCCCGACCAGCCGCGGTCCGGCGAGCCGGTCCTCGAGACGGCGCACCTCGCGGCGCAGCGGCTGGGCGACGTACTCACCGAGGATCACGCCCGAGGCGATCGCGATCGCGACGGCGGCGGCTGTCGCGAGCGCGATGATGCCGTAGCTGTCCCCGTCCGACATGAGCGCAAGACCCCGGTAGATGGAGAGGCCGGGCAGCAGCGGAACGACCGCAGGGACCACGACGACGAGGGGTGGCACCCGCACCCGGCCGGCCACGGAGTAGCTGACCAGACCGATCATCACCGCCGCTGCCGCCGAAGACCACGCAGGGCCCGTCTCCTGGATGACGAGCAGGTACCAGACGGAGGCGCCGAAGGCTGCGATCGCCGCGATCGGGAGCAGCGAGCGCAGCGGCGCGTAGCAGGCGAAGGCGAAGGCCGCTGCCGCGAGCCCGGCGCCGAAGGCGGTCACCGGGAGGGCCTGCCAGCCGGCCGCCCCCGGCGTGAGCCGGCTCAGCTCGACGCCCAGCATCTGCCCGAGCGTCAGCCCGCCGCTCACACCGGCGATGATCCCGGCGGTGGCCAGGAGCGCCTCGAGGAGGCGGGCGCCGGCGGTGATGTAGAAGCCGCTCAGGGCGTCCTGGATCGCGCCCATGAACCCGATCCCTGCCAGCAGCATGATGATGTTGGCCGTCACGACCAGCGACGGGTCCACGGGCAGCTGCGTGGCGGCGGTGAGGACGGCGAACGACGTGGCGAACAGGCCACCTGCCACCTGCTGGTAGAACACCGGCAGCCGTCGCCTCGACATCCACTTCTTGAGCAGGTCGATGCCCGCCGCCGCGAGGAAGGCGATCGTCACGACGATCAGGTCACCGCCGAGCAGCAGGCCGATCCCGAGCCCCGTCGTCCCCCAGCCCAGGGTCACCGCCCACCGCGGCATGCGGTGGCCCGACGAGACCACCTTCGCGAGACGCTGCCTCGCCTCGTCACGGTCCAGGTCGCCCCTGAGCACCTCGGTGATGAGGTGGTCGACCTCGGTGAGGTCCTCGTAGTCGATGTCGCGATGGCGCACGTTGCGGACCTGGATCAGTGCCGGGTCGTCGAAGCTCGCCTGGTAGCTCATCGACAGCGCGGTGAAGGTGACGTCCACGTCGGCGTTGCGCAGGCCCAGGCCGTGCGCGAGCGAGAGCATCGTGGCCGTCACGTCCGCGGCGCCGGCGCCCGACGAGAGCAGCACCTCCCCCACGCGCAGGCACAGGTCGAGGGTCTTGTAGATCTCTCTCGTCTCCAGCACGGGCTCCATCTTGGCGGCTGGACCCGGCTGGTCTCCACCTGGCTGCCGAGCACCCGATGGTGTCTTTGGTCACCGTCGAGCCCTGAGGCGCGGGAGTGGTCGATGAGGTCACATTGCGAATGGTCCACGGGCCGGCGGGACCTCCCAGACGGTTAACCTGCTCGGGTGCATCCACGTCTCCCCCGTCGCCCGCTGAGCCTGCTCGTCGCCATATTGCTGGCCGTGCTCCCGCTGCCGGCGGCCCATGCCCTAGAGCCGACACCGGGCTCGCCGAGGTCGGGCGACACCGTGATGCCTGCGCGGGGCAACGGCGGCTACGACGTGAGCCACTACGACATCGACGTGCGGTGGCGGGCCGCCACACGCAGCATCGCGGCGACCACCGAGGTGCGGGCAACGGCGGCCCAGGACCTGTCGGCCTTCAACCTCGAACTCCAGGACCTCGAGGTGCAGGGCATCACCGTGAACGGCACCGAGGCGACGTGGTCACGCGACGGGTTCGAGCTCACCGTGACCCCCACGGCCTCGATCCCCAGGGGTACGCCTTTCAGGGTCAGGGTCCGCTATGCGGGCAAGCCGACGCATTACCGGCACAAGCAGCTCGGGCGCACCGGCTGGATCGCCACGAAGGACGGGGCCACCGCCCTCTCGGAGCCGTTCGGGTCCGAGACGTGGTTCCCGGTCAACAACACGATCCGCGACAAGGCCACCTACACCATCTCCGTCGACGTTCCCAACCGCCTCAAGGCCGCCTCCAACGGCCGCCTGGTGCGCCGGGCGGTGGGTGAACGGCGCACCGTGTGGCACTGGGACGAGGACCGGCCGATGGCGTCGTACCTCCCCACCGTGTCCATCGGGCGCTACCGGATGTTCCGCGGCAAGAGCGCCTCCGGGATCCCGCTCGTGACCTTCGTCGACGCGAAGTTGTCGAAGGAGCGCCGCGCCCGCCGGCAGCTGCGCGGCATCGTCGACTTCATGCAGCGGCGGTTCGGCACCTACCCGTTCGCGACCTCCGGCCTGATCATCGACCGCCTCGACGTGGGTTACGCGCTGGAGACACAGAGCCGTCCGGTGATGCCGGGCGTGGCACCGGGCTACATGATCGCCCACGAGATCGCTCACCAGTGGTTCGGCAACTCCGTCACCCCGGCGGACTGGAGCGACATCTGGCTCAACGAGGGGTTCGCCACCTACGCCGAGTGGCTCTACGACGGCTGGCGCTACAAGACGCCGCGGACGCCTCACCGCCAGTTCCGCTTCCTGTACCGGATCTACGGCCCCAAGGCCGCCTTCTGGAAGGTTCCTCCCGGGCATCCCGGTTCGGTGGGCAAGCTCTTCTCGTCGCCGGTCTACGACCGGGGAGCCATGACGCTCCAGGTCCTGCGCGAGCGGGTCGGCGACAAGGCGTTCTTCACGATCCTGCGCCGTTGGGCGGCCCGCAACGCCGACGGCTCGGTGACCACGAAGGACTTCCGCGCACTCGCCGAGCGTGTGTCGGGCAAGCAGCTCGACCGGTTGTTCCGGGTGTGGCTCTACGTCCCCGAGAAGCCGAAGGGCTACTGAGCCCCACCGACGGCGTCACCGGCCGGCGGCCGCCTGACCAGCCGCCGCTGTGGGGGACAGCCGGTGACCCGAGACCACCGACGGTGGGACGGCCGACCCCACCGCACGGGAGGCTCATACCGGCACGGGTGCCGCGGCGAGGCCATGGGCCGCACGTGCGACCCGCTCCGCATCGAGGGGGTGCCCGGAGGCGGTGAACAGGCGGGCCGCCTCGGTGAGGATCTCCTTGAAGTCCTCTGCCTTCCCCTCCGCTCGGGCCAGGTGGGCGCGGGCCTCGAGCACCGCGGCGTCCCAGGCCCGTCCCTCCCAACGAGAGGCCGACTGCTCCGCGACGGCCAGGTGCCGCCGGGCACCCTCGACGTCCAGCGTGTCCGAGCAGGCGATGCTTGCCGGCACCGCGAGCATCACGTCGCAGAACGGGCATGCGTCGTTCTCCCCCAAGGTCGCCTCGGCCATGTCCACCACGGCGCGCGCGGCGCGCGGGTCGGGGGCCGCGGCGATCATCGTCCCGTAGATCCTCTGGAGCAGGTGCAAGCCGATCACCGACCACCGGGCGAGGGGAAGCGCCCGGTCGAGCAGGCGCTGGGCCTCCGCGCGGTCACCCCGGGCGAGCCGGACCTCGGCGAGGCGTTGGAGGCTGTGGGCCTCACCTGCGGCGGCGTCCGCGTCCCGGTGCAGGTCGACGGCCTCCTGGAGCTCGCGCTCCGCGAGGTCGAGGTCGCCCATGAGCAGGGCCGCCTCCCCGATGAGCGCGGTGGCGAAGGCGACTCCTCGC
Organism: Nocardioidaceae bacterium; assembly: GCA_035688575.1. Taxonomy (GTDB): domain Bacteria; phylum Actinomycetota; class Actinomycetes; order Propionibacteriales; family Nocardioidaceae; genus Nocardioides_C. Next base: position 65,390 of record DASSMS010000142.1, read on the forward strand.
AGGGCACCGAAGTGCGAGGCCCGCCGACGAAGACCCTGCGCCTGCTCGATCACCTCGGCGTAGGGCACCGGCCCGTAGAGGAGGTACTCCGCGACGCACAGGTGGGCGTCGAACAGCGCCGTGGCGAGGCCGGTGCTGCCCTGGGTTCGCCGCAGCTCGAGGCGGAACCGCTCGAACCACTCGCCGCGCTGGTGGGCGATGAGTCCTTGGAGCGCGACGAGGTCGACGTAGTGCCAGGGGTCCTCGGGCGTCAGCAGGATCCGGCGGGCTGCGGAGGCCGCGTCCCAGGCGGCGTCGATGTCTCCGGTGAAGTACGAGAGGTTTCCCCTGGCGAGGAGGATCGGCCCGTCGGCGGCGTCGTTCTCCAGCTCGAGTCCGTCGAGCGCCGTGCGGGCGGTCTCGAAGTCCCCCGTGAAGCAGGCCGCCCGCGCGAGCCTGGCGCGCACCAGGCGTTGCTCCACCCCGGACGTGAAGGGGATCGCCTCGCGGTACGCCGCCACCGAACCCGGGTCGCCCAGCGCCATCAGCAGGTCGCCGCGACGCGCGAGCAGCTTGGCGAGGTCGTCTCCCGAGGCTCGTTCACGCACGGCGTCGACGAGGGCGAGGGCGTCGCGGTAGGCGCCGAGCGCACCGGCTGTCTCGACGGCCGGGAGCACGTAGGGGATCGCCTGCTGAGGCTGCCCTGCTTCGAGGAACTGGTGCGCCACCCGGGCGGGCGCGGCACCGAGCGCAGCCAGGGTCTCGGCGACATGCTGGCGGGCAGCCGCCCGGGCATGGGGTGGCATGGAGCTCAGGAGCCCCTCTCGGACGAGGGCGTGCCGGAAGCGGTAGCCGGTGTCGGCGGGCTCGACGACGAGACCGGCCAGGGCCACCTCGAGGTGTCGGTAAGCCTCCTCCTCGTCGACGCCTGCCACGGCGAGCAGCTCGTCGGTGGTGAAGCTGTTGCCCAGCATCGCCACCCGCTGGAAGGTGCGCTGCACCGGGCGCGGCAGTCCGGCCGCAGCGTTCTCTGGCCGCCCCTCGGCCGCGGCGCGCGCCAGCTCGAGTGCCGTGAACGGGAGGCCTCCGCTCACCGCCCAGATCCGGCCGACGGTGTCTTCGCCGAGTGCGGGGTACCGCTGTGCGAGTAGCCGCCGGGTGGCTGCCTCGCCCAGGGGGGCCAGCTCGACGCGGGTGCCGATGCCCCTCGAGATCATGCTGGCCTGCATCTCCTCCAGAGCCTCACCGCCGCCGGAGCGGTGTGCGAGCGCGATGACGGCTCGCTCCGGCAGCGCGCACCGGGCCAGGTAGTGCAGCAGACGGAGCGACGCCTCGTCGGCCTCGTGGACGTCGTCCACGACGAGGAGAAGTCCTCGCCCCGCGGAGGCGAGCCGGAGCAGCTCGGCCGCGGCCACGAAGAGGCGCTGATGGGCAGACTCGCCGCTCCAGCTCACCTCACGGGCCGAGAGCGCCCGGTCGAGCTCTTGCCGGTAGTTGTCGTCCAGCCCGTCGAGGAGCGACGGGTGCTTGCGGCACAGGTCACCGAGTGCTTCGAGCACGGGCGCGTAGGGCCAGGGGCCCTCGACCGCCGACGCGGTGCCACGCCCGATGCGCCACCCCCGCTGCCCCGCCAGTGCCACGGCCAGGTCGAGCACCGAGGACTTGCCCACCCCCGGAGGCCCGGTCACGAGAAGGGTGCTGCCGCGTCCCTCGTCAGCCTGGGCGAGCCGCTCGCGCAGCACGTCGCCGGTATCACGCCGGCCCACCAGCCGATTGCCGGTAGACGTCGCGGGGGCAACCCGACGCTCGGCGGCGGGCTCCTCGATGAGGGACCTGCGCAGCGCCTCGGCGGCCGGGCTCGGTGCTGTGCCCAGCTCCCGGCGCAGCGCCTGGTCCAACCGCTCGAGCTGTCGGAGGGCCCCCCGCACGTCGCCGCGCTCCGCCGCCGCCCGCACGACCGCCAGGTGCGCCTCCTCGTCCGTGGGGTCCTGCCGGACGAGATCCTCCCAGCGGCCGGTCAGGCGGAGCACCTCGCCGTGCAGCGTGGCCAGCGACTCCCTTGCCTCCTCGGTCCACGCCTCGTAGACGTCCTCCGGCAGCAGCGGACCGGCGTAGCGCCGCAGCGCCTCGTTCCCCCGCTCCCTCGCCTGCTCCGCGAGGGCGGCTTCCGCCTCGGAGCGGAACTCGAGAGCGTCGACGCGTACCTCGGCGTCGGGCAACAGCGCCACCAGGTCGTTGCGGAGCACGATCGTGCGTGCGTGGTCCCCGAGTGCGCGCCTTGCGTAGTGGGCCGCCTTGTGCAGCCGCGGCCCCGCCGCGTCCACGGACACGTCGGGCCACAGCGCGTCGATCACCTGCTCACGGTGCATGCGCCGACCGCGTGCGAGGGACAGGAGCTTGACCAGTCCGGCGGCGTGGCGGCGAGTCCAGGCATCGTCGGGTACGGCGACGCCGTCGACCGTCACCGAGAATCCCCCGAGCATGTCGATGCGCACGTGCATGACCAGAGTGCCCGATCTCGATAGGAACGTGTTTAACGCTACTCCCGGGCCAAAGCCCTGTCAGGGGGGACGAGCTGTGCGCTCGTGTCGCTTCCATGACGGACCGGGAGCTGTTCGAGAAGCTCGAGCTCGTCGGTCATCCCAGAGCTCACCTGGCGCAGCAGCCGACGGATGCGCGCCATGTCCCAGTCGTAGGCGGCGATCTGGTCGGTGGTGTCGAAGAACGTGCTCGACAGCCGGTCGCGCAGTCGCTGGTAACCGGCCAGGGCCACGGCCTCGGGACAGATGCCCGCGGCGGCCTCCACGACCGCGTTGGCGAGTAGCTCGGCGTCGCGCATCGCGTCTGTCATGCCGTGCGCGGTGATCGGGTCCTTGAAGTAGCCCGCGTCACCGACGAGCGCCCAGCCGGGACCCCAAGAGCGGCGGACGAACCCTCGCACCCCGCCCCACCCGTGCAACCGTTCCGCCGGGGTGGACATGTGCAGGCGGGCGACCTGGTCCGGCGCCGCCGCCGTGAAGAGGGTCTCGAAGGCCTGCTCTGTTCCGTCGCGGCGCAGAGCGCGCATCCGCGACGGCGTCGTCGAGACGAAGGCACAGGTGAGCCCGTCGTTGGTGGGGATCATGCCCGCCGCGACGCCGGGGCCGTAAGCCCACTCGTACCCGGCCGCGCAGAAGTCCGCGTGGTAGCGGTACAGCGTGGCTGCCCCGGCAGTGGCCTGCCGCTCGACCGGTGCTCGGACCTCCCTCGCGACGACTGAGCGGACGCCGTCAGCGCCCACGGTCAGCCGCGCCCTGATCTCCCGGTCGCCGCCGTCCCGGGTGGCCGCGCGGACACCTGCCACCCGGCCGTCCGGGCCTTCGAGCAGGCCGGTGACGGTCACACCGTGGCACACGTCCACCCCGGCCGCTGCGGCGGCGTCCACGAGGATCCGGTCGATCACGTGGCGGCGTGGCGCGTAAAGAGCGTCCACCCCGGGACTGGGCCGGATGGAGACCTGCACGACGTCGCCGTCCGCGTAGTGGAACAGGGTCTTCTCCACCGGCGGGGTCCCGGAGGCGATGACCTCCGGCAGCACCTGCCACCGGGAGAGCTGCAGGACTCCGGCACGCATGAGTCCGTGAGTGGACAGGGTGTCGCTGCCGTAGGCGGTGCGGTCGACCATTGCGACCTTGAGCCCGGCGCGCGCGAGCAGCAGGGCGGTGGACGCGCCGGCGACGCGGGCGCCGACGACGACGACGTCGTAGGGGCTGTTCATGACTTTCACCTCGGGGCGGGGTCGAGAGCTCGCGTTGCGGAGATGTGGGCGACGACGTGCTCGGCGTCGTGCCGGGCGCCGTCGATGAACCCTGAGTCGCGGCGGTGCTGGAAGCGCTGGCCGACCACGTACAGACCAGGGGCGGGGGTGATGCCACGGTGCTGGCGGATGGAGCCGTCGGCGGTCGTGACAGGGACCCGCAGCCACGGGTGATGTGGCCGGTAGCCGGTGGCGAGCAGCACCGTGCTGATGCCCTCGGCCTTCAGGTCGAGCTTCGTGGGCACCTCGCGCGGGGCGAACGCCCGCGGCCGCACCGGGGCCCAGACCTCGGAGGTGAGACCGCTGGCGTCGATGTGCTCGTCGACAGCGTCGAGGAACCGGTGCATCCGCAGGTCCGACTCGGCGACCGAGGCGGCGAGGTTGCCCTCGAACGACGCTGTCCCGTCGCCAAGGGCTCGCAGCCGCCCGGTGACGCGGACCCCGCGACCGGCGAGCGACGCCAGGTCGAGGCTCTCGGCGAAGCGATCCGGCTCGTTGCGTCCCATGAGCTGCAGCGAGGGCTCGTTGCGCGCGGCGACCGGGTCGCGGACGTCGTCGATGGTGCGGGCCAGACGCCCGGTCCTCTCGAGCCACCAGAAGATGTCCATCCCGCGGTAGCGGCGGGGCATCCGGGTGTGCCGGCCGACGGCCAGGGCGACGTGTCGTCCGGTGCGCGCGAGCTCGTCGGCGATCTGGACCCCTGACGAGGACGCGCCCACCACGAGCACGCCCCCGTCGGGAAGGGCGTCCGGGTTCCGGTAGGCCGACGCGGTGGTCACGTGCAGGTCGCCGGCGTGCGACTCGACGCAGTCCGGGACACGAGGCTTGCCCCACGGGCCCGTCGCGACGACCACGTGGCGGGTGTTCCAGGTGCCCTGGTCGGTGACGACCCGGTAGCCGCGCGCGGTTGGAGTGACGGCGAGGACGGTGGTCCCGGTCTGGACGGGCGCGGCGAAGGACTCGGCGTACTGCTCGAGGTGCGAGATGAACTGCCGGGCCGCCATGTACCCCTCGGAGTCCGGGCCGGTGTAGCTCCACCCGGGCAGTCGGGTCATCCAGTTCGGGGTGAGCAGGTGGAGCGAGTCCCACCGCTCCGAGCGCCAGCGCTCGGCGACCTGTCCGCGGTCGAGGACCACGTGGTCCCGGCCGGCAGCGGTGAGTCGGTTGCTGACCGCCAGACCGGCGTGGCCGGCCCCGATGACGACGGTGTCGGTGGTGGGCATGAGAGACGCTTTCCTTCTCTGGGTCTGGTCCAGGGATGTCCTGGGCCCTGACTGCTGTGGTTAGGGGGCTCTTGGTTCGTTCTGGTCTCGGGTGGGGGGCTCCGGTGCCTCCGGGCCGGCCGGACGGGGTGCTGCCGGCCGGTCCCGACGGCGTGAGGTGCCGGACGGTCAGCCGGTGACGACCTCGATGGACACCGGGGTGGGGTTGGTCAGGGCGTCGTACACCGCCGACCGGCGTCGGGACTGCTCGACGATCTCGCGCAGCGTGGCGTCGTCGGCGTCGCCTTCGATGTGGAAGGTCACCCTGATGCCTTTGTAGCCGTTGCGTACCGAACCGTCGTGGAGACCGAAGATGCCGAGCAGGTCGATGTCGCCCTCGACCGACGAGCTGACCTTGGTGAGGTCGATGCCCCGAGCCGCGGCGACGTTCGCGATGCCCGCGGTCAGGCAGGCGGCGATGGCGTGCAGCAGGTACTCGACCGGGGTCGGACCGTTGTCCTGACCGACCAGGACGGCAGGGTGGTCCGAGTCGACCACGGTCTCGTGCTTGTGCTCCATCTCCTGCATCGCGCCGTAGAAGCCGGAGTACCGGGTGCGGCTGTGCGTGCCGCTGACCCAGGTGTTCTCGGCACGGAACTGGAAGGTCGCGATCTCCTTCTGTCCCTTGACCGCGTCGAGGGTGGCGAAAAGTGTCGCCACGTCCACACCGTTGCGGCTGGGGTTCGCGGTGGTGGTCATGTGTTCCTCCATCGTTCGGCGCCGCTCTCTGCGGCAGCTCGTTTGTCGATGCGAGGAAGCTATGAAGCCCGTCTTCCGCGGGCCTTCCACTGCGCTGTCATGCCGGGGAAGGTCCGGGGAAGGTCTTCCCCGGGAGCCGAAGGCCGCGGAAGAGAGGAGACAGGTCGGAGAAAGGCGCGGTGTCCACGGTGGCGTGGTCAGTCAGACCACTCCCCCCGGAGGACACCATGTCCCAGCTCCAGGCCGCAGAACTTGCCAGCGGTCGCGAGGCGGCCTCGGTCGAGGTCCGTCTCCGTGACGGCGCCCTGGCCACGCTCAGGCCGCTGCACCGCGGTGAGACCGGTCCCCTCCTCGCCGTCTTCGACGGCATGTCCGACGCCTCGCGAGCGCTTCGCTACCTCGCCGGGATGTCCCGGCTGCCCGGCCCGATGCTGTCGATGCTCTCCGACGTCGACGGCGACCGGCATGCGGCGTGGCTCGCCTCCCTCGGCGGGGAGCCGGCAGGCATCGCCAGGTACGTCCGTCTGGTCGGCGACCGGGCGACCGCGGAGGTCGCGTTCGAGGTCGTGGACCACCGCCACGGCCGGGGACTGGCCACCGTGCTGCTCGACGCGATCACGACCGCCGCGGCCACCCGCGGGGTTCGCCGGATCCAGGGCACCATGGCGCCGTCCAACAAGGCGTCGCGGCGCCTCCTGGAGCGCGTGGGCGCGAGCGCCCGTCTCGTCGACGGGCTGCTGGAGGCCGACGGACCGCTCAGCCTCCTGGACCCTGCGGTCCTCGACCGGTCGGCAGTGGTCAGGCTCGCGTGCAGCGGCGCCTGGGATGAAGATCTCGACATCGGCTGAGAACCCGGCACACTGGTGGGCGGAGGGACCACCTGTGCTCGTGCGTGTGCTGGGCTCAGTCGAGCTCGTCGCAGGCGACGGCTCCGCCGTCTCCCTGCCGGGCGCACGCCAGCCTGCCCTGCTGGCGGCGCTGGCGGGTCGCGCCAACGAGGTGGTGAGCAGTGACCGCCTCATCACGCTGCTGTGGGGAGACGACCTTCCGGTCAACCCGGAGGCGTCGCTTCACAGCGCGGTGTTCAAGCTGCGCAACAGCCTGCGCTCGGCGGGCGGGCGCGACGTGCTGCTCACCCGTGAGCGCGGCTACCGGCTCTCGCTGCTCCCGGGGGACCTCGACGCCGACCGGTTCGGCGACCTCGTACGCGAGGCCCGGGACCAGCCGCCCGGAGAGGCCGTCGACACCCTGACCGCAGCCCTGGGGCTCTGGCGCGGACCGGCCTACGCCGGGTTCGCCGACACGGAGGTCGCTCACCTCGAGGCACTGCGCCTCGAAGAGGTACGCCGGACAGCGGTCGAACGTCTCGCGGACGCACTGGCCTCCACCGGGCGCACGGACGAGGTGGTGCAGCTCCTCGAGCCGTTCGTCGCCGAGCAACCCCTGCGTGAGGCGGCCAGGGCGACGCTCATGCGTGCCCTTCACGCGCAGGGCAGGACCGCCGAGGCCCTGGAGCAGTACCAGAGCTACCACCGCCACCTCGTCGAGGACCTCGGACTGGAGCCGTCTGCCGCCATGCAGGCCCTCCAGATGGAACTCCTCCGGCAGCCCGAGGTGTCGGCAGCGGAGGACCCTCCTCGCCGAAACGCCGTCGCGCGGCACGGGCTGCCAGGTCTCCAGGTCCGTTACGTGCGCACGGAGGCGGGCAACGTGCTCGCCTACGGCACGACGGGAAGCGGCCCGCCACTCGTCGTGCTGCTTGGCTGGATCTCGAGCCTGGACCTGATCGCGTCCGGACGGGACCCGCGGTCGTCCCTGCTGGAGCGGCTCACGAGCCAGGTCTCGGTGACCATGTACGACCGGGCCGGCACGGGCTTGTCCCCCGGTCCGGTGGCCGACTACGGCCTGGAGGCGAGCGTCGACGAGCTCGAGGAGATCGTGCGCGCGGTAGGACCGCCGGTGTCGTTGCTGGCCATGTCGGCGGCGGGGCCGATCGCCGTCTCGCTGGCGGCACGACGGCCGGACTGGGTGACGTCGCTCGTGCTCTTCGGCACCTTCGCCGACGGCCCCGGGACCTTCTCCGACAAGGCAATGCGGGACATGTTCGTGGAGATCGCGCGGACTCACTGGGGCCTCGGGTCGAAGATGCTCGCGGACCTGTACCGCCCAGGCGCGAGCGACGAGGCGGCCTGGCACCTGGCGCGGGTCTTCCGCGACTCCGCGTCGGCCGAGGTCGCCGCGGAGTACCTCGCCGCGATGTACGACTGCGACGTCATGGACCTGCTCCCGTCGGTGCAGGCACCCGTCCTGGTCCTCCACTACCGGAGCGACCGGTTGATCCCGTTCCGTGGGGGCCAGGACCTCGTCGCCGGGCTGCCGCAGGCCACGCTCGTGCCGCTCGACGGGAGGGTCCACCTCGCCGACGCGGCCGACCTCGACCAGGTGGAGACCGCGATCGCGGAACACGTCCGCCGGAACGCCTGAGGCCGACGGCTCCCTGGCTGCTGAGATCTGCTCAGCGGGCCCGTGATGCCTCTGCTTCCGTCGCCTCGGCCACCACGGGGTCGCGCCAGACGACGGCGGTGCCGTCCAGGACCACGACGCCGTCCTGGTTGGTGATGGTGGATGCCAGCGTGCTCACCGGCTTGTCCTCCCGGACCTCGAGCACGCGCACCTCGGCGGTGATCACGTCACCTGGGCGCACGGGTGCCTTGAAGCCCCAGTCGACGTGGAGGAAGACGCTTCCGGGCCCGGGCAGCTGCTCGGCGACGAGGGCGTTGAGGAGCCCGCTGGTGACACCCCCCTGGACGACGATCCCACCGAAGCGGCTGCGTGCTGCCAGCTCGGTGTCGTAGTGCACCGGGTTGCGGTCCCCGGTCAGCTCCGTGAACAGCTCGATGTCCCTCGCCGTCACCTCACGTGTACGACGGGCGACCTCACCGACCTCCATCGGAGTCTCCCTCCCTGGCCTCGACGAACGACTCGACCGCCCACCAGCGGCGGAAGAGCTCCTCCCCCACCATGGCGACCAGGCCGTCGATCTGTGAAGCGTGCGCACGGAGGGCGGCGTACTTGCGGTCCGAGAGCTCCTCGTCGCAGACGACCTGGGCTGCCAGCTCACGCCTCCGCGTGACAGGCGGCCTGCTGCCCTCGAACCAGAGGCCAACCCGGTCGTTGAGGTCTCCCCATGTCCGGTGGAACGACGGTGTGAGCGTCGCCTGCCAAAGGCCGCTTCGGCGACCGGTCCTGCGCCACGCCTCCCTGACCCATCCGGAGACCGTCCGGTGGTCGTCGTGGCCGGTCATGCCATCGGGTCCGAACGTGACGACCGTGTCGGGGCGGACCTCGTCGATGAGGTCGGCGACCTGGCCGACCCCCGTGGAGCGGCGCACCGCAGGCAGCTGCCCGTCATGGTGGCCCAGCCACCGGTGCTCGGTCACGCCAAGGGCCCCGAGGCTACGCGCCAGCTCCTGCTCGCGCAGCGGCGCCAACCGCTCCGGCGGCCACCGGTCCGGGTCCGGGGTTCCGAGCTCACCGCGGGTCGCGGTGGCCACGACGACTCGCTCTCCCGACGCGACGGCGTGGGCCATCAGCGCAGCGGACAGGAACGCCTCGTCGTCGGGGTGCGCCCAGACACCGAGCAGGGTGCCTGTCTGTGGTGGTCGTGATCGGTGCCTGCTCATGACGGGACTCTGTGCAGCCGGTCTTCCCCGGACCTTCCCCGGGACGAGGCCACCGGCGGCCGGCGAAGAAGGCTCCGGGAAGTGAGGGTTCCGAGACTCGGAGAGTCCCCACCATCCGAGGAGTTCGAGATGACCCAGGTCGACGTCGTCACGAGACGTAACAGCGGCGAGCTCGCCGCGGGCGCGCACGCCATGGCACCCATGCTGGTCGCCTTCGCGCCGTTCGGTCTGCTCGTCGGCGCCGCCGTGGCCGCGAGCGAGAGTCCTGCCGCGGCGTGGCTGTCCACCTGGACCATCTACGGCGGCGCGGCCCACCTCGCGGTTCTCGACGTGCTGCAGCGCGATACCGGCGTGCTGGGCGCGGCACTGGTGGGACTGCTGATCAACGCCCGCATGGTCGCCTACTCCGTCTCCCTCGCGCCCTACTGGCGAGAGTCCTCCGTCGGCTCGCGGGTCGCGGCCGCGGCGGTCCTCACCGACGCCACCTGGGCGCTCGCACACAACCGTGCGGAGGCCACCGCGCGGGCACGGCGCAGGTTCTACTTCGGCGCGGGGGCCACGCTGTGGCTCGGCTGGCCGGCTCTCGTCACCTTGGGGGTCGTCGTCGGACGCTGGGTCCAGGACGTCCCGGTCGCCGCACTGCTTCCCTCTCTCACGCTCGGCACCTTGGTCGTGCCCCAGCTGCGAACCCGGCCCGGGCTCGCCGCCGGCTCCGCGGCCGCGACCGTCGCGGTCTGCACCGCAGGCCTGGACGGAGGCGTCGCCCTGGCGCTCTCCGCCGCTGCGGGAGCGACCACGGCCGCCCTCGTCCAGGGGAAGAAGTCATGACGACGACCGTGGTCGCCCTGCTGCTCGTGGGCGTCGGGAGCGTGGCCTACCGGCTGCTCCCCCTGCTGGGCGCCGCACGCGTGCCCGAACCGGTCTCGAGAGCCGCGGGCTGGGCGGGCATGTCCGTGATCACCGCGGTCGTGGTCAGGGGTGTGCTCAACCACCGGGACGACTCCATCCCGTGGGCAGTGCCCGTCGCCGTCCTCTCGGTGGCGCTCGGGCTCACTCTCGCCGCCCGTGGCAGGGGTGCGCTGGTGGTGCTCGCCGTGGGCGCAGGGAGCTACCTCGCCCTTTCGGCTGTGCTGGGCCTGCTGGTCTAGCTGGCTCCCACGCCGGTCTTGGCGAGACCGCCCCACCGCTCCGGCTGCAGGTCGTCGGGACCCCCGTAGCGTCCGGCCGGGGTCACGATGGTCCCGGCCTTCCCCTCGATGATCGCCTCGGCGTCCTCGAGCCGCCCGATGGCCGCCATGTCACCGGTCACCTCGACGAACCTGCACACCGCGTCCACCTTGGGGCCCATCGACCCCGCCGGGAAGGACTCGCGCTGCAGGGCAGCCGGGGTGGCCCGCAGGACCGGCTCGGCGTCGGGGGTCCGGAAGCCACGGATCACGTGCGGCACGTCGGTCAGCACGAGCAGCACGTCGGCCTCGAGCGCCTCGGCGAGGACCGAGCTGGTCAGGTCCTTGTCGACAACGGCCTCGACCCCCTCGAGATGGCCCCTCTCGTTGCGGACCACGGGCACTCCGCCGCCACCCGCGCAGACGACGACGGCGCCGCTGTTGAGCAGCAGCCGGATCAGCCGGGTCTCGACGACCCGCTGTGGCTTGGGCGAGCCGACGACGCGGCGCCACTTGTCCCCGTCGGGCTTCACCGTCCACCCTCGCACCTCGGCGAGCCGCCTGGCCTCCACCTCGTCGTACACCTCCCCCACGAACTTGGTGGGGTTGTCGAAGGCCGGGTCGTTCACCTCGACGAGGGTCTGGTTGATGATCGCGGCCACCTGGCGGCCCGGCAGCGCGTTCTGCATGGCCTGGAGCAGCCAGTAGCCGATCATCCCCTGCGTCTGCGCGCCCAGCACGTCGAAGGGGTACGGCGTGGTCAGGTTGGGGTCGGAGGCGCTCTGGAGCGCGAGCACGCCCACCTGCGGACCGTTGCCGTGGGTGATCACGAGCTCGTGCTCCGCGGCGAGCGGCGCCAGGGCGTGCACCGCGCGTGCGACATTGGCCTCCTGGACGTCGCAGTCGGGCTTCTCCCCGCGCTGGAGCAAGGCGTTGCCGCCGAGAGCGACGACGATGCGCACCTCAGCCTCCCAGCGTGGCGACGAGGACCGCCTTGATCGTGTGCATGCGGTTCTCGGCCTGGTCGAAGACGATGGAGTGCTTGGACTCGAAGACCTCGTCGGTCACCTCGAGGGCGGTCATGCCGGTCTTCTGGTAGAGCTCCTCGCCGACCTTCGTGTGCCGGTCGTGGAAGCCGGGCAGGCAGTGCATGAACTTCACCTTCGGGTTGCCGGTCATGTCCAGCAGGTGGGAGTTCACCTGGTAGGGCCGCAGCAGGTGGATCCGCTCCTCCCAGACCTCCTGGGGCTCACCCATCGACACCCAGACGTCGGTGTAGACGAAGTCGACACCCTGCACCCCTTGCGCGACGTCGTCGGTCTGGGTGATCCGGGCCCCCGTCTCGAGCGCGATGTCGTGGGCCTGCTTGACGACGCTCTCGTGGTTCCACTGCTCCTTCGGCGCGACGATCCGCACGTCCATGCCCATCATCGCGCCTGAGACGAGCAGCGAGTTGCCCACGTTGTTGCGGGCGTCGCCTAGGTAGGCGAAGGAGATCTCCTCGTCGTGCTTGTACGAGTGCTCCCGCATGGTCAGCATGTCGCACAGCGACTGGGTCGGGTGCCACTCGTCGGTGAGCCCGTTCCAGACCGGGACGCCGGCGTACTTGACCAGGGTCTCGACCTTCTCCTGCGCGGAACCGCGGTACTCGACCCCGTCGTACATGCGACCGAGCACACGCGCGGTGTCCTCCATCGACTCCTTGTGCCCGATCTGCGAGCCGGTCGGGTCGAGGTAGGTCACGCGGGCGCCCTGGTCGAACGCCGCCACCTCGAAGGCGCAGCGGGTGCGGGTCGAGGTCTTCTCGAAGATCAGTGCGATGTTCTTGCCGCTCAGCCTGGGCTGCTCAGACCCGGCGTACTTCGCGACCTTCAGCTCGGCAGCCAGGTCCAGCAGGAACTTCCACTCCTTGGGGGTGAAGTCGAGCTCCTTGACGAAGCTGCGATGGCGCAGGTTGAAGGCCATGTCAGATCCCTTCCCGTTCGATGGGGCAGCTCATGCAGCGCGGGCCGCCACGGCCCCGGCCGAGCTCGCTCCCTTGGATGGTTACCACCTCGACGCCCTCCTTGCGCAGGAACGTGTTCGTGGTGACGTTGCGCTCGTAGGCCACGACGACGCCTGGCCTGACCGCGAGGACGTTGCAGCCGTCGTCCCACTGCTCGCGCTCGGCCGCGTGCACGTCCTGGGTCGGGGTGAGCACCTTGATCGTGTCGAGCCCGAGCGCCCCGGCGATGGCCTTGTGCATGTCGTCTGCGGGGTGCGCGGTGATCTTCAGCTCCTTCTCCGTGTCGCCGGGCTCGATGGTGTACGCCGGCAGCATCCCGAGCCCGGCGTACTTGGTGAAGGTGTCCTCGCTGACCATGCTCATCACCGTGTCGAGGTGCATGAACGCACGCTTCTGCGGCATTGCGAGGGCGACGATGCGCTCCGCCGACCCCTTGGCGAACAGCCGCTTCGCGAGCCGCTCGATGCCTTGGGCCGTGGTGCGCTCACTCATCCCGATGAACACGGCGCCGCGACCGAGCACGTGGATGTCCCCGCCTTCGGTCGTCGCCATCCCGTTGACGCGGCCCTCAGACCACATGTTGAAGCCTCCGCCCGCGAAGAGCGGGTGCCAGCGGTAGATCGCCTCGTAGTGGATCGTCTCGCGCTCCCTGGCACGCTTCCGCATCGCGTTGATCGAGACGCCGTCGTAGATCCATGCCGACGTGTCTCGGGTGAACATGTGGTTGGGCAGCGGTGGCAGCAGCATGTCCTCGAGATCGAGCGCCTGGACCACCAGCGACTTGGGTTCCTCGACGCGCTCGAGCAGCTCGCGCTTGGTGATGCCGCCGATCAGGTACTCGACGAGGGTCTCGTCGTCGAGGCCGGTGAAGAAGGCGTGGAGGGCGTCGAGAGCCATCGGCCCGTAGACCAGCTCGTCCAGGGATGCCTCGAGGATGTACTTCTTCGCCTCGGGGATGGCGAGAGTCTCGCGCAGCAGGTCCTCGAGCATGTGCACCTTCACGCCGAGGTCGCGCAGTGACTCCGCGAACGCGTCGTGCTCCTGCTTGGCCCGTTTCACCCACAAGACGTCGTCGAAGAGGTACGCGTCCTTGTTGCTGGGTGTGAGCCTTTTGAGCTCCAGGTCCGGCTTGTGAAGGATCACCTGCTTGAGTCGTCCGACCTCGGAGTCCACGCGCATGTTCATGACGACCTCTCGCTTCGAGGAGACTCTGCTTGGCCTCAGGGTGCGCCCCTCTCCGCGCCGCGATCAGGGCCGAAAGGCCCGAAGCGGAAGGCCCTTGGGCTGCGGCGAGAAGAGTGCCGGGGCTGGTCTGCTTGGAGGGGGCGCGGGTCTCATGGAGGGAAGGACGACTCATGGCCACATCAGAGGCACGACCGACGGGCGAACAACCGGTCGCCGAGAAGAAGCGGAAGTTCACGTTCCCGAGCGCCTTCACCGTGCTCTTCGCGGTGACGATCCTCGTGTGGTTGCTGGCGTTCGTGATCCCGACGGGCGCCTACAAGGTGGACCCGGAGACCGGCGGTCCGGTCCCCGGCAGCTACGAGACGGTCGACGCCGGGCTGTCGTTCACCGACCGGTTGATGGACCTCTTCCTGGCCCCCATCAACGGCCTCTACGGGGTCGCCAGCAGCGAGACCGGGTTCATCGGTCCCTACGAGACCGGTGAGCTCTTCGGGGCCGCCGGCGTGTTCATGTTCGTCATCGCGATCGGGATCTTCATCACCATGTCGATGTCCACCGGCGCCATCGACAACGGCGTCGCCCACATCGCGAAGCGCTACGGCAACCGCGGCGCGGTCGTGATCGTGCTGCTCATGGTGCTGTTCTCGATCGGCGGGACCACCGAGGGCATGGCGGAGGAGACGCTCGGGTTCTACGCGCTCGTCGTCCCGCTCATGCTGAGCCTGGGCTACGACCGCATGGTCGCAGCGGCCACGATCATGATCGGAGCCGGCATCGGCGTGCTCGCCTCCACCGTCAACCCGTTCGCGACCGGCGTCGCCTCGGACGCCGCCGGGATCTCGATCGGCGACGGCATCGGCTTCCGGTTCGTGATGTACCTCGTGCTCGTGCCGGTGGGCGTCCTCTTCGTGCTCCGGTACGCCAAGAAGGTCAAGGCCGACCCAGCGAAGTCGATGGTGGGGCCGCAGGAGGGTGACGAGCAGATCGCGGCCGCCGGCATCGGCGAGGTCCCCAGGCTCACCGCCAAGCAGAAGAGCGTGCTGGCGATCGTCGCGTTGACCTTCGCCTTCATGATCTTCGCGATCGTCCCGTGGGCGCAGGTCATCAACGGCCCCAGCGCAGACAGCTTCGCGTGGCAGCTGGACTGGTACTTCCCCGAGCTCGCCGCGCTGTTCCTCGTGATGTCCATCGTCGTGGGGCTGATCGGAGGTCTCGGCGAGAAGGGTCTGACCGACACCCTCGTGCGCGGCGCCGGTGACTTCATCGGGGTCGGGCTGATCATCGTCCTCGCCCGCGGCATCACCGTCATCATGAACAACTCCGAGATCACCGACACGGTCCTGCACTCCATGGAGAACGCGGTGAGCAACACCTCCTCCGCGACCTTCGGAGGGCTGATGTTCCTCATCAACCTGCCGCTGGCGTTCCTGGTCCCGTCGACGTCTGGCCACGCCGCGCTCGCCATGCCGATCCTCGCGCCGCTAGGTGACTTCGCCGGCGTGTCGCGGGCCATGGTGATCACGTCGTACCAGTCGGCGTCCGGCGTGCTGAACCTGATCGCCCCGACCTCTGCGGTGGTCATGGGTGGCCTGGCTCTGGCGAAGGTGCGCTACGACCAGTGGCTGCGCTTCACCGCGCCGCTGATCATCGTCCTCCTCGTGCTGTGCACCGGGTTCGCGGCCGTCGGGTCGGCCAT
>DASSMS010000120.1:0-7569 GCA_035688575.1 Nocardioidaceae bacterium
GACTGGTCCTGTGCGTCGAACCACTCGCGGCACGGCATCGAGACGACGCGGGCGTGGACGCCCTTCTCCGCGAGCGCGGCGCGAGCCTCGACCGCGAGCTGCACCTCGGAGCCGGTCGCGACGAGCACCACGTCCGGCGTAGCGCCCTCGGCGTCGATGAGGACGTAGCCGCCCTTGCTCACACCTTCGGTGGTGGCGAAGCCCTCGGTGCCTCGGGGGAACACGGGGACGTTCTGGCGCGTCAGGGCGAGGCCGGCGGGGCGGTCGTTGTGCTCGAGAACCGTCTTCCAGGCGGCCACGGTCTCGTTGGCGTCGGCGGGGCGTACGACGTCGAGACCAGGGATGGCGCGCAGCGCGGCGAGGTGCTCGACCGGCTGGTGGGTCGGGCCGTCTTCGCCGAGGCCGATGGAGTCGTGGGTCCACACGTACGTGACGGGCAGCTGCATGAGCGCGGCGAGGCGGACCGCTGGGCGCATGTAGTCGGAGAACACGAGGAACGTGCCGCCGTACACGCGAGTGCCGCCGTGGAGGGCGATTCCGTTCATGATCGCGCCCATGGCGTGCTCGCGAATTCCGAAGTGGAGCACCCGGCCGTACTTGTCGCCCGAGAAGTCCTTGGTCGAGCGCTCCTCGGGGACGAAGGAGTTCTCTCCCTTGGGCGTCGTGTTGTTGGACTCGGCGAGGTCGGCCGAGCCGCCCCAGAGCTCGGGGAGGGCCGGTGCGACGGCGGAGAGCACGCCGCCTGAGGCCTTGCGGGTGGCGACGCCCTTCGGGTCGGCCTCGAAGGTGGGGAGGTTGTCGTCCCAGCCGAGGGGGAGCCTGCGGGTCTGCATCCGGTCGAGCAGCGCCTTGCCCTCGGGGTTGGCCGCAGCCCAGGCGTCGAACGACTCCCGCCACACGGCGGAGGCCACCTTGCCCCGCTCGACGAGCCCGCGGGTGTGGTCGATCACGTCGTCGGAGACCTCGAAGGTCTGGACGGGGTCGAAGCCGAGGATCTTCTTGGTGGCGGCGACCTCGTCCTCGCCGAGCGCGGAGCCGTGTGAGGCACCGGTGCCCTGGGCGTTGGGGGCCGGCCAGGCGATGACCGTTCGCAGGCAGATCATGCTGGGCTTGTCGGTGACCTGCTCGGCCGCCTCGAGGGCCGCCCACAGCGCGTCGACGTCCTCGACGTACTCCTTGCCGCCGTTGGTCCAGTCCACCGTCTGCACGTGCCAGCCGTAGGCCTCGTAGCGCTTGGCGACGTCCTCGCTGAACGCGATGTCGGTGTCGCCCTCGATGGAGATCTCGTTGTCGTCGTAGATCATCGTCAGGTTGCCGAGCTGCTGGTGACCGGCCAGGGAGGACGCCTCCCCGCTCACGCCCTCCTCGAGGTCGCCGTCGCTGCAGATCGCGTAGACGTGGTGGTCGAAGGGGCTCTGCCCCTCCGGCGCCTCGGGGTCGAGGAGGCCACGCTCGCGGCGTGCGGCCATCGCCATGCCGACCGCGTTCGCGACACCCTGGCCGAGGGGGCCGGTCGTCGTCTCGACACCTGCGGTGTGGCCGTGCTCGGGGTGGCCGGGCGTCTTGCTGCCCCAGGTGCGCAGGGACTGGAGGTCCTCGAGCTCGAGCCCGAACCCGCCGAGGTAGAGCTGCGTGTACAGCGTGATGCTGCTGTGCCCCGCGGACAGGACGAAGCGGTCACGCGCGCTCCACGACGGGTCAGCCGGGCTGTGGCGCATGCGCTTCTGGAAGAGCAGGTAGGCGACCGGGGCCAGCGCCATCGCGGTGCCGGGGTGCCCGTTGCCGACCTTCTGCACGGCGTCCATGGCGAGGACCCGTGCCGTGTCCACCGCCCGCCGGTCCAGGTCGGTCCATTCCAGGGGGCTACGGGCATTGCTCACGTGCGGAGGTTTCCTCTCGGCTGCGTCAGGGGTTTCCGGCACGAGCCTACTAACGGCGCGTGAGGACCGGCACGAGACTACTAACGGCGCGTGAGGAGATGCACACCCTCCCCGCCTCGCCCGATGACCCCGATCTCCCGCCCTCCCACTAGACTCCTGTGCAGCCTGAGAGGCTTCCCTGCAATCGTTGAACTCGAGGTTTTCGTGACGGCCGTCGATCCCCACGTCTCTGCGCAGACGCCGGAGACAGGCCGCGCAAGGCTCCGTGACGTCTTGGCGGCCTACGTCGGACTGACCAAGCCCCGGGTCATCGAGCTGCTTCTGCTCACCACCGTCCCGGTCATGTTCTTCGCCGCGCGCGGCGTCCCCGAGCTGTGGCTCGTCGTCGCCACCGTCGTCGGCGGGACGCTCTCGGCCGGGAGCGCGAGCGCCCTCAACTGCGTCTACGACCGCGACATCGACGAGCAGATGCGCCGCACGAGGCGTCGCGCTCTGCCACGTCACATCGTGAGCCCGGGCGCGGCCACCGTCTTCGGGCTGACCCTGGCGGTCGTCTCGACGCTCGTTCTGGGTCTGTTCGTGAACTGGCTCTCGGCCGGTCTGGCTCTCACCGCCAACGCGTTCTACGTGCTGGTCTACACCATGGTGCTCAAGCGGCGCACCACCCAGAACATCGTCTGGGGCGGGCTCGCGGGCTGCTTCCCGGCGCTCATCGGCTGGACAGCGGTGGCCAACGAGCTGGCGTGGGCGCCGGTCATCCTCTTCCTGGTGGTCTTCTTCTGGACCCCTCCCCACACGTGGGCTCTCGCCCTGCGCTACCGCGAGGACTACGCCAAGGTCGACGTTCCGATGCTGCCCGTGGTCGCCCCGGCGCGTTCGGTTGCACGCCAGATCGTCCTCTACTCCTACGTGATGGTCGCCACCTCACTTCTGCTGTGGCCGGTGGCCGGGACCGGCTGGTTCTACCCAGCCGCCGCTGCCGTGCTGGGGGTCGCGTTCCTCGTGGAGGCGCACCTCATGCTGGTCCGCGCCTCGCGCAGCGACAGCCTCAGCGACGTGAAGCCGATGCGGCTGTTCCACTGGTCCAACATGTACCTCTCGCTCCTGTTCGTGGCGGTCGCGCTCGACCCGCTTCTCGCGTTCTGATGAGGCGCGGCGTGAAGCCGACGTCCGCGGAGCTCGAGGCCGCCCGTGACCGCACGATCCCCGACGTCATCGGCCCGGAGCTCTCGGTCCTCTTCAGCGGCATCAACCCCGGCCTGTGGTCGGCTGCGACCGGCTTCCACTTCGCGCGGCCGGGCAACCGGTTCTGGCCGACCCTCCACCGTTCCGGCTTCACCTCGCGACAGCTGCGGCCCGACGAGCAGTGGGGCCTCCTCGACCTCGGCCTCGGCATCACGAACGTCGCCAGCCGGGCGACGGCCAGTGCCGACGAGCTGACCCGGGAGGAGATGGTTCGCGGCGGCGAGATCCTGCACGAGAAGGTCCGGCGCCTGCGCCCGACGTGGCTCGCCGTCGCGGGCATCGGCGCCTACCGCACCGCCTTCGGCCGGCCCGACGCCACGGTCGGGGCCCAGGCGGAGTCGCTCGGCGACACCCGGGTGTGGGTGCTGCCGAACCCGAGCGGCCTGAACGCTCACTGGCCGGCGGCCGCGCTCGCGGAGGAGTTCGGCCGCCTGCGGGAGGCGGCGCAGGTCACCTAGGACGCGACGTCCTCCACCGGACGGTCGCGGACCCCGACGAGTAGCCACGCCAAGGCTGCCGCGACGAGGGCGGACCCGAGCAGGTGCAGTCCGACGAGTACGACGGGCAGTCCCGTGAAGTACTGCACGAAGCCCACCACGCCCTGGGCGAGCTCGACGCCGAGCAGGACCGCTGCCGCGCGGACGGCCCGGGCAGGGGCGTCGACCGCGCGCAGCGCGAGCACCGCGCCGATCGTGAGACCCAGGAGAAGGAAGACCGCGTCGGTGTGGAGCTGGCTGAGTGCCGCGGGATCGAGGCCGTTCCGCTCGGCGTCGAGATCCCCGGCATGGGGGCCGCTACCGGTCACGACCGTGCCCAGATAGAGCACGACCCACCCGGCGGCGAAGGTGGAGCGGACCAGCCAGGTCGCGCCAGAAGGCGCGGTCGCGATCGCGGGCTCGTCCCCCTCACGCAGCCTGCGGAGAAGGATGACGGCCACCTGGATCATCGCCATCGACACCAGCAGGTGGAACCCGACGAGCCACGGGTCGAGGTCGGTGAGCACGAGGATCCCGCCGAGCACCGCCTGGGCTGGGACACCGAGACCCAGCACGAAGGCCAGTCGTACGACGGAGCGGCGACCGTGCTTCCAGGCCGCCACGAAGGTCGCGATCGCCACCGCGGCGAGGAGGAAGGTGACCAGCCGGTTGCCGAACTCGATGGCGCCGTGGAGGCCCAGCTCGCCGTGCGGGACGAACGACTCGTCCGTGCAGCGGGGCCAGGTGGGGCAACCGAGACCTGAGGCGGTGAGCCGGACGACCCCGCCGGTGACGACGATGAGGATGTTCACCGCGAGGCTGGTGAGCGCGAGCGGGTACATCCATCGCTGCGCCCAACCCGTCGTCGGCTCGGTGGCCGGGGGGCTTTTCAGGGTCACTCCCACTTGAACGTCCTCGAGGTGAGTGCGGTTCCAACGGCCGTCCAGGCGGCCAGTACCAGTAGCGGTACGACGGGGAAGGTGCCGTCCATGAGCGCGGCCCGCATCCCGTTGCCCAGGGCGCCGGAGGGGAGCGCCGCGACGAGGGGCTCGAGCGCGCCGTAGCTGGACGCCGGGATCACCACGGCGCCGCCTGCCATGAGCAGCAGGTACACGAGGTTCGCCGCGGCGAGGGTCGCCTCCGCTCGGAGGGCCCCCGCGAGGAACAGGCCGAGGGACGCGAACGCAGCCGTGCCGAGCAGCACGACGGCTCCGCCTGCGAGCACACCCGTCACGCCGGGGGAGGGCGACCAGCCCAGCAGAGCCGCGGTCGCGCCGATCACCAGGATCTGGAGGGCCTCCACGACGAGCAGCGACCCGACCTTGCCCATGAGGAGGCCGGACCTGGGCAGGGGAGAGGCCCCGAGGCGCTTGAGGACGCCGTACCTGCGCTCGAACCCGGTCGCGATCGCCAGGGAGGTGAAGCTCGTGGACATCACCGCGAGGGCCAGGACCCCCGGAGCCAGGGTTTCGAGGACACCCTCGGGGAAGTCGAGCCCGATCCGGCCGGCGGCCAGCACCCCTCCGACCAGCACGATGACCGGGATGACCAGGGCCAGGAGGAGCTGCTCACCGTTGCGGAGCAGCAGCTTGGTCTCCATCCGGGTCTGGGCGAGCACCTGTGCCGGCAGCGGGGCTGCCCCGGGGCGCGGGGCGAAGGTGCCGGTGCCGGTCGGCGACGTGGTCATGGGGTCAGCTCCCGCCCGGTCAGCTGGAGGAAGACGTCCTCGAGCGTGCGCTGCCCCAGCGACAAAGACTCGGGTAGGACGCCGTGCTTCTCGCACCACGCCGAGACCGTCGCCAGGGTGGAGGCGTCGGCAGGCCCCGAGATCAGGAGGCTCTGGTCGTTGACGGGGTGGACCTCGGTCGTCGGTCCCAGCGCCTGCTGGAGGGAGACCGGCGCGCCGGGTGGGAACGGCTCGGTGACCACGAGCCTGATGGTGCTGTTGCCCGTGCCCCGCGTGAGCTCGAAGGGGCTGCCGGAGGCGATGAGGCGGCCTTGGTCGATCACGTGGATCTGGTCGGCGAGGCGCTCGGCCTCGTCCATGTAGTGCGTGGTGAGCACGATCGTCACTCCGTCCGCGCGGAGCTCCTCGAGCAGCTCCCACGTGGCACGCCGTGCCTGCGGGTCCATGCCTGCGGTCGGCTCGTCGACGAAGACCAGCTCCGGCCGTCCCACGACCGCCATCGCCAGGGCCAGCCGCTGTTGCTGTCCGCCGGACAGGCGGCGGTACGGCGTCCGCCCGCACGACTCGAGACCGAGCCGGCCGACCAGCATGTCGATGTCGAGGGGGTGCGCGTGGAGGGACGCGACGTGGCGGAGCATCTCGACGGCCCGGACGCCGGACCAGGCGCCGCCGTGCTGGAGCATCACGCCGATGCGGGGCAGCAGCTCCCGCCGCTGCGACTGAGGGTCCAGGCCGAGGACACGGACCGAGCCCTTCTGCGGCCGGCGGTATCCCTCGCAGGTCTCGAGAGTCGTCGTCTTGCCGGCACCGTTGGGGCCGAGAACCGCCGTGATGCTGTGCCGGGCGACCTCGAGGGAGAGCCCGTCGACGGCGAGCGTCTCGCCGTACCTCATGGTGAGGTCGTCGACGACCACCGCGTGCTCGTCGTCGGCGCGGGGTCCGGGGAAGGGCAAGGGCACTCCAGGATTCTAGTTTTCCCGGCGGGCCGTTCTGCGTGAGGGGGCGGTCGGACAGCGTGTAGCAGGTTAGGGCTGCCTTATTTGAAACGCCCGCCGTATTAACGGCACACTGGTGTTGTGGAAATCGAAGGCACGCCCATCGACGCCGCACGCGGCGGGGACGCGCCGACCCGTGAGCGGGTGGCCCGCTCGATTCTCGAGAACGGCCCGAGCACCGCTGCTGCGCTCGCGGAGAGGCTCGACCTCACGCCTGCCGCCGTACGCCGCCACCTCGACCACCTCATGGAGGAGGGCGCGGTCGAGGCCCGTGAGGCCCGCGTCAACGGTGTTCGCGGCCGCGGACGCCCCGCGAAGGCCTTCGCGCTGACCGAGGCCGGCCGCGACCGGTTCGACCAGCAGTACGACGACCTCGCCGCCCAGGCGCTGCGCTTCCTCTCCGAGACCGGTGGGGAGGCGGCGGTCAAGGAGTTCGCCCGGCGCCGCGTGTCGGGCCTGGAGGCCGACTACCGCAAGGTGCTCGACCGCAAGCCCGAGCTGACCGACGCCGAAGCCCTGGCCGAGGCGCTGACCCAGAGCGGCTACGCTGCCTCGGTCCGCGAGGGGCCGGTGGGCGAGCAACTGTGCCAGCAGCACTGCCCGGTCGCTCACGTGGCCCACGAGTTCCCCCAGCTGTGCGAGGCCGAGACCGAGGTGATCAGCCGCCTCCTCGGCCGCCACGTCCAGCGGCTGGCCACGATCGCCCACGGCGACGGCGTCTGCACGACCTGCATCCCGAGCACCATCACACCGGATTCCCCCGCACGTCTGTCTCGTCAAACGAGAGGTTGAGGATCACATGACCACGATCGACCAGCGCAACCCCGAGCTCGAGGGCATCGGCCGCTACGAGTTCGGCTGGGCCGACCGCGACACCGCCGGCGCCACCGCCAAGCGGGGCCTCAACGAAGAGGTCGTGCGTGACATCTCGGGCAAGAAGGACGAGCCCCAGTGGATGCTCGACCTCCGCCTGAAGGGCCTCAAGCTCTTCCAGCGCAAGCCCATGCCCACGTGGGGCGGCGAGCTCGACACGATCGACTTCGACAACATCAAGTACTTCGTCCGCTCCACGGAGAAGCAGGCCACCAGCTGGGAGGACCTGCCCGAGGACATCAAGAACACCTACGACAAGCTCGGCATCCCCGAGGCGGAGAAGCAGCGCCTCGTCGCGGGTGTCGCCGCGCAGTACGAGTCCGAGGTCGTCTACCACAAGATCCGCGAGGACCTCGAGGAGCAGGGCGTCCTGTTCCTCGACACCGACACCGCGCTCAAGGAGCACCCGGAGA
>DASSMS010000003.1:0-34009 GCA_035688575.1 Nocardioidaceae bacterium
CGTCCCACCAGGCCGCGCCGCCGAGCCCGGCGCCGCCGCCCACCAGCAGCGAGGTGGCCACGACCGCGGCCGCCAGGCCCGTACGACGTCGGCGCGGCTCACGCGGCGGCTGCGCGGGGTGCGGGTCGGCCCCGCCACGCGTCCAGCCGGGCGCGGGCTGGTGGACGGGGGACGGGGGACCGGCCGGGTGGTGAGGCTGCTGCGGGGTGGTGGCGTCGTCGTTCATGCCCTCCACCATGCGTCGGGACCCTGTGGAGACTCTGAGAAGGCGCTGGGAAGGTGCAGAGAGCCCCGGCCGGTGGCCGGGGCTCTCTGAGGTGACGCGGGGCGAGGAGGCGCTACGCCCAGCGCTCGGAGGCCGGGGTGAAGGTGAGCTCGCGGTCGCCGGTGTAGATCTGCTTGGGCCGGGCGATCTTCTGCTCCGGGTCCTGGACGAGCTCGAGCCACTGTGCCAGCCAGCCCGAGGTCCGCGGGATCGCGAACAGCACGGTGAACATCTCCGGCGGGAACTGCAGCGCCTCGTAGATCAGGCCGCTGTAGAAGTCGACGTTGGGGTAGAGCTTGCGCTTGACGAAGTACTCGTCCTCGAGCGCGATCTTCTCGAGCTCGAGTGCGATCTGGAGCAGCGGGTTGACCCCGGTGACCTCGAAGACGTCGTCGGCGGCCTTCTTGATGATCTTCGCGCGCGGGTCGTAGTTCTTGTACACCCGGTGGCCGAAGCCCATCAGGCGCTCCTTGCCGTTCTTCACGCCGTCGATGAAGTCGGGCACCTTGTCGACCGAGCCGATGCGGCGCAGCATCCGTAGCACGGCTTCGTTCGCGCCGCCGTGCAGCGGACCGTAGAGCGCGCCGATGCCGGCGGTGATCGCGGAGTAGGGGTCGACCTGCGTGGACCCCACGGCGCGCACCGCGTTGGTCGAGGCGTTCTGCTCGTGGTCCGCGTGCAGGATGAACAGCACCTCGAGGGCCCTGACCAGCCGCTCGTCGGCCTGGAACTTCGGCTCGCTCATCTTGAACAGCATCGCCAGGAAGTTCGCGGCGTAGCCGAGGTCGTTGTCGGGGTAGATGTAGGGCTTGCCCTGGGCGTGGCGGAAGGACCAGGCGCCGAGCGTCGGCATCTTCGCGATCAGGCGCACGATCTGCATGTGGCGGTTGTCGCCGTCGGAGATGTTGCGCGACTCGGGGTAGAACGTCGACAGCGCGCCGACCGAGGCCAGCAGCATGCCCATCGGGTGGGCGTCGTAGCGGAAGCCCTCCATGAAGCGGCGGACGTTCTCGTGCACGAAGGTGTGGTAGGTGATCTCGTGCACCCAGGAGTCGTACTGGTCCTTGGTCGGCAGCTCGCCGTGGATGAGCAGGTAGGCGACCTCGAGGTAGGTGGACTTCTCGGCCAGCTGCTCGATCGGGTAGCCGCGGTACTCGAGGATGCCCTGGTCGCCGTCGATGAAGGTCACGGCGCTGCGGCACGAGGCGGTGTTCACGAAGCCCGGGTCGTACACCGCGAGGCCGGGCGTCTCCTCGTCGAGGCGGATCTTGCCCATGTCGGCGGCCTTGATGGCACCGTCGAGGATCGGGACCTCGTACTCCTGCCCGGTCCGGTTGTCCCGGACGGTGAGGCTCTCGCTCGTGGCGCTGCCTGGGGTGGAGTTGGTTTCGGTGGCCGTACTGTCGGTCACGTCGGCTCCTCGCTGAGTCGGGACCGTCCTGGGCCCTACACGCGCCTTGGGTCAAGTTGCGCATCGGGGGACGTCGTACTGTTAGGTCACAGGTAGTCCTGTCTAACTTATGCCCGAACCATCCTGAGAGGGAAACCGGGGCCGTTTTGACCGCGGAAGGAAGCCGCCGGTAGTCTTGGCGGTCGCGGCATGTTCTGGCGTGGACCTCCGAGCCAGCTGTTTGGCCGCTCAGGCCCGTGACACGGGCCGAACACACAACCGATTTCGATGAGAAGGCAAACAACCGTGCGTACGTACAGCCCGAAGCCCGCTGACATCCAGCGCGAGTGGCACGTCATCGACGCCACCGACGTGGTGCTCGGACGCCTCGCCGTCCAGACCGCGACGCTGCTTCGCGGCAAGCACAAGCCCACGTTTGCCCCGCACGTCGACGGTGGCGACTTCGTCATCATCGTCAACGCCGGGAAGGTCGCCCTGTCCGGCACCAAGTCCACCACCAAGATGGCCTACCGCCACTCGGGCTACCCGGGCGGACTGTCGTCCACCCCGATCGGTGAGCTCCTCGAGAAGGACCCGCGTCGGGCCATCGAGAAGGCTGTGTGGGGCATGCTCCCGAAGAACCGCCTCGGCCGCCAGATGCTGAAGAAGCTCAAGGTGTACGCCGGCCCGGAGCACCCGCACCAGGCCCAGAAGGCCAAGCCGTTCGAGATCACGCAGATCTCCCAGTAACCAACCCGCCGAGAACAGCAGTCTTTAAGTGAGGAACATCCGTGGCTGAGACCACCACCGAGGGCGTCGAGGAGACCTACGAGGTCAACGAGCAGGGCGTCGCCTACAGCTCCGAGAGCGCGCCGTCCGAGGAAGCGGAGGCTCGTCCGGCGACCATCGCCCCTGCTTCGGCCACCGGCCGTCGCAAGGAGGCCGTGGCTCGCGTGCGCCTCGTCCCCGGCACCGGCCAGTGGACCGTCAACGGCCGCACCCTCGACAGCTACTTCCCCAACAAGCTGCACCAGCAGGTCGTCAACGAGCCCTTCGTGACCACCGACCTGGTCGGCCGCTTCGACGTGATCGCCCGCATCCACGGCGGTGGCATCACCGGCCAGGCCGGCGCCCTGCGCCTGGGTGTGGCCCGCGCGCTCAACGCGGTCGACCTCGAGGCCAACCGCCCCTCGCTCAAGAAGGCCGGGCTGCTCACGCGTGACGCCCGCGTCATCGAGCGCAAGAAGGCCGGCCTCAAGAAGGCCCGCAAGGCGCCTCAGTTCAGCAAGCGTTGATCCGCTACTTCCTGTAGTGGCACGCCTTTTCGGCACCGACGGTGTCCGCGGGCTGGCGAACGGTCATCTGACCGCCGAGCTGGCGGTGGACCTCTCGGTCGCCGCAGCGCACGTCCTCGGCGAGGCCGGTGTCTTCTCCGGACACCGGCCCGTCGCCGTCGTCGGCCGCGACACCCGGATCTCCGGCCAGTTCCTCGAGGCCGCCGTCGTGGCCGGACTCGCCTCCGCCGGGGTCGACGTGCTCCTGCTCGGTGTCCTCCCCACGCCCGGTGTCGCCTACCTCACCGACGCCCTCGGGGCCGACCTGGGCGTCATGCTCTCCGCGAGCCACAACCCGATGCCCGACAACGGCATCAAGTTCCTCGCCCGCGGCGGGGTCAAGCTCGACGACGCGATCGAGACAGCCATCGAGAAGCGGCTCCGTGAGCCCTGGAACCGCCCGACCGGCGCCGGGGTCGGGCGGGTCTCGACCTACGACCAGGCCGTCGAACGTTACGCCGCGCACCTCGTCTCCACGCTTCCGCGTCGTCTCGACACCGCGACGGGCTCGGAGGGGCGGCGACCGATCCGGGTCGTCCTGGACTGTGCCCACGGAGCGGCCTACGAGGCCGGGCCGAAGGCGCTCGCCGATGCCGGCGCCGACGTGGTCGCGATCTGTGCCGAGCCCGACGGGCTGAACATCAACGACGGCTGTGGCTCCACCCACCTCGACGTGCTGCAGAAGGCCGTCGTCGAGCACGGTGCTGACGTCGGCTTCGCGCTCGACGGTGACGCCGACCGGTGCCTCGCGGTCGACCACAAGGGCAACGTCGTCGACGGCGACCAGATCCTCGCCGTCCTGGCGCTGGCCATGCGTGACGCCGGCGAGCTCCACGCGAACACCGTCGTGGCAACGGTCATGAGCAACCTCGGCTTCGTCCAGGCGATGCGAGGTGCGGGCGTGGGCGTGCGCCAGACCAAGGTCGGTGACCGGTACGTCCTGGAGGCGATGAAGGCCGGTGGCTACTCACTCGGTGGCGAGCAGTCCGGGCACGTGATCATGAGCGCGCACGCGACGACCGGCGACGGCATCCTCACCGCGCTGCACGTCCTCGCGCGGATGTCGGAGAAGGACGCTCCGCTGACGGACCTGGCCGGTGTGATGAACCGCCTCCCGCAGGTGTTGGTGAACGTCCCTGACGTCGACAAGGCCCGCACCGACGACGACGCGCTCCTCGCGGCCGCTGTGGCCGAGGCCGAGGCCGAGCTCGGCGACTCCGGGCGAGTCCTGCTCCGACCCTCCGGCACCGAGCCGCTGGTCCGGGTGATGGTCGAGGCCGAGACGGCCGACCAGGCCAAGGCGGTGGCCGACCGCCTCGCCGGCGTGGTGCGACAGCAGCTCGCCCTCTGACGAAACCCAGGTGCGCGGTAGGCGGTGCACCCATAGCCTTCACGTTCGTGGAGATCTCGAGCGCCGACCCGTACGACGAGGCCTGCCTGCGTGAGCTCTGGGAGGTCGGCAAGGCCTCCGACGAGCACGGCAGGCCCTGGGCCACCTACATCCCGTGGGGAGCGGCCAGGGTCGCCTACCTCCCCAACGAGGCCTTCGACCAGCGCCACCACACGGCCTACGAAGGCGGTGCCATGGTGGGCGCGGCCCGCTGTGCCCTCCCGCGCCTGGACAACACCGACTCCGCGCACCTCGAGCTCCACGTGAGGCCAGACCACCGGCGCCGGGGCGTCGGGACCGCCCTGTTCGAGCGGGTGCTCGCCGACCTTGCCGCCCAGCGGCGTTCCGTCGTGATGGTCGAGGTGAGCACGCCGTCCGGTGGGGAACCGTCACCCGGGGCCCGGTTCGCCGAGCACCACGGCTTCACGGTCGGGATCGTCGACGACCACCGCGTCCTCGACCTCGCGGCGACGCGAGACCGCTGGGCGGACCTGGCACTGGAGTGCGCGCCCCACCACCACGGCTACCGCCTCGTGACCTGGCACGACGAGGTGCCAGCCGAGTATGTCGAGGGGTACTGCGCCCTGCAAGAGGCGTTCAACCTCGAGGCCCCCGCCGGCGACCTGGTGATCGAGCCCGAGCGCTGGGACGAACAGCGGGTGCGGGACAAGGAGGAACGGTTCCGCCTCGCCGGCCGCCACGAGGTCGTCACGGCCGCGGTGGCTCCGGACGACTCCGTCGCCGGGCTGTCGGAGATCATGGTGTCCGACCACGCACCCGATCACGGCATGCAGGGCGGGACGCTGGTCCTGCGTGGCCACCGAGGTCATCGCCTCGGGCTGGCGCTCAAGGTCGTGAACCAGCGCGCCGCCGTGGAGCGGTTCCCCCGCTGCACGCGCATCCACACCTGGAACGCCGGGGTGAACGAGCACATGAACGCCATCAACGACCACCTCGGCTTCGAGACCGTGGAGCGCCTTCTCGAGCTGCAGCGGAAGCTGCCGTGACACCGCGTGCGGAGGCCGGGCTGAGGATCGAGCAGCTCGACGCCACGGACCCGGCGGCGATGGCTGCCTGGCACGAGGCGTTCCTCGCCTCGCACCGCCACGAGCGCCCCTTCGCCACCCCCTTGATGCTCGAGGAGATGCAGGCGAGGTTCGTCGCGGGCCTCGAGGCCCAGCGCTACCTCGCGTTCAGCGGGCTCGTCGGCGACGAGGTGGCGACGGTCGGCATGTGCTACCTGACGATGCGCGACAACCTCGGCCAGGCGTACGTCGAGGTGCAGACCCGTCCTGACCTGCGCGGACGTGGCTTCGGCAGTCGTGTGCTCGACCACCTAGAGCAGGTCGCCCGGGACCACGGGCGGGGGCCGAGCCCCACCACCCGGCGTACACCTTCCGGCAGTTCGTCGGTCGCGTCCCCGACGACGTCGTCGAATCCTTCGGTGCCGTGCTCGGCGCGCTGCTCACCGAGGCGCCGACCGGCGAGATCGAGCGGGAGGCGGAGGTGTTCGACGTCGCGCGCATCCGGGCCGACGAGAAGGTCTTCGAGGAGTCGGGCCGCACGAAGTTCACCACAGTGGCCCTCGACCGGACCGGGGAGGTGGCCGCCTACAGCGAGCTGGTGCTGCCGAGGCACGACCCCGGCCGCGTCTACCAGTGGGGGACCCTGGCACGCCCGCGCGACCCGGGGCCACCGTCTCGGGCTCGCGACGAAGGCACGCAACCTGCTGTGGGCGCAGCGCGAGCTCGGCGAGGCGACGCTCGTGACCTTCAACGCGGAGTCGAACCGACACATGGTCGCCGTGAACGAGATACCCGGCTTCCGTCCGGTCGAGAGGGTCGGGGAGTTCCAGAAACGGCTGTGACCGGGCCGCGGTCGCTCAGGCCTCGAGCATGAACTCCGGGCAGATCTCGACGACCCGGAAGCCGAGCCGGTCGTTGATGCCGATCATCGTGTCGTTGTTCTCGGCGTTGGTGGTGTGGATCTCGGTCCGCTCGGGGTAGCGCTCCTGCAGCGCGAGGAGGTTCTGCAGCTTCACGGCGGCTCCGAGGTGGTGGCCGCGGTGGTCGCTGCGCACGAGCGTGCCCCACTGGTAGACCCGCGCGCGGTCCTCCCGCGGAATGACCAGGTCGGTGTTCGCGACCGCCTCGCCCTCGGACGAGACGGCGAGCGTCGTGAGCTTGTGACGCCCCTGCGCCCGCATCCTCTCCACCTGCCTGCGGTAGACCTCCGGCGTCACAGCCTCGGCCTCGAAGTCGATCTCACCCGTCGGCGCCTCGAGGACGAGCCGGTTCAACAGCTCGACGTAGGAGGGGAGCAGCTCGTCGGGGATCTCGTCCTCGAAGGTCCGGATCTCGTAACCCTCGTGGTGGGGCGCTGCCTCGGCCCGCATCGCCTCGACCTCGGCTGTGTCGAGGGGCAGGTCGAGGACCCTGTGCACCTCCACGTTGGCCATGGTGAAGCCGTGCCGGAGGGCGAACCTCGTGTAGGGGTGGTCCTCTCGCTCGGTGCCCGGGAGGCCACCCTCGACCAGCAGGATGCTCCGCCCCGCGGCGCGCGTGGTGGCGGCGGCGTGCTCGACCAGGGCGCTGCCGACGCCGCGCCTGCGCAGAGCCGGCTCGACGAACACCCCTCCGTACACCTTGTCGGTGTTGTCCAGCAGTGGCAGCTGGTTGATCCCGGCCCCGACCATCTCCGCCCCGTCGAACGCGCCGACGAACACGCTTCGCAGCGTCTCGTCCTCTTCGCGCGCGTTCACGGCGGCCTCCTCGAACGACCAGACGGTCGCCCACGGGCGCTCGAAGGTGTCGGCGGCGACGTAGATGTCGTGCCAGCGCTGCAGGACGGCGTCGTCACCGGTGTCGAGCTCGCGGACCTCGACCGGCAGGGGCGAAGTCGGCTCGGACGGCGGGGAGACGAGGTCGGTCTGCATGCGTTCGACGGTAGGACCACCGGCGCCCGGCCGCACCAGGTTTTCCCCGGTCAGACCTTGCGCAGGCGGACGTAGCGCACGGAGTGGTCGGCGTCCTTGCGGAGCACGAGGGTGGCCCGACTGCGGGTGGGCTGGACGTTCTGCTTGAGGTTCGGGCCGTTGATGGTGTCCCAGATCCGGTGCGCCTCCTGGACCGCCTCCTGCTCTGTGAGGTCGCCGTACCTCGAGAAGTAGGACGCCGGGTTCCGGAAGGCCGTCTCGCGGAGGCGGAGGAAGCGTTCGGTGTACCAGCGGCGGATGTCCTTGGTCGCCGCGTCGACGTACACCGAGAAGTCGAAGAAGTCGCTGATCGCGAGGCCGGTGCGGCCATCCTCGCGCACCCGGGCCGGCTGGAGGACGTTGAGCCCCTCGATGATCACGATGTCCGGCCGCTGGATCACGACCTTCTCGTCCGGGACGACGTCGTAGACGAGATGGGAGTACGTCGGGGCCTCGACCTCGTCCTTGCCCGACTTGATGTCCATCACGAACCGCAGCAGCGCCTTGCGGTCGTAGGACTCCGGGAAGCCCTTCCTGCCGAGGATGCCGCGGCGCTTCAGCTCGGCGTTCGGGTAGAGGAACCCGTCGGTGGTCACCAACGACACCGACGGGTGCTCGGGCCAGTGCGCGAGCATCTGCTGGAGCACGCGTGCCGTGGTCGACTTCCCCACGGCGACCGAGCCAGCGAGGCCGATCACGAACGGTGTACGGGGCGGGTGCGGCCGGGCCAGGAACTCCTCCTGCGCCTGGTGGAGGGCGCCCGCGGCCTTGACGTAGAGGCTGAGCAGCCGGGACAGCGGGAGGTAGACCTGGACCACCTCGTCGAGGTCGAGTTCGTCGCCGAGGCCGCGCACCCGGGCGATCTCCTCCTCGCTCAGCGGCTGCTCCGTCGCCGCGCCGAGGGCCGCCCAGGCGGTCCGGTCGAGCTCGACGTACGGCGAGGACTCGCGGTCGCCCCCATGGTTCTGCCCGGCGGGGTGGCCGTTCGCGTACGGAGCCATGTCCGCATTGTCCCGCACGGCCGGTCGACGGCCCGGGCCGGTCTCGCCGATAGGCTAGGGCCCATGTGTGGAATCGTTGGCTACGTCGGGCCGCAGCAGGCGCAGAGCATCGTGATCGAGGGTCTTCGCCGCATGGAGTACCGCGGCTACGACTCCGCCGGGATCGCGCTGGTCCACGACGCGAGGATCGCCTCGGACAAGCGCGCCGGGAAGCTCGCCAACCTCGAGAAGGCGCTGAGCGACCGACCGCTCCCTGCCGCTTCGACCGGCATCGGGCACACCCGCTGGGCCACCCACGGCGCGCCCAACGACCGGAACGCACACCCGCACCTGGGGCAGGAGAGCCGCGTCGCGCTGGTGCACAACGGGATCATCGAGAACTTCGCCGCGCTCCGTGCCGAGCTCGAGGCCGCGGGTCACGACCTGCGCTCCGAGACCGACACCGAGGTCGCCGCGCACATGCTCGAGAAGGAGATCGAGGCCGGCGCCACCCTGAGCGAGGCGATGCAGCACGTCGCCCGCCGCCTCCACGGCGCGTTCACGCTGGTGGCCGTCGACGCCCAGGACCCCGACCGGGTGGTCGCCGCCCGCCGCAACTCGCCGCTCGTCGTGGGGGTCGGGAAGGACGAGAACTTCGTCGCCTCCGACGTCGCCGCCTTCATCGAGCACACCCGCGACGCGCTCGAGCTCGGCCAGGACCAGGTCGTCACGATCACCAGGGACACCGTCGTGGTCACCGACTTCCACGGCGAGCCCGCGGAGCCGAGGCCCTATCACGTCGACTGGGACCTCTCGGCTGCCGAGAAGGGCGGCTACGACTGGTTCATGCGCAAGGAGATCTTCGAGCAGCCGCGAGCCGTGGCCGACACGCTCCTCGGCCGCCACGACGAGAACGGCGCGCTCCAGCTCGACGAGATCCGTATCAGCGAGGACGACCTGCGCGACGTAGACAAGATCATCATCATCGCGTCGGGCACCTCTTTCTACGCCGGCCTCGTGGCGAAGTACGCCATCGAGCACTGGACGCGGATCGCCTGTGAGGTCGAGCTCGCGTCGGAGTTCCGCTACCGCGACCCGATCCTCACTCGCGACACCCTCGTGGTGGCCATCAGCCAGTCCGGCGAGACCGCCGACACCCTGATGGCGATCCGCCACGCCCGAGAGCAGCGCGCGAAGGTGCTCGCCATCTGCAACACCAACGGCTCGACCATCCCCCGCGAGTCGGACGCGGTGATCTACACCCACGCGGGGCCCGAGATCGGCGTCGCCTCCACCAAGGGGTTCACCACCCAGCTCGTGGCCTGCTACCTGCTCGGGCTCTACCTCGCGCAGGTGCGCGGCACCCGCTACGGCGACGAGATCGCCCAGGTGGTCGCCGCGATCGCCCGGACGCCCGACAAGATCCAGCAGGTCCTCGACGGCGCCGAGGGGATCTACGAGCTCGCCCGTGAGCTCGCGGACTCCCGGTCGGTGCTCTTCCTCGGTCGCCACGCCGGTTTCCCCGTGGCGCTCGAGGGCGCTTTGAAGCTCAAGGAGCTCGCGTACATCCACGCCGAGGGGTTCGCCGCCGGCGAGCTCAAGCACGGCCCCATCGCGCTCATCGAGAACGACCTCCCGGTGTTCTGCGTCGTACCTCCCCGGGGTCGCGACCAGCTTCACGACAAGATGGTCAGCGGCATCCAGGAGGTGCGGGCCCGCGGGGCGCGCACGATCGTCCTGGCAGAGGAGGACGACGACGTCGTGGAGCCGTACGCCGACGTGATGATCCGGCTGCCCCGGGTCCCGACCCTGCTCCAGCCGCTGGTGTCGATCATCCCGCTGCAGCTGTTCTCCTGCGAGCTCGCGACCCACAAGGGCCTCGACGTGGACCAGCCGCGCAACCTGGCCAAGTCGGTCACGGTCGAGTAGCGGCGATGATCCTCGGAGTGGGCATCGACGTGGTCGACGTGGGCCGGTTCGAGGAGGCGCTCGACCGCACCTCCACCCTGCGCGAGCGGCTGTTCACCGTGCAGGAGCGGGAGCGACCGCTCGCCTCCCTCGCGGCGAGGTTCGCGGCGAAGGAGGCGCTGGCCAAGGCGCTCGGCGCCCCCACCGGCATGCACTGGCACGACGCCGAGGTGGTCAGCGAGGCCACCGGCAACCCGCAGTTCGAGATCCGGGGGAGCGTGCTCGCGCGCGCCGAGGCCCTCGGTGTCAGAAGCGTGCACGTCTCGCTGTCCCACGACGCCGGCATCGCCTCGGCCGTGGTGGTCCTCGAGTCCTGACACCGGCTCTAGGGTGTGGGGCATGCGCAGTGCTCACACCGTGGACGAGGTACGACGGGCGGAGGGGGAGCTCCTGGCCGCGCTGCCGGAGGGGGCGCTCATGCAGCGCGCAGCCGCCGGACTGGCCTACGCGGTGCTCGACCTGCTGGGCGGAGGGTACGGTCGCCGGGTCCTGCTGCTCGTGGGCTCCGGGGACAACGGCGGCGACACCCTGTACGCCGGGGCGATGCTCGCGCGGCGAGGGGCCGCCGTCGAGGCGATCCTGCTCAGCCCCGACAAGGCCCACCCCAAGGGGTTCGCCGCGCTGCGAGCGGCCGGTGGACGGGTCGTCGCCGACGTGCAGGCCGCCCACACAGCCGAGGTGGTCCTCGACGGCGTCGTCGGGATCGGCGGCAAGGGGCCGCTGCGCGAAGACGCCGCGAAGGTCGTGGAGCAGCTTCGTGGTGTCCCGTTCGTCGCCGTGGACGTCCCCTCCGGGGTCGACGTCGACACCGGCGAGGTCGGGGGGCCGCATGTCGAGGCCGCTGCGACGGTCACCTTCGGCACCCACAAGATCGCGCACCTCGTCGACCCCGCCGCTCTCGCCTGCGGCGCCGTGCACCTCGTCGACATCGGGCTCGACCTGCCCGAGGCGGCCGTGACCGCTCTCCAGGCCGAGGACGTCGCACGCATGCTGCCGATACCGGAGCCTTCCGGGCACAAGTACTCCCGGGGCCTCGTGGGCGTCCGTGCGGGGTCGGAGCAGTACCCGGGTGCGGGGGTCCTGTGCGTCGCCGGCGCCTCGAACGGCTTCGCCGGGATGGTGAGGTACGACGGGGGCGCCGCCGACCTGGTGCGGCAGCAACATCCCGAGGTCGTGGTCGGACCCGGCCAGGTGCAGGCATGGGTCGTCGGGTCGGGAGGCGGCGACGATGCGGGGGAGGCCCTGCGCCGCTGCCTCGAGGACGACGTGCCCGTCGTGGTCGACGCCGACGGCCTGGCCCACGTCACCGGACCCCTCGGCGTACCGGCACTGCTGACCCCGCACGCCGGTGAGCTCTCCCGGATGCTCGGGGTGGAGCGGCGAGAGGTCGAGTCGGAGCAGCTGCGGTTCGCGCGTGAGGCGGCGTCCCGCTTCGGGGCCGTCGTACTCCTCAAGGGCAGGCACACCCTGGTCGCGGCGCCCGACGGGCGGGTGCGGGTCTCGACCTCGGGTGTGCCGTGGCTGGCCACCGCGGGTGCCGGGGACGTGCTCGCGGGGTTGTGCGGTGCGCTCCTCGCGGCGGGGCTCGACCCGTTCGACGCGGGGTCGGTCGGGGCCTGGGTCCACGGGGCCGCCGCGGCACACGCCGGAGGAGGTGGGCCGGTGACCGCGCCGGACGTCGCCCGCGCCGTGCCGGCGGTGTCCCGTCTGCTCCTCGCAGGCTAGGGATGTCAAGATGACACCGTCATGAACGCTGCCGTCCCCTCTGCCGCGCGCGCGGAGATCGTCGTCGACCTCGACGCCGTGCGCCACAACGTCCGGACCCTCAAGGAGCGCTTCGACGGCCGTGCGCTGATGGTCGTGGTGAAGGCGGACGGCTACGGCCACGGCATGCTCGAGGTGGCCCGCGCCGCCCGAGCGGCCGGGGCCGACTGGCTCGGTGTGGCGGTCGTCGAGGAGGCGCTCGCCCTGCGCGCCGACGGTGACACCGGCCCGCTGCTGACCTGGCTCGCCGTCCCGGGCGAGGACTTCCGGCCCGCGATCGAGCACGGCGTCGACGTCACCGCCTACACGGTCGCCGAGCTCGACGAGATCCGGGCCGCCGCCCGGGACGTCGCTGCCACGGCGCGCGTCCAGCTGAAGATCGACACCGGGCTCTCCCGGGGAGGTTCCAGCCAGGAGGCGTGGCCGGACCTGGTGGCCGCCGCGGTGACCGCGGAGGCGTCGGGCGAGGTCGCGGTGACCGGCATCTGGTCGCACTTCGCGTGCAGCGACGAGCCCGAGCACCCCGCGAACGACTCCCAGGAGGAAGTCTTCCGCTGGGCGGTCGACCTCGCCGAGCGATCCGGCCTGCGCCCCGAGGTCCGTCACCTGTGCAACTCCGCGGGCGCGCTGACCCGCCCCACGTCGTGGTTCGACCTCGTCAGGTGCGGGATCGCCGCCTACGGGCTCACCCCGATGCCCGAGGTCGCCGGCTCCGACGAGCTCGGCCTCATCCCCGCGATGACCGTGCAGAGCCGCCTGGCGGTCGTGAAGGGGGTCCGCGCCGGGTCAGGGGTCTCCTACGGGCACACCTACGTCACCGCCCACGACACCACAGTGGGCGTGGTGCCCATAGGGTACGGCGACGGCATCCCCCGGCACGCTTCGTCCAAGGCACCCGTGCTCGCCGCGGGGCAGGTGCGACGAATCGCCGGACGGGTCTGCATGGACCAGTTCGTGCTCGATCTCGGGGACGCCGAAGCGGCACCCGGCGACCCGGTCGTGCTGTTCGGCCCCGGCAAGGACGGCGAGCCCACCGCACAGGACTGGGCCGAGGCGTGCGGCACCATCAACTACGAGATCGTCACCCGCATCGGAGGACGCATGGAGCGCAGGTACGTCGGGGAGGGCGCATGAGCACCCGCCGCCGCATGGTCGGCCTCGCCGCCGCCACCGCGGGCACTCTGGCCGCGGGAGGGGTGGCCGCTGCCCTCGCGTCGCGCCGCTCGGTCCGGCGTCGGCGGGAGCAGTCGACCTCCCGCGACCCGTTCGGCAGCCTGCGCTCGGAGCCGATACACGTCACGACCACCGACGGGATCCACCTCTACGCCGAGGTAGACGAGCCCGACGGCGTCGACGGGCACGCCGACGAGCCGACCATCGTGTTCGTCCACGGCTACGCCCTCAACCTCGACTGCTGGCACTTCCAGCGACAGTACTTCCGCGGCACGCGCCGCCTGGTCTTCTACGACCAGCGCTCCCACGGCCGGTCCGAGCGCTCCCATGTCGACCACGCCACGATCGACCAGCTCGGCCACGACCTGTACTCCGTGCTCGAGCAGCTCGTGCCGGAGGGGCCGGTCGTCCTCGTCGGCCACTCGATGGGCGGGATGTCGATCATGTCGCTCGCCGACCACCACCCCGAGCTGTTCGGCGACCGCGTCGTCGGAGTCGGGCTGGTGTCCACCACGGCAGGCGGACTGAAGAGCCACAGGGTGATCAGCCCGTACCTGCCCGACCGCGTCATGAGTCAGCTCACCCCGCGCTTCATGGCGCTCCTGGCCCGGGCCCCGGGACTCGTGGACGGCGCCCGTCGTACCGGCTCCGACATCGGCTTCCTCGTGACGAGCAAGATGGCCTTCGGCACCGACGTCCCCACGCCGTACATCGAGTTCGTCGACGAGATGCTCGCGCAGACGCCCTTCGGCGTGATCGCGGAGTTCTTCCCGAACTTCGACCAGCTCGACAAGTTCTCGGTGCTCAAGGCCTTCGAGCAGGTGCCGACGGTGATCGTCTGCGGCACCGGCGACGTGCTCACCTCCATCGGGCACAGCCGCAAGATGGCCTCGCGGATCCGTGGCGTCGAGCTCGTGGAGGTCCCCGAGGCCGGTCACATGGTGATCCTCGAGCGCTACGAGGCGGTCAACGCCGCCATCGAGCGGATGATCGCCGACGCCAAGGCGACGGAGTCGGACGCGGTATGAGCGAGCAGTCCCTCCCTGGCCCGGTGGCCGTGCACGAGGTCGGGCCCGAGCGCGCGGCAGACGTCGTGGCGGTCGTGCACGCCGCGTTCGGCGCGCGCCCCGTCCTCGACCCGCCCGCCACGGCGACAGACGAGAGCGTCGAGTCCGTGGCCGAGACTCTCGAGTCGCACCGGGGACTGCTCGCGCTGGCCGGGGAGCAGCCGCTCGGGGCGATGCTCCTGGCTCCGGACGGTCACCTGCTCCGCATGCGACGGGTCTCGGTCCACCCCGAGGCGCAGAACGCCGGTGTGGCGGGCGCGTTGATCGGCACCGCCGAGCGGATCGCGGCCGAAGAGGGGTACGACGGGCTCGTGCTCGGTGCGCGGGCGGAGCTGCCCTCCACCGTCGAGTTCTGGCGCCACCTCGGCTACGACGAGCTCGACCGTGAGGGCACCTGGCTGACCATGGCCAAGGCGCTCCCGGTCGAGGCGGAGGCTGTCTCCGCGGACGACACCCACGCGCTCGGCGTACGGCTGGCCGCCGTGCTGCGCGCCGGGGACCTCGTGATCCTCAGCGGCGACCTCGGGGCGGGCAAGACCACCTTCACGCAGGGACTCGGCGAGGGGCTCAAGGTGCGCGGCCAGATCACCTCGCCGACGTTCGTGATCTCGCGGGTGCACCCGTCGCTGGCCGGCGGTCCCGCCCTCGTGCACGTCGACGCCTACCGCCTCGGTGGCATCGAGGAGCTCGACGACCTCGACCTCGACACCTCCCTCGACGAGGCGGTCACGGTCGTAGAGTGGGGCGAAGGCGTCGCGGAGGGGCTCGCCGACACCCGGCTCGAGGTGACGATCACCCGTGCTCGCGGCGACGACCCTCACGGCGAGAGCGACCCCCGCCACGTGCGGTTCACCCCGGTGGGCGCACGGTGGATCGGTGCGGGACTGCACGAGGCGCTCGCGTAACCTCGACCCGTGCTCCTCGCGTTCGACACCGCCACCCCCGCCGTCACCGTCGCCCTGTACGACGGCCAGCAGGTCGTCGCGGAGCGGACCACGGTCGACGCCATGCGCCACGGCGAGCTCCTCGCACCGAGCATCACCGCGGTGCTCGAGGAGGTCGGCCTCGTGCGGCAGGACCTCACCGCCATCGCGGTCGGGGTCGGGCCCGGCCCGTTCACCGGACTCCGGGTCGGACTGATGACGG
This sequence comes from Nocardioidaceae bacterium, assembly GCA_035688575.1. Taxonomy (GTDB): domain Bacteria; phylum Actinomycetota; class Actinomycetes; order Propionibacteriales; family Nocardioidaceae; genus Nocardioides_C. The sequence goes on from DASSMS010000003.1 coordinate 15,452, forward strand.
CCCGGACCCTCGGCGCCGTGCTCGAGATCCCCGTCTACGGGGTCTGCACGCTCGACGTCCTGGCGGTCGAGGCCGTGGACACCGGGATGGTCGACGGTCCCTTCCAGGTCGCCACCGACGCCCGCCGCAAGGAGGTCTACCTCGCCTCCTACGACCGCGACGGCATCCGACTCACCGGGCCGGACGTGGTCAAGCCGGCCACCGTCGCGACCGAGGGTCCGGTCGTGGGACGCGGTGCGGTGCTCTACGCGGAGGCGTTCCCCGACGGCCGCAGGCCCGAGAACCCGAGTGCCGGAGTGCTGGCGCGCGTGGTCGCCGAGGAGCGGGCGGAGCTCTACGACCCCGAACCGATGTACCTCCGGCGTCCCGACGCGGCCGAGCCGCACAAGCCGAAGCGGGTCTCGTGAGGCTTCGTCCCGCGACAGCGGCGGACGCCCGGGCCCTGGCTACCCTGGAGCGGACGTTGTTCGGCGCCGACGCCTGGTCCGAGGCCGCCGTGCTGGGCGAGCTGGAAGGACCGGGTCGGCACGCCGTGGTCGCGGTCGAGAGCGAGGACGTGCTCGGCTACGCGGTCACCATGCGCTCGGACGACCTGGTCGACCTGCAGCGGATCGGCGTACAGCCGGACCATTGGCGCCGGGGCCTGGCGAGGATGCTCCTCGAGGTCGTGCTCGCGGACGCTCTCGCCCAGGGGGCGGACCGGATGCTGCTCGAGGTCAGCGCAGTGAACACCGCTGCCCTCGGGTTCTACGCCACCGCCGACTTCGTCGAGATCGATCGTCGTCGCAGGTACTACCGCGACGGCAGCGATGCAGTGGTCATGCGCCGCTCGCTGCGGCGGGCAGCCTGCGGCTGGAGAGGATGAGGACATGAGAACCATCGACGGGCCGCTCGTGCTCGGGGTCGAGACGTCCTGCGACGAGACCGGCGTGGGCATCGTGCGCGGCCACACCCTGCTGGCCGACGCCGTCGCCTCCAGCGTGGACGAGCACGCCCGCTTCGGCGGTGTCGTCCCGGAGGTCGCCTCGCGGGCCCACCTCGAGGCGATGGTTCCGACGATCGAGCGAGCCTGTGAGACCGCCGGGGTGTCCCTCCACGACGTGGACGCCGTGGCCGTCACGAGCGGTCCCGGCCTCGCCGGCGCCCTGCTCGTCGGCGTCGCGGCCGCAAAGGCCCTCGCGGTGGGGCTCGGCAAGCCGATCTACGGCGTGAACCACCTCGCCGCCCACGTGGCGGTCGACCAGCTCGAGCACGGTCCGCTGCCCGAGCCGTGCGTGGCGATGCTGGTGAGCGGAGGGCACTCCTCGCTGCTCAAGGTCGAGGACGTCACGACCGGGGTGGAGCCCCTCGGCGCCACCATCGACGACGCCGCGGGGGAGGCGTTCGACAAGGTGGCACGGCTGCTCGGGCTCCCGTTCCCGGGCGGACCTCACATCGACAAGGCCGCGCGGTCCGGCAGCTCCGTGTCGATCGACTTCCCGCGCGGCCTCACCTCGGGCCGCGACCTGCAACGGCACCGGTTCGACTTCTCGTTCTCGGGGCTCAAGACCGCCGTGGCCCGGTGGGTCGAGGCGCGGGAGCGCTCGGGTCAGCCGGTGCCGGTGAACGACGTCGCGGCGTCCTTCCAGGAGGCGGTGTGCGACGTGCTGACCCGCAAGGCGATCGACGCGGCCGTCGTACACGGCATCGACGACATCCTCATCGGCGGCGGGGTCGCGGCCAACTCGCGGCTGCGCGTGCTCGCCGAGGAGCGAGCGGCGGCCAAGGGCATCCGCGTGCGCGTGCCGCGGCCGGGACTGTGCACCGACAACGGCGCGATGGTGGCCGCCCTCGGGTCCGAGCTCGTCGCCAGGGGCAGGGCCGCCTCGTCCCTCGACCTCCCCGCGGACTCGAGCATGCCGGTGACCACGATCGTGGCGTGACCCCGCGGCGGCCGGCGGCCGTTGCGGAAGGCCTGGACCTGCTGGTCCGGGGCCGGCTCACCAGCGAGGGGTCTCCGCGAGCCACAGCGGGAGGTTCATGTCGTCCATGGTGTGGCTGACCGACCCGGCGAGCTCGAGGTTGCCCGCCACGTCCGCGCGCACCAGCCTCATCTCGATCCCTTCGATGACGGTCGCCACGACTGTGTGGTCGTCCTCCCAGGCGGCTTGGGTGACGGCAACCATGACATCCTTCGGCGGGCTGAACTCGACCACCGGGTCCCCGGACCGTGCGTCCAGGATGGTCAGGGTGGGTGAGCCGAGCCCGTCGCTGTCGGGCGCGCCGGCCACGACGAACCGGCCGTCGGGGCTGAACGCCTGCGGCTCGTAGTCGCAGGTCTCCCACACCATCTTCGTCGTGCTGGCCCTGGGATCCATCGCCGCGTAGCAGCCGCGGCCGGTCTTGTCGTCGTAGGAGACCTGACCGGCGACCAGGCCGTTCACTGCGGAGGTCGAGCTGACGTTCAGAAAACCCTCGAGCGGCACGGTGCGGGGGTCGTTGTCGTCCACACCCATGAGGACCTCGGTACGCCCTTCTTCGTCCGTCGCCTGGAAGACGACGGCCTGCTCGTCGAGGTAGCCCACAGGTTTCACCCAGCTGTTGTCGGGTGCGTCCCACGTGATCTGCTCGCGCTCGTAGTTGGAGGTCGCGGGCGAGTCGAGGACGACAGTCCGACCCCGGACGTTGAAGTCGCGCTGTGCGGTCAACACGCGCGAACCGTCCGCGCTGACCGCGATGGCCTCTCCGGCGAGCGTCGTGCTCTCGATGCCCATGTCCTCGTCGAGGATGACGTTCTCGTAGCCGTTCTGCCCGCCGTACAACGCCAGCCAGCCGTCGCGGTAGGGGACGACCTGGCTGTAGGCCTCGGGAAGCTCGACCTCGCCCTCCGGCGTGACCATCGTGCGCTCGCCGGCGACGACGTAGTTCAGCTGTGGGCTCTCCCCCCGTGGAAGACCCTTGATGGTGAAGGGGAACGTCCCGTCCGGCCGCGGGGTGGCGGTCGGAGACGGGCTCGTGGCGATGGTCGGGGTCTTCGCGGGGTCGTTCGGGTCGTTGATCGCGGAGGTGACCGCCACCCCGGCCGGAACCGCGATGGTGGCGACGACGGCCGCGACGGCGCCGCTCACGATGCTGCGCCGGCGCTGGATCTTGCGGGCGCTCTGACGGACCGCGTCGAAGCCGATGGGGTGTCCGCCGACGTCGGTGGAGCGCTCCCGCAGCTCGCGGGTCAGCATGTCCTTCTCGTCGAAGTTGTTCATCGGCCCTCCTCTCCTTCGCGGCTCAGCATGGGTTGGGTGTGCACGCGCTGGCGCAGGGCTGCGAGTGCGCGGCTGGACTGGGACTTCACCGTGCCGACGGAGATGCCGAGGATGTCGGCCACCTCCGCCTCGCTGAGGTCCTCGTAGTAACGAAGCACGACGACGGCGCGCTGCTTGCGCGGGAGGGTCTGCACGAACTCCCACAGGGCCGAGCGCTCGCCGTGGTCGTGGTGGTCGGCGACGCCCACGTAGTCGGGGATCGTGTCGGTGGTGACCTCCTTGCGTTTCCACGCCCGGCGCCACAGCGAGTTGTTCTCGTTGACCATGATCCGCCGGACGTAGCCGTCGACGAGCTCTCGCCGCTGCACCTTGTCCCAGGACAGGTACAGCTTGGCCAGAGCTGTCTGGACGAGGTCCTCGGCGCTGTGCCGGTCGCCGGTGAGGAGGTAGGCGGTCCGCAGGAGGCTCGGCTGGCGGGCGGCCATGTACTGCTCGAACTCAGCGTCACGTGCCGACGTCGCGCCGGGTGCATCCAGCCCCATCGAAGCCCCTGTCTCCACCACGAGTTCCACGCTGCGCTCACCATCCTCTCCGGTCTCGTGCCCCCAAGACGCCATTTCCCGCTCGTGGGTTGCATCCGGGTGCGCCAGGGGTGTCCGGCAGGATGGGCTCGTGCTCGAGACCCTGTTCGCGGTGGTCCTGCTCGCGCTCGGCGCGGGCCTGCTGACCGTGGGCGCCGAGGCGTTCGCCGAGCACATCACCGAGGCGGCCTCCCGACTCGGGGTCAGCGTGCTCGCGCTCGGCGTCCTCCTCGCGGGAGCCGAGCCGGAGGAGGCCGTGACCGCGATGCTCGCCGCGGGACAGGGCCACCCCGCGCTCGCGGCCGGCGACGCCATCGGCGCGAACCTCGTGATCCTCACCGTGGCCATCGGCCTGGCTGCGCTGCTCACGCCACTGCCGGTCAGCCGTCGGGTGATGGAGTACGCCGCCGCGGCTTCCGCCGCCGGCGTGCTCGCGGTGGCGCTCATGTGGAACGGGGTGCTCGGGCGGATCGAGGGGACCGTGCTGGTCCTGGCCTATGCCGTGGGCGTCGTGTGGGTGTGGCGACGAGAGCAGGAGCCGCCGGTGATCGGCGAGATGGCCGAGCTGGCGGAGGAGGAGCACACGCGCACCGGCGGCCCCGAGCCGTCCAGGGCGCTGCTTCTCGTGCTGCTCGGCCTTCTCGGCATGGTCTCCGGCGGGTTCCTCGCAGTCCAAGGCGCCGAGGGGCTCGTAGACGCGTTCGGCGCGACCGAGTCGGTGGTCGGCCTGACCGTCCTCGCCCTCGCCACGAGCGCGGAGATGATCGCCCTGGTCCTGGCCGCGCACCGTCGTGGTGTCACCGAGATCGCGCTCGCCGGCGCCGTCGGGTCGGTCGCCTACAACGCCACGATCACCCTCGGCCTCGCGGCCTGGGTGGACCCGTTGCTGCTCGGGCGCAGCTCGGCGGTGCTGGTCATCGGCGTGGTCACGGCGGTACTGCCCCTGCTCCTCCTGGCGGGCCGTCGTACGGGCTCGCTCCCGCGGTTCCTCGGGCTGCTGCTGGTCCTGGCCTACGTCGGGTCCACCGCCTGGTTGTTCACGCTCTGAGGCTCTTGCGTCCTCTGAGTAGGGTGGCGGGCAGATCCCGGCAGCCTTGGCAGGCGACGTACGCAGGAGGGCACGTGCAGCAGGTTCGAGCAGTCATCGCGAGGTCCGTGGGCGCCCCTGTGGAGGTGGCCACGATCAATGTCCCGGACCCCGGCCCGGGTGAGGCCGTCGTGAAGGTGCAGGCCTGCGGGGTTTGCCACACCGACCTGCACTACCGCGAAGGCGGCATCAACGACGAGTTCCCGTTCCTGCTCGGCCACGAGGCCGCCGGCATCGTCGAGGCCGTGGGGGAGGGCGTCGAGAACGTCGCACCGGGGGACTTCGTGATCCTCAACTGGCGCGCGGTTTGCGGCAACTGCCGAGCGTGTGAACGCGGTGAGCCGTGGTACTGCTTCGCGACCTTCAACGCCTCGCAGAAGATGACGCTCGAGGACGGCACCGAGCTCTCCCCGGCGCTCGGCATCGGCGCGTTCGCCGAGAAGACCCTCGTCCACGCCGGCCAGTGCACCAAGGTCGACTCCTCCGCCGACCCGGCGGCCGTCGGGCTCCTCGGCTGCGGCGTCATGGCGGGCATCGGCGCGGCGATCAACACCGGGCAGGTCACCCGCGGGCAGTCGGTCGCGGTCATCGGGTGCGGAGGCGTGGGGGCCGCCGCGGTCGCAGGAGCACGGCTCGCGGGAGCGGCGAAGGTCATCGCCGTCGACCTCGACGACAAGAAGCTCGACTGGGCCAAGGGCCTCGGTGCCACCCACACCGTGAACGCCGCGGAGACCGACCCGGTCGAGGCGATCCAGCAGCTCACGGGCGGCTTCGGCGCCGACGTCGTGATCGACGCGGTCGGGCGCCCCGAGACCTGGAAGCAGGCGTTCTACGCCCGCGACCTCGCCGGGACCGTCGTGCTCGTCGGCGTGCCCACGCCCGACATGAAGGTGCCGGACATCCCGCTGCTCGACTTCTTCGGCCGCGGCGGCTCGCTGAAGTCGAGCTGGTACGGCGACTGCCTCCCGTCCCGGGACTTCCCGATGCTCGTGGACCTCTACCAGCAGGGCCGCCTCGACCTCGACGCCTTCGTCAGCGAGCGGATCGCGCTCGATGAGGTGGAGAAGGCCTTCGACCGCATGCACCGCGGCGACGTGCTGCGCTCGGTGGTGGTGTTCTGATGGGCACCCGCATCGACCACACCACGAGCAGCGGCACCTTCAGCCTCGACGGCCAGACCTTCGACGTCGACAACAACGTCTGGGTCGTGGGCGACGACCACGAGTGCGTGGTGATCGACGCGCCTCACGACGTAGACCGCATCCTGGCCGTGGTGGGGGAGCGGCGTGTCAAGGCGATCCTCTGCACCCACGCGCACGACGACCACGTCCGCGTCGCCCCGCAGCTGCGCCACGAGACCCAGGCGCCGATCTTCCTGCACCCCGACGACCGGCCGGTCTGGGAGCTCACCCACCCCACCGAGCTCTGGGACGTCGACCTCGCCGACGGACAGGTCATCGAGGTCGGCGGCACCCGGCTCCGCACGATCCACACGCCGGGCCACGCGCCCGGGGCGGTCTGCTTCTACGCCGAGGACCTCGGCTGCGTGTTCACCGGCGACACGCTCTTCAACGGCGGCCCCGGCGCAACGGGTCGGTCCTTCAGCGACGAGGACACGATCGTGGCCTCGATCAAGGAGAAGCTGTTCGAGCTGCCCGAGGACACCGTCGTCCACACCGGCCACGGCGAGGACACCACCATCGCGGCGGAGAAGGCCGCCCTCGGCTGAGGTGCCGGTCGACGAGCTGGCCGCCTCTGCCCGCCGCCCCGTGGCTGCCGCCGGGGGCCACAACGGCTCACTTGCGCACTTCTTGCTCCCGAACGGGCGCTGGCGAGGGCCAGGACAGCTCAGGTGCGCGCTTCTCGCCCCTGGACAGGCGCCGGGCGCGCTTCTCGCCTCTGGACAGGCGCCGGGCTGGTCCTGGACTGCTCATATGAGCAGTTCTGGCCCGCTCAAGTCCCGGCGTTGCGGAGCTACAGGCGCTCGAGCGCCTCGCGCATGCCCTTCTCGGCCTCGTCGCCCAGCTTCTTGAAGGCCGGTCCGAGCAGGGGCGCGACGAGCTTGGCCGGGCCCTTGAACTCGAACTCCGCGACGTATCTGACCGCGGTGCCCGTCGGCGTCTCGTGGAAGGTCATCGTGTCGTGGGCCACGACGGTCTTGTTCTCGCCGCGCAGGGCGAACACCTGCTGCGGCTCGACCTTCTCGACGACGTAGGTCAGCTCGGTCTTGCGGCCCCCGAACTTCGAGGTGTTGCGGTACGCCGTACCCACGCCTCCGTCTCCGCTGACCCGGACCGTCTCCACGGTCCCGGGGTCCCACTCGTTGGTGGTGGTGAAGTCGCTGAGGTACTCATAGACCTTGGACAAAGGACGGTCGACGGTCACGGTGCGCTCGATGGTCGTCATGACCCAACGCTAGCCACGCCCCGGTGGGAAGCCGCCGAACCGGACAAACCGGTCACCCAGGGGCGAGGGTCACAGGTTTAACCTGACCACAGGGGGAACGAGTACACAGTGATCGCCACCTACCGCCTCCAGCTCCACGCCGGCTTCACCTTCGCCGACGCGGAAGCACGCGTGCCCTACCTGGCCGCACTGGGCATCAGCCACCTGTACCTCTCGCCGATCCTCACGGCCGTCCCCGGCTCCCAGCACGGGTACGACGTGCTCGACCACACGAGGGTCAACGACGAGCTCGGGGGCGAGGAGGGGCTGCTCTCGCTGGCGGAGACCGCGAGGGCGCACGGCCTCGGCATCGTGGTCGACGTGGTCCCGAACCACATGGCACTCGTCGCGCCCGAGCACGCGAACGCGCCCCTGTGGCAGACGCTGCGCGACGGGCGCGAAGCGGAGACCGCCCACTGGTTCGACATCGACTGGGACGCCGCCGGCGGCAAGCTGGGACTCCCCATCCTCGGGGGCACCCTGGAGGAGGCACTGGATGCGGGCGAGGTGACCCTCGACGAGTACGACGGCCAACCGGTCGTGCGCTACTTCGACCACGTCTTCCCCGTGGCCCCGGGCACCGAGGGCGGCGATGTGGCCGAGGTCCTCGCGAGGCAGCACTACGTGCTGGCCAACTGGCGCGACAGCGACGCCCTGCTCAACTACCGGCGCTTCTTCGACGTCACCGAGCTGATCGCGGTGCGGGTCGAGCTGCCCGACGTGTTCGAGGCGACCCACCGGCTGCTGCTGGACCTGAACCGGCGCGGTGTCATCGAGGGGTTCCGCATCGACCATCCCGACGGGCTCGCCGACCCCGAGGGCTACCTGCAGCAGCTGCGTGACGCGACCCGGCCAGGCACGGGCCTCTGGGTGGAGAAGATCCTCGAGGGCGAGGAGCGGCTTCCGCGGTCCTGGGCCTGTGAGGGGACGACCGGCTACGACGCGATGCGCGTGGTCACCGCGGCGCTCGTGGACCCGAACGCTCTTCCAGCGCTCGACGAGTGCTGGGCCGAGGCGGGCGGAGGTCTCGACCTCGAGATCGCGGTCGAGCGCGCCAAGCGCAAGGTCGTCGACGAGCTGCTCGGCCCCGAGGTCCAGCGGCTCACCCGCCGGGCCTGCGACGCGCTTCCCTCCATCGACGAGGAGCGCATGCGTGACGCCGTGGTGGAGCTGCTCGTCGCGAGCGAGGTCTACCGGGCCTACATCCGCCCTGACGAGCGCCTGACGCCACTGGCCCGCAAGCGCTTGAAGCAGGCTCGGGAGGAGGCCGTGGCGGCACGGCCGGACCTCGAGCACGAGCTGAACCAGCTCGCCGAGCTCGCCAGGGGTGACGACCCCGACGACGACAGCTCCCTGGACTTCGCGATCCGGCTCCAGCAGACCTGGGGCCCTGTGATGGCCAAGGGCATCGAGGACACGACGTACTACCGCTGGCACCGTCTCGTCGCCCTGAACGAGGTCGGGAGCGACCCCGGGGTGCTCGAGCGCGCCACTCCGAAGATCCTCCACGACTGGGCCGAGCACCAGCAGGAGGCCTGGCCCCTGGGCATGACCACGCTCTCCACCCATGACACCAAGCGCAGCGAGGACGTCCGGGCCCGGATCCTCGCCGTCGCGCAGGACACTGTCGCCTGGGAGGACTGCTCGAAGCTCTTCCGCGAGGCCGCGGACGCGGCGGGCGTGGACCGCCCCACGGCACACCTGCTGTGGCAGACCATGGTCGGCGCGGGGCCGCTGCCGCAGGACAGGCTGCACGGCTACCTGACCAAGGCGATGCGCGAGGCCAAGAGGCACACCGGCTGGGTCGACGCCGACGAGGAGTACGAGGCACGCGTCCTCGCCTTCGCCGACGAGGCCGCTGCGCCGGGGCCGTTGAGGGCGGCGGTCGACGAGGCCGTCCACGAGAACCTCGACGGGATCCGCGCCACAGTCCTCGGCCAGAAGCTGCTCCAGCTGCTGCTCCCGGGCACCGCGGACACCTACCAGGGGTGCGAGGTCGTGAACCTCTCGCTCGTGGACCCCGACAACCGGCGGCCCGTCGACTACGACGCGCTGGAGGACCGGCTCGCCCGGCTGGGGGAGGAGGCGCCGATCTCCCTCGACGACGAGAAGCTCCTGGTCACCTCACGTGCCCTCCGGGTGCGCCGCGAGCTGCGTGACTGCTTCGGTGACCGCGGCACCTACGAGCCCCTCCCCACGAGCACCGAGCACGCCGTCGGCTTCGTCCGTGGCGGCCGGGTCGCGTGCGTGGTGACCCGTGCTCCCCGGCGGCTCTTCGACCGCGGCGGGTGGAAGGACAGCACTCTCACGCTGCCCCCGGGCACCTGGCGCGACGAGCTCACCGGCCGAGTGCTCGAGGGGGGCCGTGACGTTCCCTGTGCCGAGGTGCTCGACCCGATGCCCGTCGCCCTGCTCGTTGCCCGCTGAGAGGAGAGGTCCATGCGTGAGTTCACGGTGTGGGCGCCTCGCGCCTCGTCGGTCGACCTGCTGCTTCCGGAGTCACGACTGCCGATGACCCTCGGGGAGGAGGGCCACTGGCACGCCGCGGTGGAGGTCGGCCCGGAGACGACGTACGCCTTCTCCCTCGACGGCGGGGACCCCCGCCCCGACCCCCGCGGGCTTCGGCTTCCCGACGGACCGCACGGCTGGTCCCAGCTCTTCGATCCCGGGGAGTTCGCCTGGAGCGACACCCGGTGGGCCGGCACCGAGCTCGAGGGGACCGTGATCTACGAGCTGCACGTCGGGACGTTCACCCCCGACGGCACGCTCGACTCGGCCGCCGCGCGCCTGGACCACCTCGTGGACCTCGGCGTCTCCATGGTCGAGCTGATGCCGCTCGCCCCGTTCCCCGGCTCACGCGGCTGGGGGTACGACGGGGTGGCGCCCTATGCCGTTCACGAGGTGTACGGCGGGCCGGCCGCCCTCCAGCGCTTCGTAGACGCCGCCCACGCCCGCGGCCTCGCGGTCTGCCTCGACGTGGTCTACAACCACCTCGGACCCGACGGGAACTACCTCGGCGAGTTCGGCCCGTACCTCACCGACCACCACCAGACCCCGTGGGGCTCCGCGCTCAACCTCGACGCCCCCGACAGCGAGCCGGTGCGCCGCTGGGTCCTCGACAACGTCCGCCAGTGGTTCCGCGACTTCCACGTGGACGCGCTCAGGCTCGACGCAGTGCACGAGCTCCACGACGACCGGGCCGTCCACATCCTCGAGGAGATGTCGCGCGAGGTCGACGAGCTGTCGGTGAGCGAGGCCAGGCGGATGTGGCTCATCGCCGAGTCCGACCGTAACGACCCGCGCACCGTCACCCCCCGCGGCCGCGGCGACGCGATCGGCGGACTCGGGGTGCACGCCCAGTGGGCCGACGACGTCCACCACGCGCTGCACGTGGCGCTCACCGGGGAGGCCCAGGGCTACTACGCCGACTTCGCCGACCCGGAGGCGCTGGAGAAGACCCTGCGCACACCGTTCTTCCACGACGGCACCTGGTCGTCCTTCAGAGGGCGGCGTCACGGCCGGCCCGTGGACGCGGCCTCGGTGCCGGGATGGCGCTTCGTGGCGTCGCTCCAGACCCACGACCAGGTCGGCAACCGCGCCACCGGGGACCGGATCTCCGCGACCGTGCCGGCCGGCCTGCTCGCGTGCGGAGCTGCCCTGCTTCTCACCTCACCGTGGACGCCCATGCTCTTCATGGGGGAGGAGTGGGGTGCAAGCACGCCGTGGCAGTACTTCACCGACCACACCGACCCCGAGCTGGGTGAGGCGGTCCGCCAGGGCCGGCGCTCCGAGTTCGCCTCCCACGGCTGGGAACGTGACCAGGTCCCCGACCCGCAGGACCCCTCGACCTTCGAGGCCTCGAAGCTGGACTGGTCCGAGCTCGCGGACGACGAGCACGCACGGCTCCTCCGGTGGTACCGCGACCTCATCCGCCTGCGCCGGGAGCGCAGGGACCTCCGTGACTCGCACCTCGACCGGGTCCGTGTCCGGCACGACCGCGAGCGCGGTCTGTTCGCCGTCCAGCGCGGTGAGCACCAGGTGCTGGTGAACCTGTCCGAGCACCCGGTCGAGGCGGAGGCCTACGGCAAGGTGCTGCTCAGCTGGGAACCGGGGGTGGAGATGGGCGAGGGCGTCGTCGAGGTCCCGGCTCGGTCGGCCGTCGTCGTCGCGCCGTGAGGGAGCGCGCACAGCACGAAGCAGGCGCGTGGCCCGGTGGCACCGGGTCGCAGGTGCCGTTGCCGTGCGCAATGGCTGGGACTGAGAGGATCGTGGGATGACAGCGAGGCGAACCGCAGCCGCCGTGCTCGGCTTGGCGCTCCTGCTGACCTCGTGCTCCGGCCAGGGCGGGTCGAGCGCGGTGGACCGCGCGGAGCGCTCCGCGGAGGAGACGACGTCTGCGCCGTCCTCCCCCTCGCCGTCGAGGTCACCCGAGGCGGCCTCGACACCGATGCGCGAGCGGGCGGCACGGTCGGCCGGCAAGCTCGAGGCGGGATGGGGTCCCACGCGCGACGAGCTGGACCGTGCCCGCAAGATCGTGCGGCGGATGTCGCTGCCCGCGCTCGCCGGCCAGGTGATCGTCGCGGAGTACAAGGGGAGGACGGCCCCCGCGTCTCTGGTCAACCGGCTGCACCTCGGCGGCGTGATCGTGATGAGCGACAACATCGGCAGCGCCTACCAGCTGCGCCGCAGCAACAGTGGCCTGCAGGCAGCCGCACGCGACGCGGGCCGCAGGTGGCCGGTGTTCATCGGCGTCGACCAGGAGGGCGGCGTCGTCGAGCGGGTGAAGGGAAGGGCGACGAGGTTTCCGGCGTTCATGAGCGCCGGAGCCGCCCGTGACACCGACCTGACCCGCAAGGCGGCGGCGGGCAGCGGGGCAGAGCTGGCCGACCTGGGGTTCAGCGTCGTCTTCGCCCCGGACGCCGACGTGACCTCCGGCCCGGACGACCCGACCATCGGGTCGCGCTCGGCGAGCAGCCGGCCGAAGCTCGTCGCGCGGCAGATGAAGGCCGCCGTGAACGGCTATCTCTCCGCGGGCGTGCTGCCGGTGGTCAAGCACTTCCCGGGCCACGGGTCGGTGACCGCCGACAGCCACGAGGAGCTGCCGGTCCAGGACAAGACGCTTCGGCAGCTGCGCGCGAGCGACCTGGTGCCGTTCGAGGCGGGTGTGTCCGAGGGCGTGCCCTCGGTGATGGTGGCCCACCTCGACGTACGTGCGGTCGACCCCCGCGTCCCGTCGTCGGTCTCGCGCCCCGTCGTGAACGGCCTGCTCCGGCGCGACCTCGGCTTCGAAGGGCTCGTGGTCACCGACGCGATGAACATGGGGGCGATCACCGACCGGCACTCGAGCGGTGCCGCCGCCGTACGAGCCCTTCGGGCGGGCAACGACGTCGTGCTCATGCCCGAGAGCGTGGTCGGCGCCCGTGACGGGATCGTCGAGGCGGTCCGGAAGGGCCGACTCAGCCGGGCGCGACTCGAGCAGGCGGCGGCCCGCCAGATCGCGGTGCTCCTGCACCAGCGTGAGCTGGAACCCGAGGTGACCCGGAAGCCCGGAACGAGCGGGCGGTCGTCGTACCGCCTCTCCGCCGGCGCGGCCACCGTCGTCGGCGGCGCGTGCCGCGGGCGCCTGGTCGGCAAGGCCGTGCGTGCCGTCGGCCCGGCCGACGCGGTGGCGAGGTTCGACGCCGCGGCGTCGCGTGCAGGGCTGAGGACCGGCTCCGGTACGACGGTCGCGCTCATCGGCTACGGCGGCTCCGCGAGGTCGGCCGACGTCGTGGTCACCACGGACACGCCGTACGCCCTGGGCAGGAGCCGGGCCCGGGTCGCGAGGATCGCGATGTACGGCGACACGCCCGGAGCGATGAAGGCGCTCGTCGAGGTGCTCCTCGGCAAGGCCCGTGCGCCCGGGAGCCTCCCGGTCCCGGTGAAGGGCGTCCAGCGCAACGGCTGCTGACGCCGGGCCGCCCAGGCCTCCCGGTCGTGGGTGCCAGCGCGCGCTATGGCGCGCGCTCACCTTCACGACCGGTCTCGACGCGTCAGTCCAGGTCGTAGTGGAGAACCAGCTCGTAGCCGTCCTCGGCGTGTCCCTCGATGACCAGGTCTGCCTCGCCACGCAGACCCGCGAGGCCACCGGTGCCCAGGCCGGGGACCACCTCCAGCCGGTCACGCACCGCGCCGGCGTCCTGCTCGCCGACATGGCGCATCACGAACGAGCCGTCGTGCCCGTCGAGCGACCCCTCGAAACGCTCGAAGCCCACCACCGGTGCCGCGTCGGCCTTGTAGGCGATGAGGTACACCAGGGTGGAGGTGCCTTCGAGGTCCCCCCTGTACGTGTAGTCCACCTCGGCCCGGGTCAAGCCCCGGTTCGGGTAGTAGGTGTCGCCGCGCCTGGTCCCCTCGCCGTCGATGTCGACGAAGGGCTGCTCGCTCCAGGAGGAGACGTCGAACCTGCAGACGGCCTTGTGTGAGTAGCTGGTCGAGATGTCCATGGCGGCCACGCTAGGAGCGGCGCGGAGCATGGGTCTTGAACAAACGCGACGCCTAGGATCCTGAAGGGTGAGCAGCACCCAGGAACCGCGAGGCAGGCCTGAGGCCATCGTCCGGCCGCGGGCAGGCGCCGAGCTGTTCACCGTGGAGCGGATCGCGCCGCGACCCGACCTGGCCGAGTTCGTCGACTACCACTGGCTCGTGCGGTGGGACGTCCCGGGGACGCATCGACAGCAGGTCGTCCCGCAGCCCCGGGTGCACGTGGCGGCCGAGCAGGACCGGCTGCTGGTCCACGGCATCACCCGTGAGCCGTTCGAGCGCGAGCTGAGCGGGAAGGGACTCGTGCTCGGCACCGCGTTCCACCCGGCCGGGTTCCGCCCTCTGGTCAGCCGGTCCGTGGGGTCGCTCGCCGGCACCGTGCAACCCGGGCTGGCGGTCCTCGGCGCCGACGACCGTGCTGCGGCCTCCCGGATCCTCGCCGACGGACCCGACGGTGAGCTGGTCGAGGTCATGGAGGAGTACCTCCTCGCCCTGGGCCCCGAGCCCGACGAGACCGCGCGCTGGGTCGACCGGCTGGTCGCGGAGGCCGAGCGTCGTCACGAGATCCGCCGCGCGGAGGAGCTGGCCGAGGTGGGCGGGGTGAGCCTGCGCTCGCTCCAGCGGACGTTCACCGAGTACGTCGGGATCGGCCCGAAGTGGGTGATCCAGCGGTTCCGCATCCTCGAGGCGGCGGCCGCGGCGCTCGCCGAAACACCCGTCGACTGGGCGGCCCTCGCCCAGGACCTCGGGTTCAGCGACCAGGCCCACCTCACCCGCGTCTTCACCCAGGTGGTCGGGACGCCGCCCGCGACCTACCGCCGCGACCCGGGCACCTGAGGCGGCGGTCCGCTTCAGGTCGTGCGAAGCGCCCGGACGAGGAGGGCGGTGCCCCGGCCCTCCACCCGGGTGAGCACCAGGGTCGCGTCCTGCTCGCCGTGGAGGTTCAGGCGGCGGCGGAGGTCCTCCGGCACCACGTCGACTCCCCGCTTCTTGATCGTCAGCCGGCCGATGCCGCGGGCGCGCAGTGCAGCCTTCAGCGCCTTCTCCTTGTAGGGCAGGGACTCGAGCACCTCGTAGGTGCGAGCGAAGGGCGTCGTGAACGCCTCGTCGCTGGTCACGTAGGCGATGTGGTCGTCGACCAGCCCGCCGTTCACCCCGGCCGCCACCGCAGTGACCAGCCCCGCCCGGATTACTGCGTCGTCGGGCTCGTACAGGAACCGCTGGGGCGCCCGTACGGAGCGCTCGCCCGGGTCGTCCTCGTCGGTCAGCGTCGCGAGCCCGGTCGGGCGGATCACGGTCGCGCGTCGACGCACGGTGGCCAGCTGCGGAGACCACAGCGAGGCCTCCTTGAGGTCGCCCTCGTCGCTGACCCACTCGGCCTCCACGCCCGCGGGGACGATGTCGTGGGGGATGCCAGGCGCCACCTTGACCACCGAGGGCCGGTGCAGCAGCCGCTCGACGAAGGCCCAGGACGGTGCATACGCGTCCACGTCGAAGACCCGTCCCCGGTCGGTACGACGGGCGGGGTCGGCGAACAGCACGCCGAAGCCCGAGAGGTCGAGGGACTCCGCGTCGGCCACCTGGACCGCCCCGCCGAGCCCGAGCGCCTCGAGGTTCGCGGCGGCGACGGCCACCCGCAGCGGGTCGCGGTCCACGCCCGCGACGGTGAGCCCCGCGCGGGCGAAGGCGACGAGGTCCCCGCCGATCCCACAGCCGACGTCGAGCACGGAGGACGGCGCCGCGGCCGCGACCCGGGCCGCGCGGTGGGTCGCCACCCGAAGCCGTGTGGACTGCTCGAGACCGTCGGGGGTGAAGAACATCGAGTCGGCGAGGTCGGCGAACTTCGCCCGGGCCTTGTGGCGCAGCTCGACCTGGGTCATCGCGGCCGCGACGTGCTCGGGGTCCGCCTCCCGGCGCAGGAGCGTCGCGGCGTCGAGCGCGTGCTGCGGGCGGCCGTCGTACACCTGCGCGGTGCGCGCGAGCAACGCCTTCCCCTCGTCGGACAGCAGCCACCTGAACGCGTCGAGATCCACGACTACGCAGTCTGGCACTCGACTTGACCGAGTGCTAATCGGGGCCTAGATTCGCCTTAGCACTCTCGAGTCGAGGGTGCCAACGCTTGCGAGACGCGCGACCCCCGCGACGGCGTGCGGCCGAGCAAGCACCTCATCTGCCATGTGAACCTCTCGAATACGAGAAAGTGGAGGTCGACATCGTGTCGGTCAACATCAAGCCGCTCGAGGACCGCATCGTCGTCAAGCCGCTCGACGCCGAGCAGACCACGGCTTCCGGCCTGGTCATCCCCGACACCGCCAAGGAGAAGCCGCAGGAGGGCGAGGTCATCGCCGTCGGCCCCGGCCGCTTCAACGAAGACGGTGACGAGCGCATCCCGATGGACATCAACGTCGGCGACAAGGTCATCTACAGCAAGTACGGCGGCACCGAGGTCAAGTTCTCCGGCGAGGAGTTCCTGATCCTCTCCGCCCGCGACGTGCTCGCTGTCGTCGGCTGACCCAGCGCGGACACAAGCCGTCAGCACGATCACTTGCGACACCGCCCCGGGCGGCCTGACTCGTTCGGGCCCTCGGGGCTGTGTCGTTCTTCCCGACCAACCGGAAAGGTTGCACTCTCACGATGCCGAAGATTCTTGAGTTCGACGA
Source organism: Nocardioidaceae bacterium (assembly GCA_035688575.1). Lineage (GTDB taxonomy): Bacteria > Actinomycetota > Actinomycetes > Propionibacteriales > Nocardioidaceae > Nocardioides_C. The sequence goes on from DASSMS010000003.1 coordinate 31,986, forward strand.
GAACGCCCGCCGTTCCCTCGAGCGGGGCGTGGACACCCTCGCGAACGCCGTCAAGGTGACCCTTGGCCCCAAGGGCCGCTACGTCGTCCTGGACAAGAAGTGGGGCGCACCGACCATCACGAACGACGGGGTCACCGTCGCCCGTGAGGTCGAGTGCGACGACCCGTTCGAGAACCTCGGTGCGCAGCTCACCAAGGAAGTTGCCACCAAGACCAACGACGTCGCCGGTGACGGCACCACGACCGCGACCGTCCTGGCCCAGTCCATGGTCCACGAGGGCCTGCGCGCGGTGGCCGCCGGCGCGAACCCGATGGGGCTCAAGCGCGGAATGGACCTCGCCGTCGAGGCCGTCGGCGACGCCCTGCGCGAGGCAGCCCGCGACGTGGACTCCAAGGAGGACATGGCCGCCGTCGCCACTGTCTCCTCCCGTGACTCCGTGATCGGCGACCTGCTCGCCGAGGCCTTCGACAAGGTCGGCAAGGACGGCGTCATCACCGTCGAGGAGTCCAACACCATGGGCACCGAGCTCGACTTCACCGAGGGAATGCAGTTCGACAAGGGCTACATCTCGCCCTACTTCGTCACCGACGCGGAACGGATGGAGGCCGTCCTCGACGACCCGTACATCCTGCTCCACCAGGGCAAGATCTCCGCGATCGCCGAGCTGCTCCCCCTGCTGGAGAAGGTCATCCAGGCCGGCAAGCCGCTGTTCATCCTCGCCGAGGACGTCGAGGGCGAGGCGCTCTCGACCCTGGTCGTGAACAAGATCCGCGGCACGTTCAACGCCGCCGCCGTCAAGGCTCCCGCCTTCGGTGACCGCCGCAAGGCGATGATGCAGGACATCGCGACCCTGACCGGTGGCCAGGTCGTCTCCTCCGAGGTCGGCCTCAAGCTCGACCAGGTCGGGCTCGAGGTGCTCGGCCACGCCCGTCGCGTGGTGATCACCAAGGACAACACCACGATCGTCGACGGCGCCGGTGCGCAGGCCGACGTCGACGCCCGGGTCAACCAGATCAAGGCCGAGATCGAGGCGACCGACTCCGACTGGGACCGCGAGAAGCTCCAGGAGCGACTCGCCAAGCTCGCCGGTGGGGTCTGCGTGATCCGCGTGGGCGCCGCCACCGAGGTGGAGCTGAAGGAGAAGAAGCACCGCATCGAGGACGCCGTCTCCGCGACCCGCGCCGCGATCGAGGAGGGCATCGTCGCCGGTGGCGGCTCCGCCCTCGTCCACGCGGTGTCGGTGCTCGACGACAGCCTCGGCCTCACCGGTGACGAGAAGATGGGCGTCAACGTCGTGCGCAAGGCCGCTGACGAGCCGCTGCGCTGGATCGCCGAGAACGGCGGCGAGAACGGCTACGTCATCGTCGCGAAGGTCCGCGAGGGCGTTCGTGGTGAGGGCTACAACGCCGCCACCGGTGAGTACGGCGACCTCGTGGCCCAGGGCGTGCTCGACCCGGTCAAGGTCACCCGCTCCGCGCTCGTCAACGCCTCGTCGATCGCGGGCATGCTCCTCACAACCGAGACGCTGGTCGTGGAGAAGCCCGAGGAAGAGGACGAGAGCGCCGCCAACGGCGCCGGCCACGGGCACGGCCACGGTCACTGACCGCCGCCGGCTCGCCCGAGCCCCTTCGGCAGGCTGAGAACCAGCCGTCGAGACCACGAACGCCGCCCCGACCTCACGGTCCGGGCGGCGTTCGGCTTTTCCTGGGCGACGCTGCTGCAGCGAGCGCGCCTGCTCGGCCACGCGCGAGGGCGCTCGAGGTGCGGGACGCCCGGGTCAGGACCCCTCGACGACGAACCAGACGCCGACCGCGGGAACGTCGCCGTCGTTCCGGTAGCGATGTGGCGTTGCGGACTCGAAGCACACCGCGGCTCCCGGGCCGAGGCGGTGCTCGTCGAACCCGAGCGTGAGCACGAGCTCGCCACTGATCAGGTAGCCGTACTCGGTGCCGTTGTGGCGCATCAGCTCGTTGTGACGCGACGAGGACCCTCCCGGCTCGTAGGTGACGAGGAGGAAGTCGACG
>DASSMS010000063.1:0-16819 GCA_035688575.1 Nocardioidaceae bacterium
CCGCCGTAGACGACGAGCTCCTCGGGGCGCTCGGCGACCTCGGGGTCGAGGTTGTTCATCAGCATCCGGAGCGGCGCCTCGGTCTGCCAGCTGCGGGCGGTCAGCTCGGTGCCTCGGGGGGCGCGGATCTCTCTGGTCATCGAAGCTCTCCAATGGTGTTCTCGACGGCGGCGACGACCGCGCCGGTGCGGACGAGGTCGACTGCGTGCTCGATCTCGGGTGACAGGTGCCGGTCGGGGCCTGGACCGGGGACGCTCCGCCGGAGCAGGGCGAGTACGGCGGCGGTGGCCGGTGAGGGTTCGAGGGGCGCGCGCAGGTCGAGGGCGCGGGCGGCGGTGAGCACCTCGATCGCGACCACCCGGGTCAGCCCGTCGACGGCGCGGCGGAGCTTGCGGGCTGCCGACCAGCCCATGGACACGTGGTCCTCCTGCATCGCGCTCGACGGGATCGAGTCGACACTGGCGGGCACGGCGAGGCGCTTGAGCTCCGAGACGATCGCGGCCTGGGTGTACTGGGCGATCATGTGTCCCGAGTCGACGCCGGGGTCGTCGGCGAGGAACGGCGGGAGGCCGTGGCTGCGGGCCCGGTCGAGGAACCGGTCGGTGCGCCGTTCGGAGATCGAGGCGACGTCGGCCGCGGCGATCGCGAGGAAGTCGAGGACGTAGCCGACCGGAGCGCCGTGGAAGTTGCCATTGGACTCCACGCGGCCGTCGTCGAGCACGACCGGGTTGTCGACCGCCGAGTCGAGCTCGCGCGCGGCGACCGTCGCGGCGTGGTCGACGGTGTCCCTGGCCGCCCCGTGGACCTGGGGCGAGCACCGCAGCGAGTAGGCGTCCTGGACCCGGTGGCAGTCGGGCCCGCGATGGCTCGCGACGACCCCGGAGTCCGCGAGGACCCGGCGCAGGTTCTCGGCCGAGGCGGCCTGTCCCGGGTGCGGCCGGAGGGCCTGGATGTCCGCCGCGAAGACCCGGTCGGTCCCCAGCTGGGCCTCCACCGACATGGCGGCGGCCACGTCCGCCGTACGCAGGATCGACCGCAGGTCGGCGATCGCCATCACCAGCATGCCGAGCATCCCGTCGGTGCCGTTGATCAGCGCGAGGCCCTCCTTGGCGGCGAGCTCGACGGGCTCGAGACCCGCGGCGCGAAGGGCGTCGGCGGCGGGGACGAGGTCTCCGCGTGCGTCGCGAACCTCCCCCTCTCCCATCAGCGCCAGGGCGCAGTGCGCGAGGGGGGCCAGGTCGCCGGAGCAGCCGAGGGAGCCGTACTCGCGCACGACCGGCGTGATGCCGTGGGTCAGCATCGCCGCCATCGTCTGCGCGGTCTCCAGGCGGATGCCGGTGTGACCGGTCGCGAGGGTCGAGAGGCGGAGCAGCATCAGCGCCCTGGTGACCTCGCGCTCGACCTCGGGGCCACTGCCTGCCGCGTGCGAGCGGACCAGGGAGCGTTGGAGCTGGGCGCGCCGGTCCGTGGGGATGTGCCGGGTGGCGAGCGCGCCGAACCCGGTGGAGATGCCGTAGGCCGGCGTGGGCGCTGCGGCGAGCTCCTCCACGGCCTTGCGGGCCCGCTCGATCGCGGTGACCGCGTCAGGAGCGAGCTCGACGGCGGCGCCGTCACGGGCTACCGCGACGACGTCCTCGAAGGAGACGGGGCCGACCCCGACGTGCACGACTGTCATGGGAACCATTCCACTGCCCCCGCGACGTCGCGGCCAGCGCCCGGAGAGGTGATCCGTCTCGGATCCGAGACTCGCACCCCGAGGACGTCATACCTTCTGGTCGCTATTGCGACCGGGACGTATGACGTCCGGAGAAGGTCAGTGGCAGCCGTCGGGAGCCGCGGGGCAGGAGGTGCCCAGTGCCAGGTCGACCAGCGACCCCCACCGCCCCCCGTCGCGGGTGAAGCCACCCGTGCCCACGAGGAGCACCAGCACGCCCTCGGTGGAGACCGCGACCATCGAGCGCGACCCCTCGGTCGCCGACAGAGAGGCCGAGCCGAGGCGCGGGTCCCTGACAGAGGTCCAGCCACAGCCCTGGGCGGACCGGCCCAGCGCCGCGACCGCGGCATCGGCGGCCTTCGCGTTCTGGTAGGTCGCCACGGTCTCCACCACGACCCCCGCCGCAGTGCCGCCGTACGACATGATCCGCGAGCCCAGCGCCCCCTCGGGCCGGACGCACTCGTCCCCACCGTCCGCGTGGGCGGCCCAGCGGCCGCCCAGCATCATGCTCACGGTGTCCGCGGTCAGCATCGCCCCGACCGGGACGGTACGACGGGCGGGCTCGTCGCCGTGGGCGTGGGGACCGGCCGTACCCGGGTCGGGGACGGCCGGCGCGTCGAGCCCGGGGTCGCCGGGAGGCAGCGAGGAGGGCGCGGCGGCACGTGGCTTCTTCATCGCCGCGGGCTTCGCCTCCGGCGTGGTCGAGGCGGGTGTTTCCGGCTCGGCCACCTCGACGGCAGCCAGCCCTTCCGAGGCGACCGGGCCGGGGTCCGAGGGCCCCTGCCCGCAACCGCCCAGAAGCAGGGCCGCCGCAAGAGCGGCCACCGCCACGGAACGGCCGCGACGCATCCCGAGAGCTGCGCGCCTCACTGCATCCCCACCTCGACCTCGAGCGCGCCCTGGTTGTCGGCGTAGTAGTCGTCGGCGACGACGAAGGAGAGCGGGCCGCTCTTCGTCGTGGTCAGGTCGTAGGTGTAGGCGTTGTCGCGGTCACAGGAGCCAGTGCCGTCCTCTGGGGACCAGTTGATGATCGCGCCGTTGACGGCGAGGTCGCCCAGCGGCGAGGTGCTCCCGTTGAAGAGGCCGTCGAGCCTCGTCGAGCGCCAGTAGTCGCTCTCGGTGCGCGTGCACTCCGCGTCCGCCGCGACCCATTGGTAGCCGCCGCGCATCAGGTACGTGCCGGTCGCCCTCACCCGCAGCTTCGTGCCGGCGGGGTAGGACTGCTTCGTCCGCACGACCGCGGCAGACCGCGAGTCGACCTGGAGCTGCTCCGTCGTGATGACCGTGCCCGGAAGCGGGGTGGGCGACGGGGAGGGCGTGGGCGTCGGGGACGGCGTGGGCGTCGGGGAGGGTGAGGACCCGTCGTAGGGCTTCACCGTGACCTTCAGGGCACCCGTGTTGTCCGAGTGGCCGTCGGGGTCGCTGACCCGCACGTTGAGGGGAGTCGTCCGCTCAGTGTGGTGCACCCAGCTGTAGGTGTTCCCGGGGTCGCACTCAGAGCCTCCGCTCACGGGCATGGAACGCACACCGGAGAGCTGCGGAGCGAGGCTGTGGTAGCTCCACTCGCCGATGACCATGTCGTAGGAGTCGACGTCGCGTCGCCACCTGCCGTCGGACCCGAGGGCGCACTCGGCGTCGGCCTTGCCGCCCCGGCCGTTGTTCCAGGTGCCGGAGACGGTGACCAGGTAGTCCTTGCCTCCCTCGAGCAGACCCGGGCTCGTCGTCCCCGCCTTGCCACGCGCACCCACGTTCCAGGTCATCGAGTCGCGGACCGTGCCGAGGTCGAGGATCCTGACGCTGAGCTTGCCCCGGTTGTCCTGGTAGCCGGTGGGGTCCCAGACCGTGAAGGGCACTCGCCCGGTCCGCTTGGCCTCGTACACCCAGCGGTAGGCGTGGCCCTGCTCGTCACAGCTCTGGCTGTCGTCGGACTCGGCGTAGAGGTCGTTCCCGTCGACGTACAGGTCCAGGTGGTCGGCGTACCACTGCTCGGAACGCAGGGACCGGTCGCGCTGCCACCACGAGGCACCGGCCCTGGTGCTGCACTCGGCGTCCGCGAGGGCGCCCTTGTTCTTGGTGTACCGGTAGGTGCCCGCCACCTCGATGAGGTAGCGCCTGCCGGCAACGAGCGCCGCCGCGGTGCGCTTCCCGGCCCGCCGTCCAGTGGGCACCATCATGCGCTCGACGGTCAGCGGCGCGGCGTCGGCCAGCGTGCGCGGGGCCCGGGGCTCCGGGATGGCGCGCTGCTTGCGGCGGCGGCGGTCGTCCGGGGTCGGGTCCGGGTAGTCGCGCGGACCCGACGAGCTGCCGCCGGTCGGCCGGTCCGGAGCCGGCTTCGGCTTGCTCGGGCTCGACGGCGCCGAGCCCGAGTTGTTCGGGAAGCTGCGCGGGTTCCAGAACGAGGTCTTCTTGCGGGCGCCCGCCCAGCTCAGCGAGAAGTGCACGTGGTCGGTGTGCGGGTTCGAGCCGGTGTACTTGCGCCACCCTGACCCCGCGGCGTAGGCGCCCCAGATCCGCCGGTTCCAGATCATGTACTGGATCCCGAGGCGGCGGGCCATCGCGTGACGGTTGCCGTAGGCGTCCTTCTTGAGCAGCCACTTCATCAGGGCGTTGACCGCTCGCCGGTCCTTGGCGTTGTGGACCGAGACGCCCCAGTCGAAGGCGCGGCCTTCCTTGTGCTCCGACTTCCCGCCGACGTTGCAGGCGCGGGAGATGCCGAGGCTGCGGGAGCTGGGATAGGTGCGCAGCAGCAGGTTCGCGAACGCCGTGGTGCCGGGCTTGGCCCCGGGCGAACAGGTGGTCTGCCCCACGTAGCCGGCCAGCGGCTCGATGGCCGCGGTGTAGCGGGCTGCGGCCTTCGGAACCTTCGCCCCGGCCGGACCCGTGAGCCCGACCAGCGTGCCGGCGACGAGGGCGCAGGCGATGACTGCAGTGATGGCGCGGATGACATGACGGCGCACTTCGGACACGACGTGTTGCTCCCAGAACTCAGATCACGCGGCGCGTCCCGAGTGCAACCGCTGCGCGTCCGGCACCTCCCTGCCGAACGTCTTTACTTATCTTCGGTAAAGACATCCGATCCCGGGGCGTTTTGGTAAAAACCGACCATTCGGCCGAAACGGACCACCCGCTCGTGCCATCACCGGCGGCTAGGGTCTCGGGCGTGGGACAGGTCCCGGCCGCGACGAGAGCACTCCGAGTGCTGCGCTTCCTCGCGTCCCAGGCCGACCCGGTCACCCTGCGCGCGATCGCCGATGCCGTGGGGCTCCCCCGCTCGACCGCCTACCACCTGCTCGCGGTGATGGAGGAGGAGGGCTTCGTCGTCCACCTGCCCGAGGAGCACCGTTACGGCCTCGGCGTCGCCTCGTTCGAGGTCGGCAGCGGCTACGCGCGGCAGGAGCCGCTCCAGCGCATCGCCCGCCGGCCCCTCGCGGCGCTGGTCGACGCCGTGGGCCAGTCCGCCCACCTCGCGGTCCTGCACGGCCGCGACGTGCTCTACGTCCTCGAGGAGCGCGCACCCGGTCGTCCACCGCTGGTCACCGACGTGGGAGTGCGCCTCCCGGCACACCTGACCGCGAGCGGCCGCGCGATCCTCGCGGCGCTGGCTCCGACCCAGGTGCGTGCGCTCTACCCGGACCGTGCGGCCTTCGTGGACCGCCACGGGGTCGGTCCCACCTCGCCCGGTGCCCTGCGCGCCCTGCTCGTCGAGACCCGACAGCGCGGGTACGCCATGGAGGACGGGGAGGTCACGCCCGGGTTCGCCTCCGTCGCGGCAGCCGTGCGCGACCACACCGGGCACCCCGCAGCGGGGGTCGCCGTGACCTTCCCGAGCGACGACCCGCCGGACCTCCCCAGGACGATCGCGGCCACCCGTCGTACCGCCGACCGGCTCACCGCCCGCATCGGCGGCCACCCGGCGTGACCTAACTCCCTAGAACTCGTTGCTGTTCGAAACAGCAGGATCGACGAGGAGTGCCCATGTCCGGTGACCACGACCCGAGGCTCGAGCTCCCGGAGGGCCACGTCCGGGCGCGCAGGCGGCTGGCCTGGTCGGTGGGCCTCGCTGCAGGAGCCGTCCTCGCCGCGGCGGTCGTGGTGCCGTCGTACGCCGAAGGTGGCGACGCCGACGCTCTCAAGCAGACGGCAGCGCGTACGGCGGAGGCCGCGGTCGCCGAGACGCAGGAGCACGACCACTCGAGCCACGACCACTCGGCCGACGACGGGCACGGCCACGACCACACCGACCCGGCCACGAAGAACCTCATCTCCCGGTCGGTGACCGACGAGGACGACCCGCTCACCAAGGACCCGACGACCAAGGCGGAGATCGCCTCCAACACCGCTGCCGTCGCTGCCCGGCGTGACGACAACGAGCCGACCCTGCTCCCCGGCCCGGCCCCCTCCCGCCGGCGGGCGACCCCCGAGGACCGGTACGCCATGGCCGGCGGCTGCTACGCCATCGGCACCCGGGACCGGTGGGTCAAGCGGTCCGGCGACGGCTTCCGCGCCTCTGCGCGACGGGTTGCGGGTGCGGAGCCCCTGCACTTCCAGGCCACCGACCTCGGCAAGTACCTCCTCTACGGCACCAAGAAGGACTTCGTCGCCGCCGGCTCGGGCGACCCCCTCGGCCTCACCACCGCGAGCGGAGTGGTGGCGGCCGACAAGCCCAGCAACTCCGCGGACTGGACGGTCGTCAAGCGCGGTGGGACCTTCCGCTTCCGGCTTCCCGCGGCGGGCAAGGCGCTCGGCGTCGACGCGGCCGGGAACCTCGTGCTCGCCGACACCCCAGCACGGTTCGTCATCCGGGGTACCGACTCGTGCGCCAGGTGGCCCGAGGTCAAGACGAACGTCTCCGGTCGGCCTCACCGCGGCGAGACGCCCTTTGCCGAGGTGCGCGGCTACACCGACGCCCACACCCACGGCATGGCCTACGAGTTCCTCGGCGGCGAGGTCCACTGCGGCAAGCCATGGGACCCCTACGGCGTCGAGTACGCCCTCGTCGACTGCGAGGACCACACCACCACCGGCGGCAAGGGCGCGGCCCTCGAGAGCTTCCTCTCCGGCGACCCCGACGGCCACGACCCGGTCGGCTGGCCGACCTTCAAGGACTGGCCGGCCCCGGACTCCTTGACCCACGAGGGCACCTACTACAAGTGGATGGAGCGCTCCTGGCGCGGTGGTCTGCGCCTGTTCGTCAACCTGCTCGTCGAGAACAACAAGCTGTGCCAGCTCTACCCGATGAAGCGGAACAGCTGTGACGACATGGACTCGGTCAGGCTGCAGGCGAAGCGGATGCGGCAGTTCGAGCGCTACATCGACGCGCAGGCAGGCGGCCCGGGCGAGGGCTGGTACCGCATCGTCACCTCGCCCTTCGAAGCGCGCGAGGTCATCAACCAGGGCAAGCTCGCGGTGGTCATGGGCATCGAGACCAGCGTCGTCTTCGGCTGCACGATGAAGGCAGGCATCCCGCAGTGCGACGAGGACTCCATCGACCGGCAGCTGGACGAGGTCCACAAGATGGGCGTGCGCCAGATGGAGCTGGTCAACAAGTTCGACAACGCCCTCTCCGGCGTCGCGGGAGACAACGGCGCGACCGGGGTCCTCGTCAACTCGGCGAACTTCCTCGAGACCGGGTCGTTCTGGCGGATGGAGACCTGCCCCACGACGTTCGGCGACGGCGTGCACGACAAGGAGCAGTACGCCGTGCCGCGCGAGGTCTCCGACCGCGACCCGCTCTTCGGCGCGATCATGGACGCCTACGGCGACACGGCCCCGCGCCCGCCGGTCTACCCGGGCGCTCCGCACTGCAACCAGTTCGGGCTGACCGACCTCGGGAAGTTCACGGTCCGCGGGCTAGCGAAGCGCAAGATGCTGTTCGACCCCGACCACATGAGCGTGCTCGCCCGTCGTGCCTCGCTCGACCTGGTCGACAAGATGAACTACCCCGGCATCCTGTCGAGCCACTCCTGGTCGACCCCCGACGCCTACCCGCGGATCTCCGAGCTCGGTGGGTTCATCGCGCCCTACGCCGGTGACAGCACGGGCTTCGTGGACAAGTGGAGGTACCACGTGGGCCGCGCCGACAAGCGTTACTACTTCGGCCTCGGCTTCGGCGCCGACATCAACGGGCTTGGCGCCCAGGGCGACCCGCGCGGCGCCGACGCGAAGAACCCGGTGACCTACCCCTTCAAGGGCTTGGGAGGCGTCACGGTGCGCAAGCAGGTCAGCGGCAAGCGCGTCTACGACATCAACGTCGACGGCGTGGCGCACTACGGGCTGTACCCGGACTGGGTCGAGGACCTGCGCAGGCTGGCGGGCGACGCGATCGCCAAGGACATGGCCCGCGGCGCCGAGGCCTACCTCCTCACCTGGGAGCGTGCGCTCGGCGTCAAGGCGAACAGCTGCACCGGCGGCTCGCGGGTGCGCCCCGTGAAGGCCTTCCGCGACCTGCCACGTGGGGCCACCACCCGGCGCGTGCTGTTCTCGGTCGGGCAGCCGCACGCGCGCGTCGGCGACACCTTCACCTACTGCGCCCGCAAGCCCTCCGGTGCCCGCACGAAGGTGAAGGTGGAGTTCGACGCGGCAGGCCGGGTGGCTCGGGTGCGTTGATCCCGGCGCCTCCGGCCGTGGTCGCTAGGACAGCCGCCAGTTGACCGGCATCGAGAGCACGCCGTACGACGACAGCCCGGCGGCGGCGAGCAGCCCGTCGAGCAGGGGAAGCCCGTCGCCGAAGGAGGCCGCCGCCGGCGACTCGCTGTTCTCGGCCGGCAGCAACCGCTCGAGTGGCTTGGGCTTGGGCATTGTGCGCAGCTCCACCTCGCCCCGGTCCACGCCCGCCCGCTCGCTGGCGACCTGGATCGCCCGCTCGAGGCCGCCGAGCTCGTCGACGAGGCCGTGGTCGAGCGCGTCCGACCCGGTCCAGACCCGGCCTCGCGCGACCGTGCGGAGGTCCTCGACGGGCATGCCACGGTCCTCGGCGGCCTTGCTGGTGAAGTCGTCGTAGACCCGGTCGAGCCAGCTCTCGAGGCGCTGCCACTCGTCCGCGTCGAAGGGCCGGTCGCTGGAGAACATGTCGGCGTACCTGCCGTCGGTCACGCTCTCCCGTCGTACCCCCGCCCGCTCGAGCATCTCCCGGATCACCTGCTTGCCGGCGAGCACGCCGATCGAGCCGGTGATCGTGCCTGCGCTGGCGAGCACGCGATCGGCCGGCATCGCGATGTAGTAGCCACCGGAGGCCGCCACGTTGGCCATCGACGCGACGACGGGCCGGCCGGTACGCCGGAGGGCGAGCACCTCCCGCCGGATGGTGTCCGAGGCGACGTAGGAGCCACCGGGGCTGTCCACGCGGAGCACCACGGCCTTGACCGAGTCGTCCTTGGCCGCCGCGCGAAGGGCGGACCCGATGCTGTCGGACCCGACCGAACGGCCTGACAACGGGGTCGAGCTGCTGCGGCCGAGGTGGATGGGGCCCGCGGCATGCACCACGGCGACCACCGGCTTGCCGCGCCGCGCGACCGATGCGCCGGCCTGGGCGAGCCCGCCCTTGCCGTAGCGCTCGACGTACTTGAGCTCCGGCTCCCCGAGTCGCTCGTTCAGCTCGCGGTACACCTCGTCCCGGTAGCCGACCCGGTCCACGAGCTTCCGCGCCACGGCCTCCTCCGCGGACAGCGGCGCCGCGTCGATCGCCTCGCGCACTGCGGCCTCGTCGAGCCCTCGCCCGGAAGCCACGTCACGAACCAGCGTGTCCATCGCGGAGTCGACGAGGCGGGTGACCATCTCCCGGTTCGCCTCGGACATGGAGGAGCGGAGGAAGGTCTCGGCGGCGCTCTTGTACTCGTGGCGCTGGCTGATCTGCGGCTGCACGCCGAGCTTGTCGAGGGTGTCGCGGAGGAAGACCGCCTGCGCTGTGACGCCGACGAGGCCCACGTCGCCGCTCGGCTGGACCCACACCTCGTCGAACGCGCTCGCGAGGTGGTAGCCGACGTTGCCAGGCCCCATCTCGCCGTAGGTCTCCGACCAGCACACCGTCGGCCTGCCGGTCGCCCTGAACGCCGCGACGGCGGCCCGGAGCTCGTTCGACTGCGCCAGGGTCGGCTGCTTCGCCCCGACGTGCGCGACGAGCCCGACGACCTGGTCGTCCCCGGCCGCGCGACGCAGCGCCTCGACGACGCCGCGAAGGCTGGGCACGTGCACCGCGCGCAGCGCCTCGATGGGCGAGGCGGGCGGGCTCTCGAGCAGGCCCCGGGTGAGGTCGAGCTCGAGCAGCACACGTCCGCCGTGGCGTCGTACCGGCAGGGAGAAGGTTGGCCTCATGGTCGCCAGCCTAGGCAGGGGCCGTGAACGTCGCGGCGAACCTGGACAAGACCGGTCGTAGAGGCCTCTGCCGCGCGAAGTTACCCACTGGTAGGATCTTTCTCACGTGGCCCGGGGGCTGACCCGGCGGTCTCAGCCCCCGTACTGTCGGGCCGAAAAGTGCAGCGCAGACCCGGCGCCTCGCCGGCAGGTTGGAGTGACTAATGCCCGTTGTGTTGATCCTGGGTTTGTTGATGACCGCGGTCGCACTTGCGATCGCCGGGCGAAGAGTCTGGTTCCTCTACCGCTTGATCTCGGGTGGCCAGCCGGCGCCGGACCGGCTCGAGAACGTCGGACACCACGTGGGTCAGGCGGTCAAGTCGCAGGTCGTGGAAGTCCTCGGGCAGAAGAAGCTGCTCAAGTGGACCGTTCCCGGCGCCGCGCACTTCTTCGTCTTCTGGGCCTTCCTCATCCTCGCCACGGTCTACCTCGAGGCCTACGGCGCGCTCTTCAACCCTGAGTTCCACATCCCGATCGTCGGCACCTGGCCGGTCCTGGGCTTCCTGCAGGACTTCATCGCGATGATGGCGTTCTTCGGCATCCTGGTGTTCGCGATCATCCGGGCGAAGAACTCCCCCGAGAGGCTCGGGCGGAAGTCGCGGTTCGAAGGCTCCCACCTGGGCGGCGCCTGGCTGACCTTGTTCATGATCTTCAACGTGCTCTGGACGATGATGCTGTTCCGGGGTGCGGCGATCAACACCGGCCACCTCCCCTACGAGAGTGGTGCCTTCGTCTCCGAGGGCGCCGCAGCGCTCCTCGAGCCGCTCGGGGAGAGCGCGAACGAGATGCTGGAGCACGTCGGACTGCTGCTGCACATCGGCGTCATGCTCGCCTTCCTGATCCTCGTCGTCCACTCCAAGCACCTCCACATCTTCATCGCACCTCTGAACGTGATGTTCGGGCGCAAGCCCGTCGCCCTCGGCGCGGTCAAGCCGCTGACGATCGACGGCAAGCCCTTCGACCTCGAGATGGTCGAGGAGATGGACGAGGACACCTCGATGGGCGTCGGGAAGGTCGAGGACTTCACGTGGAAGGGCATGCTCGACTTCGCGACGTGCACGGAGTGCGGTCGCTGCCAGGACCAGTGCCCGGCGTGGAACACCGAGAAGCCCCTGTCGCCGAAGATGGTCATCCTCAACCTGCGTGACCACGCGTTCGCCAAGGCGCCCTACATGCTGGCCGACTCCGACGACGAGCGCGCGAACCTGTCCGCCGACGTGCTGGCCGAGGCCGAGCGCCCGCTCGTGGGTGACACCGAGGGCCTGGCGTGGCACCCGGAGGGCGGCGCGATCATCGACAACGACGTCCTGTGGTCGTGCGTGACCTGCGGTGCGTGCGTGAACCAGTGCCCAGTCGACATCGAGCACGTCGATCACATCGTCGACATGCGCCGCTACCAGGTGCTCGTGGAGTCGAACTTCCCCGCAGAGCTCAACGGCCTCTTCAAGGGGCTGGAGAACAAGGGCAACCCCTGGAACATGTCGCCCAACGCCCGCATGGAGTGGGCGCAGGGCCTGCCCTTCGACGTCAAGGTCGTGGGCGAGGACATCGAGACCCTCGACGAGGTCGACTGGCTCTTCTGGGTCGGCTGCGCCGGCGCCTACGAGGACCGGGCGAAGAAGACCACCCGCGCCGTCGCCGAGCTGCTCGACATGGCAGGCGTCTCCTTCGGCGTACTCGGCAACGGCGAGACCTGTACCGGTGACTCCGCCCGCCGCGCAGGCAACGAGTTCCTGTTCCAGAGCCTCGCGACCCAGAACGCCGAGACGTTCAAGGAGACCAAGGTCAAGAAGGTCGTCTCGACCTGCGCCCACTGCTTCAACACGCTCAAGAACGAGTACGCCCAGTTCGGCGTCGAGCTCGAGGTCGTCCACCACACGCAGCTGTTGAACCGCCTCGTGCGCGAGGGCAAGCTGACCCCGGTTCCGACCAACGGCGCGCCGAAGCGGACGCTGACCTACCACGACCCGTGCTACATCGGTCGGCACAACCAGGTGTACTCCCCGCCGCGCGAGCTCCTCGACGTCATCCCCGATGCCGACCTCAAGGAGATGCCGCGAAACAGTGAGCGTTCCTTCTGCTGCGGCGCCGGCGGTGCGCGCATGTGGATGGAGGAGACGATCGGCGAGCGGATCAACCTCAACCGCACCAACGAGGCCGTCGAGACCGGCGCCGACCAGATCGCGACGGGTTGCCCGTTCTGCCGCGTGATGCTCTCCGACGGCCTCACCGCGAAGCAGGCCGACGGCTCGGCCCGCGAGGAGGTCGAGGTCCTCGACGTCGCCCAGCTCCTCCTGGCTTCGGTCAAGGGCGAGAGCCGTGCGCCCGTCCCGGCCGGCGCCTCCGCCAAGGCCGGTGCCACTACTGCCCCCGCGGCAGCCGCGACGCAGACCGCGAGCACCGTCACGGAAGAGGAGAGCCCCGAGGTCGAGACCAGCAAGCCGGCCAGCTCCGGCTCGCTGTTCGACGCCGCTCCCGAGGCTGCTGACAAGGGTGGAGAGCCGAGCGGTACGACGGGCAGCTCGCTCTTCGACACGCCCGCCGAAGCCGACGAGCCGAAGGCAGAGGCCGCGCCCGCGCAGGAAGCCGCGCCATCGTCGGCCGGTTCCCTCTTCGACGTAGCGCCCAGCGAGCCCGAGCCCGCAAAGGCCGAGGAGCCCGCAGCCCAGGAGACTGAGCCCGCGGCGAAGTCCGAGAGCACAGACGGAATCTCGTCCGGCGGGTCGCTGTTCGACATCGCACCGACCGAGCCCGAGCCCGCGAAGGCGGAGCCCACGGCGAAGGCAGCAGCAGAGCCGGAGGCCGAGGCACCCGCGGCAGAGAGCGAGCCCGCGCCGGCGACCGAGGAGGCTCCTGCCACTGAGACGAAGCCTGCTCAGGCCGACATCAGTTCGGCCGGGTCGCTGTTCGACATCGCACCGACCGAGCCCGAGCCACCGCAAGCAGAGGAGCCGAAGGCCGAGGCATCCGAGGAGGAGCCGGAGAAAGCGCCCGCGCCGGAGGCAACCACCACCTCCTCCAACGGCGAGGCCAACGAGCCGAAGAGGCCCGCAGGCGGGATCGACGAGAACAAGTCGCTCTTCGACTTCTAGGCGCAACCGCACGACCGCCGTACCGAACGGGCCGCTCCCACCGAGGGAGCGGCCCGTTCGTTCCGCTCCACACCGACCAACACCGCGCACATGCGCGCTTTGCGCCCCCGCTGAGCCGGATCGAGGGGCCACTACTGCTCATTTGCGCGGCTTGAGCCCCGCCCCCGCGCCCTCCTGGCGCGGACGTCAGCAACGGCAAGGCCGCGACTGACATCAAGTGGCGTCACAATGACGCTTGACGTGACATCATAGTGATGTCACTGTGGTGCACATGGACATCACACCGTACGTCGAGAGCCTCCGCAGCGACCTCGCGGCGGCGGCCGAGGCCGGGGGCGACGAAGCGAAGGCCGCGGCCGAACGGCTCGCCCTCGCGCTCGACCCCGCGATGCGGCTCGCACTGATGGACGCGCTGTCTCAGGCGGCCGCCGAGATCACCAGCGAGCTGCCCGCCGGCTCGGTGGACGTGCGACTGCGGGGCCGCGAGCCCGAGTTCGTGGTCGACGTACCCACCATGCCGCTGGCTCCTCCCGCACCGCCCGGCCCGCCTCCGCCGCCCGAGCCGGAGGAGCTCGGGGAGGACGGCCCGATCGCCCGGATCACTCTTCGCATCCCTGAAGCGCTGAAGGGGAAGGCCGAGGAGCTGGCGGCACGCACCGGCCACTCGCTCAACACCTGGCTGGTCAACACGATCCGCAACGCCACTCGCGAACGCGTCGTCGACGTCGACATCGACCTGTCGAGCATCCCTCTGTTCGACGACCCGCAGCGCGGCCCGGGCCGTCGCGGAGGGCGCCGGATGACCGGCTGGGTCTGACCACAACCACCACACCAACCGAGCGGCCCCGCCGCGTCGGGTAGCCGAGCACACCCTCAACAACCCGGAGACCACCATGCACAAGACGTTCCAGACCAGCGGACCTATCTCCCTGTATGTCGAGATCGGCGCCGGCGACCTGAAGGTCGACGCCGTCGAGACCACCGAGACGGAGGTGCACGTCGCGGGCCGCGCCGCGGACGAGGTGACCGTCGAGCAGCGGGGCGACCAGATCGTCGTTCTCTCACCACCCCTGCGCGGCGGCTTCTTCGGCACGAGCCACGACCTCAGGGTCACGGTGACGATGCCACTGGACAGTGACCTGGGCGCGAAGCTCGGCTCCGCCGACGTCGTCGCAACCGGGCGTTACGGCGCCGCCCGCGTCAAGAGCGGGTCGGGAGACATCCGCCTCGGGGACCTCACCGACGACTCCGTGGTCGAGACGGGGTCGGGCGACATCGAGATCGCCGGCTCTACGGGGCACCTCCGCATCAAGGCCGGCTCGGGCGACGTGGCCGTCGGGCGGGCCGTGAGCACCGTCGTCGTCTCCGCGGGCTCGGGCAGCGTCCAGCTCGGTGCCGCCGAGGACTCCGCATCGATCAAGTCAGGGTCGGGAAGCATCCAGGTCAGGGACGCCCACACGGACCTCTCGGCGGTGACGGGGTCCGGCGACGTGTACGTCGGGCAGATCCACCGGGGGGCCGTGAAGGCGAAGGCCGCATCGGGCGACATCCACATCGGCGTGCCGGCGGGCGTACCCGTGTGGACCGACATCAGCTGCATCTCCGGCAACGTCCGGTCGAACCTCCAGGGCGCGGGCCAGCCGGAGAAGGGCCAGGACTACATCGAGATCCGCGCGACCACGGTCAGCGGAGACGTCAACCTCTCCCAGCTCTGAACGACGAAGACCTCAGGAGGACCCATGTCCGAGTACCAGCACTACGTCACCTACCGCAACGACACCGAGCAGGTGCGAGTCCGGGTCGAGAGGGCCCAGCGCACGCGCCTCCCCGGCCGCAGTCGGCCCGGCAGGCAGGCCCTGGCCCGGCGGCTGCACTCGATCGCGGACCGCCTGGAGGACTGAGCCCGACAGAGCGCGCCGTTGCAGTCCCGCGTGGACGCGAACGACACACGGGCGCGCGAACGATGGCCCGATGACCGTGCTGAGGTCAGATCGCCGTGCGGTGGAAGTTCTGGAAGGACCGCGACGGCGTCGGGCCGCGCTGTCCCTGGTAGCGAGACCCGTACTTCTCCGAGCCGTAGGGGTGCTCCGAGGGCGAGGAGAGCCGGAAGAAGCAGAGCTGACCGATCTTCATCCCCGGCCACAGCTTGATCGGCAGGGTCGCCACGTTCGACAGCTCGAGCGTCACGTGGCCCGAGAAGCCGGGATCGATGAACCCCGCCGTGGAGTGGGTGAGGAGCCCGAGTCGGCCGAGGGACGACTTCCCCTCGAGCCGCGCCGCCACGTCGTCAGGGAGCGTGACCACCTCGTACGTCGACCCGAGCACGAACTCGCCCGGGTGCAGGATGAACGGCTCGTCGCCCTGCGGCTCGACCATGCGGGTGAGGTCCGGCTGGTCCTCGGACGGGTCGATGTGGGGGTACCTGTGGTTCTCGAACACCCGGAAGAACCGGTCGAGGCGCACGTCGACGCTCGACGGCTGCACCATGGTCGGCTCGAACGGCTCGAGCTGGACCCGCTCTTTGTCGATCTCGGTCATGATGTCGCGGTCTGAGAGGAGCACGGGTCAGAACCTACCTGTATCGCGGGGCGGCGGTCAGTCAGTCCGTACGACGACCGCCGTCGCGTCGTAGGCTCGAGACGTGCATCCGCCGTACGTCGCGGTCATCGGGCCGTCCGCACCTGAGGACACGGATGTCGTCGAGGCCGCACGCCAGGCCGGCCGCCTTCTCGCGGAGCACGGGTACGTCGTCGTCACCGGCGGCCTGGGTGGCGTGATGGCCGCCGCGGCGGCAGGAGCGTCCCAGGCAGGCGGCACCGCTGTCGCGATCCTTCCCGGCACCTACCGGCAGGACGCGTCGCCGGGTCACCGGATCGTCATCCCGACGGGGATGGGCGAGATGCGCAACGCCCTCATCGTGCGGAGTGTCGACGCCGTCCTCGCGATCGGAGGCGCCTGGGGGACGCTCTCGGAGATCGCGCTCGCCGCGCGGACAGGCGTTCCCGTGTTCGCGGTCGACAGTTGGGACCTCCCGGGGCCGGAGGTGGTGGCTTGCCGGACGGTCGCCGAGGCGGTCGCCGCGCTGACCTCGGCACTCGGCGGCTGAGCCCGCGAGACGTCGGGTACTATTCCTGCCGGTAGCCCAACAAGGGCTCAATCTGCGGATGTAGCTCAGTTGGTAGAGCGCGACCTTCCCAAGGTCGATGTCGCGAGTTCGAGTCTCGTCATCCGCTCCAAACAAGGCCGGCGTCCTGGAGGATGCCGGCCCCTTTGCGTTCTGAGCTGCTGTCTGGACCAGTCAGGCACCCGGACATTTCCGACGAGTCGGATCGCCTCTGGCGCGCCGCCTCCGAGGGCGACAGACTGACACGCGACTTGTCCCCCGTTTCTCGTCGGTTCCGCTGGGTACGCCACAGGTCCAGGTGATGGCTGGAGGGGCCATCCAGGGAGGGAGCATTAGATGTCCAGTTCGTCACGCGTGGGAGCCGCCATCGCGGCCGGGTACTTCCTCGGTCGCTTCAAGAAGCTCCGACTGGCCCTGGTGGTCGGGTCGGCGCTTGCCAACAAGAACGTGCGAAGCTCCGGGCTCGGGCTGCTTCAGCAAGGGGCCTCGGGCCTCACGTCCTCACCGGAGGCCAAGAAGCTCACGGAGCAGATCTCGTCC
>DASSMS010000054.1:0-10969 GCA_035688575.1 Nocardioidaceae bacterium
GGGGGTGGCCAGGATCCCGATCGCCTTGGACCGCCGCACATCGACCGGGTCGGTATCGCCGTGCACAGCGAGGACCTGCGCGATCCGGTCCACCATCGCCACGAAGAAGATCACGTCGCCGGCGTTCGCACGCGCCACCAGCGCCTTGAGGCCGTACTCACTCGACTGCCCCGACCGGACGAACCGGCGCAGCGACGCCGCCAACCGTCGCTCCTCGGCCGCGGCCGGGTCGGCCTCGATGATCTTGGTCTCCACAAGCGACTCGAAGCGCCCCCACGGCAGACACCCCAGGTAGGGGGTGGTCTGCGAATCCACCCAGACCGCCTGGTCCCGGTCCAGGCCCGCGCATGCGCACAGCTGCGCCACTTTGCGCGCCTGCCACACCCGGCCCTCACCGGCGGCGATCGCGACCCACAACAACGGGTGCCGGTGCCGGACGTTCAAGGCGTCCCGGACCAGGTGGTCCGCCGCGACGTGCCCCATCCCCTGCAACGCGCCGAACTCCGCGGCGGCGAACTCCGCCACCGTCGGCGTGCCGTGAGCGCCGATCCGCTTCGCCCGCTCCATCCCCGGCAGCACCCGTCGCCCAGACCGCCCCCGCTGCTCGAGCAGCGCCTCCCCCGAGTGCAGGTCCGCCCAGTGCGCGGCGAGGAGGAACAGCTCCGCCTGGCCCCGCACCACCGCCGCGTGCCGGGCCTCGACCGCCGTGCACACTCCCGCGGCGTCCAGGTCGGCCAGCCACTCGGAGTTCGACATGAATCGAACATACCTTCGAACACCGACACTTTTCGGGCGTCACCCCTTCGGCGTACGACCCGTCCCTCGGGGCACCATCGAGTCATGACCGACACCGCTGAGACCCTTCACGCCAAGAGAGCCGAGCTCCTCGCACAGCTGGGCATCCTCGAGGAGAAGCCCTCCGACCACGGCTCCATCTCGTTCGGCAAGCGCGTGGGCGAGGGGACGTCGATGGCGGTGGACCGTCTGTCGCAGGTGGCCGTGCACGATCGGCTCCAGACCACGCTGGCCGATGTCGAACGCGCTCTGGCCAAGCTGGACGAGGGCACCTACGGGACGTGCGACGTGTGCGGCGAGCCGATCGGTGAGGAACGTCTCGAGGTCCTGCCCTGGGCCGTTCGCTGCGTCGCCGACGCAGCCTGAGGCTGAGCGGTCACCCACCGTCGCAGCGTCCGCGGATGGTCAGCGGTACTCCGGGTTCTGGTGGTCGAACCGCTCGCCCGCGTCCCAGGCCGACCGCTGGTTGCCGTAGGCCGGGATCCCACCGGCCTCGTTCAGCATCTTCGCCATGTGCATGAGGTTCCACGTCATGAACGTGGTGTTGCGGTTGGTGAAGTCGTTCTCGGGGCCTCCGCTGCCCGGATCGAGGTACGACGGCCCGGGCCCCGCCTCGCCGATCCAGCCGGCGTCGGCCTGGGGCGGGATCGCGTAGCCGATGTGCTGGAGGCTGTAGAGGATGTTCTGCGCGCAGTGCTTGATGCCGTCCTCGTTGCCCGTGATCAGGCAGCCGGCGACCTTGCCGTAGAAGAGGTACTGGCCGGCGTCGTTGACCAGCCCCGACAACGCGTACAGCCGCTCGATGACGCGCTTGGTGACGCTCGAGTTGTCGCCGAGCCAGATCGGACCCGCGATGACGAGGATGTCGCTGTCGAGGACGCGTGGGTAGATCTCGGGCCAGGCGTCGCTCGCCCAGCCGTGCTCGGTCATGTCCGGGTAGACCCCTGTGGCGATGTCGTGGTCGACCGCGCGCAGCTCCTCGACCTCGACGCCGTGCTTGCGCATGATGCGGGCACTCGTGTCGACGAGGCCCTGGGTGTGGCTGAGGTCCGGGGACTTCTTCAGCGTGCAGTTGATGTACATCGCCCGCAGGCCGGTGAAGTCTCGGTCGTCCATCCTTCCAGTGTCATCGCCCGTCCCGCGCCGGAACATGGCGCGCACGGGCCATGGCTCGAGCGGTCAGCCCGGGCTGTGCACACTCACGGCGTACCCCTCGGCGGGGTCGAACGGCGCGCCGTCCCAGGTCGAGTACCTCGCCCGCAGCGACAGCCCCGCAGAGCGCGCGGCCCCGTCGTACTCCTCGAGCGGCGTGACGGGGCACCTCGGCGGCAGGTGCGCGGGGTCGAGCCCGAACCCCGCCACCAGCAAGCCCCCTGGCCGCAGCAGCGCAGCCAACGCCGCCACCGACCGCCCGACGGTGCCTTCGGCGAGCAGGGGTACGACGTTGCCGGCCATCACCACGAGGTCGAACCCGGCAGCACCGGCGAGGTCGGCCGGCGTCAGCGTCGCGAGGTCGGCGCGATGCCACGGGACCTGCGGAGCCGCCCGGCGCGCGACCGCGAGCATCGACTCGTCGACGTCCACGCCCACGCACGAGAACCCGAGCTCGTCGAGCCGGATCGCGACCCGGCCGGTGCCGCAGCCCGCGTCGAGGACACGAGCACCTGGGGGCAGTATCGCCGCGCAGAAGCTCGCCTCACCGTGCATGTCCGCGCCGGTCCGAGCCAGCTCGGCGAAGCGCGCGGCGTACTCCTCTCCGCTGACCCCGCCGATCTGCGACCAGCGGGTCTCTCGGTCGTCTCCGGACAAGGCGACCTCAGTAGTAGTGCGGGAAGGGGGACCAGTCGGGCTCGCGCTTCTCGAGGAAGGCGTCGCGCCCCTCGACCGCCTCGTCGGTCATGTACGCCAGCCGGGTCGTCTCCCCCGCGAAGAGCTGCTGGCCCACGAGCCCGTCGTCGATGAGGTTGAACGAGTACTTCAGCATCCGCTGCGCCGTCGGCGACTTCCCGTTGATCTTGCGGCCCCACTCGAGCGCGACCTTCTCGAGCTCGGCGTGCGGCACGACCGCGTTGACCATGCCCATCCGGTGCGCGTCCTCGGCGGAGTACTCGTCACCGAGGAAGAAGATCTCGCGCGCGAACTTCTGCCCCACCTGGCGGGCGAGGTACGCCGAGCCGTACCCGCCGTCGAAGGAGCCGACGTCGGCATCGGTCTGCTTGAAACGGGCGTGCTCGGCGCTGGCCAGGGTCAGGTCCGACACCACGTGCAACGAGTGACCCCCACCGGCCGCCCAGCCCGGGACCACACAGATGACGACCTTCGGCATGAACCGGATCAGCCGCTGGCACTCGAGGATGTGCAGCCTGGCGAGCTTGGCCTTGTCGACGCTCTCCGCGGTCTCCCCCTCGGCGTACTGGTATCCCGCACGGCCGCGGATCCGCTGGTCGCCCCCGGAGCAGAACGCCCAGCCGCCGTCCTTCGGCGAGGGCCCGTTCCCCGTCAGCAGTACGCAACCGACGTCGCTCGACGTGCGCGCGTGCTCGAGGACCCGCAGCAGCTCGTCCACCGTGTGCGGTCGGAAGGCGTTGCGCACTTCGGGGCGGTCGAACGCGATGCGCACGGTGCCGTGCTCGACCGCCCGGTGGTAGGTCAGGTCGGTCAGGCCCTCGAAGCCGGGGACGGGCTTCCACGCGGAGGGGTCGAAGATCTCGGAGACGGGGGCGTCAGACATGGCGGCAGGCTACCCCCAGCTCGGGCCGCGGCCGGACGTGGTCAGCCTGCCTTGGCGATCGACACCGCCAGCGCCGCCAGGTGCCCCAGCCGCGCGAGCTCGGAGTCGAGGATCGCCGGCCCGCCCCGCCTGCCGAAGAGCACGAGCTCGTCCTTGTCGCCGAGCGGCGCGGCCGCGACCAAGGTCGAGGTCCACCGCTCCCAGTTCTCGGGTACGTCGACGCAGGCGGGCCGACTCAGCGGGAACCAGTCGACCTCGCCGTCGACGATGTCGGGGGCCGCGGACGTGCTGTGCATGATCTTGATGCCCGAGTCGGTACGCCGGACGCGCACGCCCCAGTCCGCACGGAACGTGATGGGGAGGAGGTCCACGAGCTCGTCGAGGGCGGAGTGGGGGGTCGCGGTGAGCGTCTCCACCGCCTCGAGGTCGAGGAACAGGTTTCCGCCCGCGCCGTACCGGGAGATCCACAGGACCTTCACGCCCTCGAGCCGGGTGCAGGCCGACACGATCGAGTCGGGCATCACCCCCGGCGCGGTCTCGAGCAGCACGTCGTCGACCGCCATCCGGGTAGTCAGGTTCTTCTCGACGATCTCGATCGCCTCGATGTCGCCGCCGGCCTCACCGATGGCGGCCGCCACCCGTCCCAGGGAGCCCGGGACATCGGGGAGCTCGACGCGGAGCAGGTACGGCATCGGGCTGATCAGCCCCTTCCCAGCACGGCGGTGTCACCGGCGTGCACAGTACCGGGTGCGACCACTACGGCGTCCACTCCGAAGTGGACTTCTGACTCCCCACGACGATAGCCCGCGATCGTCCTCAGCACCGGCGCGTCTAGGACCCCGTCGTCGGGGTTGACGTCCACGACCGCGCACCGCGGCACCGTCCCCCTGACGAGCACGGTCGCGGCACCCAGCCGGACCTCCCGACCGACCCAGGAGTCCTCGACGTGGGGCACCGCCTGTTCGGAGGCGTCGGCCCCGATCAGGAACGTCGAGCGGAACCGAGCGCTGTCGACCTCGCGCCCGAGTCGCTCGGACAGCAGACGCATGGACGCCGACGTCAGCAGAGTGACCGGAGCGCCGTACACGACCTCTCCCGCCTCTACGGAGCGGGTGAGCACGACGTCGTACCCCAGGTGCTCGGAAAAGGCCTCGGCCCACGGGCCTGCGACACGCTCGACCGCCGCCGTCCGGCCCCAGTAGTCGACCTTCAGGACCTCGCCGGTGGGCCTCGGTTCCCCTTCGACCCGGCCACCGTCAGGCAGGTCGACGCGAAGTGTGCCGGTCCCCCACCGGGCGACGCAGCGCACCAGCGAGGGGTTCTCCACCGTGCGGAGCACGCGGCCGCGCGCGGGGTCGACCAGGCAGAAGAGCCGGTCGCACGTGGGGCCGGTGGCCGAGAGCTCGACCGAGTCGTGCGCGAGGTGGCGTGCACCCTTCAGCGGTGTGAACCCGATCCGCTCGACACGCATGGGGCAATGCTGGCACGGCGCGGTTACGGGGCTGTTACCTATCTCACGATCTTCAGGTTGAAGTCGACCGCGCCGAGGCGCCCCATGAGCCGGATCCACAGCGGCATCCACATCTCCATCCCGCGCGCCGCGGAGAGGTGGCCGAACTCGATGATGTCGAACCAGCCGAGCTGCCCCAACAGCGAGACCACCGTCTCCCGCGCCCGGACGTCGTCACCGGCCACGAACATCGTCGTCAGGCCGTCGCCCACCCGCTTGGGGTCGACCATCACGGCGCAGTTGACGGTGTTCAGGGACTTCACGACCCGGGTGTCGGGGAAGGCGCGCTGAATCTGCTCGGCGAGCGAGTCGCCGTCCGCGACGGCGAGCCGCGGTGGGAAGCCCTGCGAGGCGTCGAGCGCGTTGGCCACGTCGAGCAGGACCTTCCCAGCGAGCGCCTCGGCCCCCACCGTCCGGAGCACGGCCAGGGTCGCCAGGCCGTTGGTCGCGTTGACGACGAGGTCGGCCCCCTCGGCGACCTCGCCGTAGGCGGCCAGCGGCAGGTCGAGCGTCCAGTCGTCGCGTGCGCGGGTCACCTCCGGGTCCCGTGTCCCGACGACCACCTCGTGGCCGAGCCGGGCGAATGCCTGGGCCAGGGTCCGCCCCGCGATCCCCGTGCCGAGCACCGCGATCCTCATGCTCGCGACGCTACGACTCCAGACGACCCAGGCGGAATGACTCGATCACCTCATAACGGGGTCGCTTACGCGGCCCCTCGCCCAGGTGCGACGCCACGAGGCTGATCCGAGAGGCCTCCCAGGTAGGCCCGCGGTAGGCCTCGAGCACCCGGATCCACTTCGTCATGTCGAGCGGCCGCCTGATCCGCGCAAGGGTGACGTGGGGATGGAAGTGTCCGCCCCCCGCCTCCGCTCCGGCCTTGTTCGCCGCCGCCCGGGCCCCGGTCGAGAGCCGCCGCAGTTCCTCGTCGTCGCTCACCGAGAGACCCGCGAACAGCACCTTGGCCCGGGCCGGGTTCGGGAAGGCGCCACCCCCCGCGACGGTCACCGTGAACGGGGTACGACGGTGGGCCGCACGCTCCAGCCGGGCCAGCAGGTCGTCGAGGGCACGGTCCGGGACCTCGCGCATGAACGCGAGCGTCACGTGCCACTGCTCCGGCGCGGTCCAGCGAAGGTCCCGGCCGGCCTCCTGCCGCGGGGCGAGGAACTCTCCCAGGTCCTCCAGCGCGCTCTCGGGCGGCACGAGTGCCACGAACATCCGCATACCGCCAAGGTAGCCCGCGTAGAACGGCGGCCGGCTGGGTAACCCGGCGCCATGACTGACAACGAAGAGCTTCGCAACGACGCTTCCGAGAGCTCCGCCCGCGGCGCCGAGGCCGAGGCACAGCAGGCCGTGGTCGACCGGGTCCTCTCCTGGCAGGAGGGCGCACCGGCCGAGACCGTCCGTGAGGAGCTGCGCAAGGCGGCCGCGGAGGCCGGGGTGCAGGTCGACGACGCCTGGCTCGACCAGAAGGCACGAGAGATCAGCCAGGCGGACCCGGCCCAGGGCTGACCCGTCAGACGAGCGCCGCGCGCACCGCGGCAGCGGTCCGGCGTCCCGAGACGAGGGCGCCCTGGATCGACGCGGTGTCGCGGTGGTCGCCGGCCACGAACAGCCCATCCCCGAGGGCAACCGGCCGGCGCAGCGATACGCCCGGGCGCTGATGGGGAAGCGCGTGGACCACGTGGTGCACGACCACGAGGTCCCATGACCTGGTGGGTCTCCGGTACATCCGCTCCAGGTGCTCGCGAACCTCGGCCTCGCCCGCGGTCGACTCTCCGGCGAGCGCCGTGGCCTGGACCAGGTGGCGCCCCGGGGGCGCGTACGCGGGCGCCACGTTCGACACGACGGCCGTGTTGACCACCGGGCCGCTCCGGCTGGGGTCGAGCACCAGCAGGTCGAGGTCGGTGGGGGCCTCCTCCGCCGCGAACCAGTACGTGGTGAGCCCCTTCATCGTCGCGGCGTCGACTCCTGTCAGCCCCGCGGCACCGGCGGGATCGGCGGCCACGACGACCGCGCGGGCGTCGTACGGGCCCTTCTCGGTCTCAACCCGCCAACCGTTCTCCCTGCGCTCGAGCGAGACCACCTCGGTCTCCAGCTCGACCTCGCGCCGCAGGTCCGACGCGATCTGTCCGGGCAGCTCCGACATGCCGAGAGCCGGCACCCCCGGGGTGCCGCGGGCGAACGACCTGACCAGGAGACGGGCGAACGTCGCCGAGGTCTGCCCGCGGTCCTCGGCGAGCACCCCGGTGAAGAACGGCTCGAAGACCTCGTCCCGGATCCGGCCGCGGACCCCCGCGCCGTCGAGCGAGTCGGCGAGCGGCTCGTCCTCCTGCGCCAACAGGTGGCGGACGCTGCCCAGAGAAGGCTTCGCCCAGGCCCCGAACCGCGCGAGCTCGCCGGGAAGGACGTAGCCGCTGCGCAGCACGCGGGGAAGGTAACCGGGGCTGCGCCTCGGGTCGGCGACGATCGCGAAGCCGCGCTCGCCGGCGAGCGCCGCACCCGCCGCGAACGCCCGCAGGTCGAGGGCCACGACGTCGACGAGCTGCTTCAGGGCCGGGTAGGCGGGGTTGACCAGCTGGAACCCCCGGTCGCAGCGGAAGCCGTCGATGACGTCGGTACGGATCCGTCCGCCGACGGCGTCGGACTTCTCGAGCACGACCACGTCGAGGCCCGCACGCTCGAGCTCGCGGGCACAGGTGAGGCCCGCGAGGCCGGCGCCGACGACCACGACGTCCGTTGACATGTCCGCCACTATGGCACCGGCTCGCAACCGGGACCCCTCGATTGCCGGCGACCGGCTTTCACGGGGCACCCTCAAGAGGCATGATCATCGGGTGCACAGCAACCTCTCGGCCTCAGGCATCCTCGGCTCAGCGGGACGGGTCCCTCTCGTGGACTCCGAGCCGCTGCACACAAGCGACCTGGTCCTGGCCGGGCGGCGCCTGCCCCTGACCGCGACCGCGCGGATCTACGTCTGCGGGATCACGCCCTACCTGGTGACCCACCTCGGGCACGCCTCCACGTTCGTGTGGGCCGACGTCCTCCAGTGCGTTGCCCGTCTCGCCGGCGTCACGCCCGAGACCTGCCGAAACGTCACCGACGTCGACGACGTGCTAACGGCTGCCGCGCTCGAGCACGGCAGGCCCTACGACGAGTTCGCGCTCACCCAGGAGTTCCTGTTCGAGCGCGACATGAAGGCGCTCGGCAACCGAGCCCCGGACCACGCCCCGCACGCCCGCCTGCACGTCGCACACGTGACCCAGCTCGCCGCGGCGCTGCTCGCCGCCGGCCACGCCTACGAGCGCGACGGCTTCGTGTACTTCCGCGGCGAGGGCGTCGCCCTGAGGAGCGGGCTCAGCGAGAAGGAGGCGCTCGAGCGTTCCCGCGACTTCGGTGACGACCCCGACGACACCCACCGCGACTCGCCGTTCGACGTACCGGTCTGGCGCCCCTCTCCCGAGAACGAACCCGCGTGGCCGAGCCCGTGGGGCTGGGGACGGCCAGGGTGGCACGCCGAGTGCGCGGCGATGGCCTGGGCGACGTTCGGCACCAGCATCGACGTGATCGTGGGCGGGGAGGACCTCACCTACCCCCACCACGCGTACCAGTGCGGGATGGTCGAGGCCGCCAGCGGCGTCGCGCCGTTCGCACGCCGGGAGGTCCACATCGGCGCGGTCCACAAGGGCGGCCGCAAGATGGCCAAGTCGACCGGGAACATGACCCTCGTCGGCGAGCTCCTCACCGACCACCGGCCCGCTGCGGTACGCCTGATGATCGTCAACCGACCCTGGCACCAGGCCTGGGAGTACGACGAGGGCCAGGTCACCGCGGCAGAGAAGTCGCTCGACGCGCTGTACGAGGCCGCCGGGAGGACCCACGAGAGCCCCGAGGGGGCGGAGGGGGTGGTCGCAGCCCTCCTCGACGACCTAGACGTCCCACGCGCGCTCGCCGTGGCGACCGAGGAGGGCGGCAGCGCGGCAAGGCGGCTGGTGGAGACGCTCAAGCTGAGGTGACCTGAGCGAGTGTGACGCAAGTCCGGTGTGCCGTGCACCCTTGCTGGGTATACCTCCCGTGACCGGCCGCACACGGCGGCCCCTGCGGGGGAGAGGTTCTCAGGACGTGGACTGGCTACTCGATACTGGACGCGACAACGCGACGAAGGCTGCCGTGCAGGCGTTGGAGGACCACCTCTTCCGTCACACGATCGACGAGTCGCGTGTCCGCAACGCCGTCGAGGCTGCCGAGACAGCCCTCGCCTCGGCAGGCGGTGACGACCCGCTCTGGCTGCACCTCGACTGGTCGCGCCTCTTCCCGACGCTGACCATCCGGCCTGTCGGCAAGGGCGCCCCGTCGCTCTCCGAAGCCGACTTCAGTCAGGTGAGCGCGCTCGAGCGCCGCGCCCTGGCCGAGGCCGCGTCCGGCGAGCCGACGACGGTGGAGCTCAGCGTCCCCCGCGAGGTGCCGAGCGACTTCGACCCCGACCCCGCCTACCTTGTGGACCTCCGCCCGCTCGAGCACGGCCCCTCGTCGGCGACGATCGCCCTGGCCTCGGCGACCGAGTCGCACCCGGTGGCATCGCCCGACCAGGTCGCCGCCGCAGCGGGCGCCCTGCTCGCGGACGCCTCGGTCCGCCAGGACGAGTCCGTCGACACCACCCAGGACGCGGTCGACCTGTTCGGCCGCCTCCACGAGGCGCTCGGCGGCGGCTACCGGGCCGTCCGCGTCGACGACGACGGGTTCGAGGTCCTCGTCGACAAGAGCCCCTTCGGCCCCGCCGTCTGCCAGATCCCGACCCTCGCCCGGATCACCGAGGCGATCGCGGGACGCCTCGCTGCACGCGTGCACGGCAAGGCCACGGTGGTGCTCGACGAGACGATCGCGCTCGGCGACCCCGCCGATCGGCTCCAGGTCTTCTTCGGCGATGTCGAGGACGAGGTCTGCGGCAGCACCTACTCCTGGCCGCCGAGGGGAGCCCACCAGCCGTCCGACCCGTCGCCGCGGCTGGAGATGTCGGTGTCGCTGCCACGCCAGAGCCACAGCGTGCCGGTGATCCGTCGCCTGGCCGCCCAGATCCTGCGTGCGTTCGGCGTCGCCGCCGACAGCATCCACGACGTCGAGCTGGCGATCTCCGAGGCGTGCGCCAACGTCATCCAGCACGCCATCGACAGCGAGGGCTACGAGGTGAGCATCGAGCTCGCGGCGGACCGCTGCGCGATCACGGTGCTCGACCGGGGTGACGGTTTCGACGCGACCTCGGTCAAGGACCAGAAGGACGACGACGCCGAGAGCGGTCGCGGCCTGTCCCTGATGCGCGCGCTCGTCGACAACCTCAACTTCGTGAGCGAGCCGAAGGTCGGCGCCGTGGTGCACATGGTCAAGCGGCTCGACTACGACCAGAGCCACCCCTTTCGACGCACGGACGGCTAGGCCGGGAGGGTCTCCGGCGGCTACTGGGTGATCGCGCCACTGAGGGCGCCGCGGTCCGCGAGGTCCTCGGCGAGGAACTCACGCAGCAGGTCCACCGCCTGCACGATCTTCTGGCTGCGGAGCGAGTAGAAGACGTTGCTGCCCGAACGACGGGCGGACACGATTCCCCGCTCGCGCAGGACCGCGAGGTGCTGGCTGGCGTTGGACTGTGTGAAGCCGAGAGCGTCACAGAGGTCCCCGACGCTGAGCTCTCGGTCGCGGAGTTCGTTGATGATCAGCAGCCGCTTCGGGTCGGCGATGGCCTTGCAGACGCGGGCATGGAGCTCCTGAAGCTGACCTGCGACATCCTGGTCCATGCTTCTTCCCTCCCCTTCTCGGAGGAACAGTCTAGATGTGTCCGGCGTGTGGACTGGACACGCGTTCAGCCCGCGGCCATAAGGGTGAACCGTTAGTCCGGCGCCTCTCCGACCTCGTGCAGCGGCCGGCGACCGGGTCTCCGGGCGGAA
>DASSMS010000121.1:0-12566 GCA_035688575.1 Nocardioidaceae bacterium
GAGGTCTGTCGGGCGGTCGAGGCGGCCGACGACATGGAGCTGGTCGCGGCGATCGACGCAGACGACCCGATCGACGAGCTGGTCTCCTCCGGGGCGCAGGCGGTCGTCGACTTCACCCACCCCGACGTGGTGATGGACAACTTGGAGTTCTGCGTCGACCACGGCATCCACGCCGTCGTGGGCACGACCGGCTTCGACGACGCCCGGCTCGACCTGCTCCGCTCCTGGCTGACCGACTCCCCGGACACCGGCGTGCTCATCGCCCCGAACTTCTCGATCGGCGCGATCTTGATGATGCGGTTCGCCGCAGAGGCCGCGCCGTTCTACGAGTCGGTGGAGATCGTCGAGCTCCACCACCCCGACAAGGCCGACGCGCCCTCGGGCACCGCCCGGCGCACCGCATCGCTGATCGCCGAAGCGCGCCGCAAGGCGGGCTCGGGGCCCATCCCGGACGCCACCTCCACCTCGCTCGAGGGCGCCCGCGGCGCCGACGTCGACGGGATCCGGGTCCACGGACTGCGCCTGCGGGGGCTCGTCGCGCACCAGGAGGTCATCCTCGGCGGTCCGGGCGAGACCCTGACCATCCGCCACGACTCCATGGACCGCATCTCCTTCATGCCGGGGGTGCTGCTGGGGCTGCGCAGCATCGAATCCGCGCCCGGACTGACCGTCGGCCTCGAAGAGTTCATGGGCCTCGACTGATGCGCACCAAGGCGACCATCGCCCTCCTGGTCGTCATCCTCGTCTTCTACGCGGTCCTGATCGGCGCGAAGGGTGTCGCCTTCGTCGCCAGCGGCGAGCCGGTGGCCGTCGTCCTCGGCATCGGCGTGCTGGTGCTCCCCGTGCTCGGTCTCGCGCTCGTGTGGCGGGAGATCACGTTCGGACGCCGGTCCGCCGAGCTCGCCGCCGCTCTCGAGGCCGAGGGCGGACTGCCCCTCGACGACCTGCCCAGGCGACCCTCGGGGCGGGTCGAGCGCACGGCGGCCGACGAGGCCTTCGGCGCTCGCCAGGCCGAGGTGGAGGCGCAGCCGCAGAGCTGGCAGGCGTGGTACCGCCTGGCTCTGGCCTACGACGACGCCGGTGACCGCACCCGGGCGCGCTCTGCCGTGCGGCGCGCCATCGAGCTGTACGACGGCCGCGGCAGCTGAGGTCTGGCCCCCGCGCACGGCTGACGGGGCCGGTCTAGGCCACAATGTCCTCATGCCTCACGACCTCGCCCCCAACTTCGCAATCGTGACCCTCGGCGTGAGCGACCTCGCCCGCTCCGTCCGTTTCTACCGCGACCTCGGCTGGGAGAAGCGGGGCGACGAGGCCAACGGCATCGTCTGGTTCAAGACCTCGGGCACGTGGATCGGGCTCTTCGGCTACGAGGCCCTCGCCGACGACGCCCACCTCGACGCGACCCCGGAGGACGAGCTGCCGAGGTACCGCGGGATCACGCTCGCCATCAACCTGCCGACCGAGGACGCGGTGGACCTCGCCTTCGTGCGCGTCCGCGATGTGGGCGGGACCATCGTCAAGCCGCCGACGCGGGCCGAGTGGGGCGGGTACTCCGGCTACTTCGCCGACCCCGACGGGATCCTGTGGGAGATCGCCTGGAACCCCGGCTTCCCGATCGACGAGAACGGCCGGATCGAGATCCCCTAGGCGGCGACCGCACGGCCGGTTCAGATGAGGCGGATGATCGCGGCGGTCAGGGCCGCGATGAGCACCACCACGATGAACGGCGCCCGCAGCAGCAGGGCGAACACGGCGGCGGCGAGCCCGGCCGCCCGCGCGTCCACGGTGAGCGCCTGCCCCTCGCTGAACACCTGCACGGCCACGAGCGCCGCCAGCAGCGCTACCGGGATCAGGTCCGCGATGCGGTGGACGACCGGGTGCTCGAGGATCGAGGCGGGGATCGAGAGGCCGGCGAGCTTGAGCAGGTAGGCGCCGATACCGGTCAGGACGATCGCGGCCCAGATCATTCGTGCTCACCCCCGCCCGGCAGGTCGTCCCGGTCCGGCATCTCGGTCGTGTCCTCGTCCCGTCTGGTGGCGAAGCCCATGGCCAGAGCGACGAGCGCGGCCGCCAGGACCGGGACCCCGGCCGGTGCCACGAGGACGAGCACGAGTGCTAGGGCCACCGAGAGCAGGGCGGTGAGCTGGTTGTCGCGGTCGCGCAGCCGGGGCCAGAGCAGGGCCAGGAAGGCTGCTCCGACCGCCGCGTCGAGGCCGTAGGTCCGCGGGTCCCCGAGCGCCTCCCCGGCGACGGCTCCGCCGAACGTCGCGACATTCCAGAGCACGAAGACCGCCAGGCCGGTGCTGAGGAAGCCGACCCGCGCCTCCTCGGTGCTCTCGCGGGTGACCGACATGGCGGTGGACTCGTCGATGAGAAGCTGAGCGGCCGCCGCCCTGCGCCACCCGGTCCAGCCGAGCAGGGGAGCGAGCCGCAGGCCGTACAGAGTGTTCCTGGTGGCGAGCAGCAGCCCGGTCACAGCGGCGGAGAGCGGGGCCCCGCCCGCGGCCACGACGCCGACGAAGGCGAACTGGGAGGCTCCGGTGAAGACGGCCAGTGAGAGGACACAGGTCTGGAGGACCGACAGGCCGGCGGCCACGGAGATGGCGCCGAAGGAGATGCCGTAGGCGCCGGTGGCGACACCGACCGCGATCCCGTCACGGATGATCGTCCGGTGAGAGGTGGGTGCGGTCACCCGTTCGAACCTAGTGCAAACGGCGGCGTCGTACCTCGTGGGGCTGCGCCGACGTCCCCGACGGGTGCACGAGGAGGTAGGCGCACACTGCGCCGATGCCGAGGCCGACGCTCGCCCCGGCGCTGACCAGGACCGGGTAGGGGAGGATGAAAGCCGCCAAGGCGCCGCCGACGACGAACACCAGGAGAGCGGCCACGGATACGACCACGCGGTACAGCTTCGGCAACGGTCCCAACAACGCTCTCTCCGTTCCCCCGGAGTGGCCCCGTGCGGGCCTCACATCTGTTTCGACGAACCAGACGCCGTCCAGGTTGCCAGTCCCGCCTGAAACAAACCTGAGAGTCTGGCTCAGTCGCCCAGGTCGGTGTGAAGACGCACCTGCTTGACCAGGACCTCGCCGTCCCCGCGCAGGTCGAGCTCCCGATGGGCGCCGTCGGGTGCCCATCCGGCCTCGGTGAGGAACTTGCGGAGAGTGTCGTCGGTGCTGTTGAGCCACAGGACGGCCCGGCGGAAGCGGTCGGCGCGCAGGGTGTCGACGCACGCCTGCAGCAGCCGGGACCCGTGACCGTGCCGGGTCTGGTCGGGATCGACCGTCAGCTCGGCGACCTCGCCGTCCAGGACCGGGTCCGAGTCGGGGTCCTCGGAGGGGGAGGTGATCGCGAACCCCCGCACCGTGTTGCGCTCCAGGGCGACCAGCACGCGGTTGCGGGCGTCCTTGGGCTTCGACAGGGAGGTCGTCCAGGCCGCGGCGAAGTCGGAGGGGTCGAGTGCCTCGATTACGTCGACGGGCAGGAGGCCGTCGTAGGCCTGCCGCCACGCCTTCACCTGGACACCGGCGATGGCGTCGGCGTCGTCGGCCCAGGCCACCCGCACGGAGACGTCTGCGGTCGGGTTGCCGTGGGGAGTGCTCATGACGCAATCCTGTCAGGAGGCTCCGTGTTACAGGTGAGTGGCCGCGCGGTGTAAAAGGTGTAACAACATTTGTTAGGCTGCTCACATGTACGGCAACGACTTCCAGCCCCCCGAGCGCGACGCCGCGCCCCCTGCGGCGAAGGCCGCCCCGGGCCCGGCGGCCGACGACCCGCCCGGCTTCCAGGAGCTCATCGACACCGACGGCCGGATCGAGCCGCGCGACGCGATGCCGGAGGCGTACCGCAAGACGCTGATCCGTCAGATCGCGCAGCACGCGCACTCCGAGATCATCGGCATGCAGCCGGAGGGGAACTGGATCAGCCGGGCGCCGAGCCTGCGCCGCAAGGCGATCTTGATGGCCAAGGTCCAGGACGAGGCCGGCCACGGGCTCTACCTCTACGCCGCCGCCGAGACCCTCGGCGTCGACCGTGCAGACCTGCTCGACGCCCTCCACTCGGGCCGGCAGAAGTACTCCTCGATCTTCAACTACCCCACGCAGACCTGGGCCGACGTCGGTGCGATCGGCTGGCTGGTCGACGGGGCGGCCATCGTGAACCAGGTGCCGCTGTGCCGCTGCTCCTACGGCCCCTACGCCCGCGCGATGGTGCGGGTCTGCAAGGAGGAGTCGTTCCACCAGCGGCAGGGGTTCGAGCTGCTCTACACCCTCGCGCACGGCACCGAGGCGCAGAAGGC
Organism: Nocardioidaceae bacterium; assembly: GCA_035688575.1. GTDB lineage: Bacteria > Actinomycetota > Actinomycetes > Propionibacteriales > Nocardioidaceae > Nocardioides_C. Next base: position 4,298 of record DASSMS010000121.1, read on the forward strand.
GATGGCGCAGGACGCGGTGGACCGCTGGTGGTGGCCGAGCCTCATGATGTTCGGCCCCTCCGACGCGGACTCCACCCACTCCGAGCAGTCGATGCGCTGGGGTATCAAGCGGTTCTCCAACGACGAGCTCCGCCAGCGCTTCGTCGACATGACGGTCCCGCAGGCCGAGGCGCTCGGACTCACCCTGCCCGACCCGGAGCTGCGTTGGAACGAGGAGCGCGGCCACTACGACTTCGGCGAGATCGACTTCACCGAGCTGTTCGAGGTCATCAAGGGCAACGGCCCGTGCAACAAGCAGCGCATGTCCCACCGGGTCCGTGCCCACGAGGAGGGCGCGTGGGTCCGGGAGGCGGCCGCGGCCTACGCGCGCAAGCGGCAGGAGAGCAACAGGAGTGGAGCAGTCGCATGACGTCCCAAGGACACCTCGCACATCGCCTTCCCGTCGAGGGAGGTCTCGCATGAGCGAGGTCTCGACAGGTCCGACCAGCGGGAGCCGTAGGGACTGGCCGCTGTGGGAGGTCTTCGTGAGGTCCCGCCGGGGGCTGTCGCACGTCCACGTCGGGTCGTTGCATGCCCCTGACGCCGAGATGGCCCTGCGCAACGCGCGGGACCTCTACACCCGCCGCCAGGAGGGCGTGTCGCTCTGGGTCGTCCCCGCGGCCGCGATCACCGCGTCGAGCCCGGACGAGAAGGACTCGTTCTTCGAGCCGGCTGCCGACAAGATCTACCGGCACCCCACGTTCTACGAGGTGCCCGAGGGCGTGGAGCACCTGTGAACACCGACGCACACGCGCGCTACGTCCTCGCACTGGCCGACGACGTGCTGGTCGCCGCCCAGCGCCTCGGCGAGTGGATCGCCTCGGCCCCCGAGCTGGAGGAGGATGTAGCGCTGGCCAACATCGGGCTCGACCTGCTCGGACAGGCGCGTGCCCTGCTGACCCACGCCGGGCAGGTGGAGGGACGAGGGCGTGACGAGGACGCGCTGGCCTACTTCCGCGACGAGCGCGACTTCCTCAACGTCCAGCTCGTCGAGCGCGAGAACGGCGACTTCGCGGTGACCATCGCGCGGCTGCTGCTGCTCTCGACCTACCTCCACGAGCTCTGGTCCGCACTGCGCTCCAGCACCGACCCGATCCTCGCCGCGGTCGCGGCCAAGGCCGTGAAGGAGGCCGACTACCACGTCGACCACGCGCGCATGTGGGTGCTGCGCCTCGGTGACGGCACCGAGGAGTCCCACCGCCGCATGCAGGCCGGTCTGGACGCCGAGTGGCCCTACTCCGACGAGCTGTTCGACGACAGCCACATCGACCCCGCCCTCGTCGAGGCCGGTGTCGCGGTCGACCCGGCCCTGCTGCGCGAGGCGTGGCGGATGCGGGTCGCGGCCGTCGTGTCCGAGGCGACGCTCGCCCTGCCCGACGTACCCCCTGCGGTCACCGGCGGGCGCCGTGGTGTCCACACCGAGCAGATGGGCTACCTCCTCGCCGAGATGCAGCACCTCGCTCGTTCCCACCCCGGAGCGTCCTGGTGACGGCCTCGACCCCCGTGGCCGAAACCGCCCGCTCCGTGGCCGCCACGGTGCCCGACCCGGAGATCCCGGTGCTCACGATCGAGGACCTCGGGATCCTGCGCGACGTCGAGGTGGACGATCACGGGCACGTGAACGTGACGATCACACCGACCTACTCCGGGTGCCCGGCGATGGACGCGATCCGGGCGGACGTCGTCGAGGCGCTGGCGGGGGCGGGGTACGACGACGTGAGCGTCGAGCTCGTGCTGAGCCCCGCCTGGACGACCGACTGGATGAGCGAGGAGGGCCGGCGCAAGCTCGAGGAGTACGGCATCGCGCCTCCCTCACACCGGGAACCGGGAGCGCCGGTGGCCCTCACCCTGTCGCTGCGCTGTCCCCAGTGCGGCTCCCCGGACACCCGCGAGCTGAGCAGGTTCGGGTCCACGGCCTGCAAGTCGCTTTGGGTGTGCAACGCCTGCCGGGAGCCGTTCGACCACTTCAAGACCATCTAGGAGCCTGCGCAGTGAGCAGCAGCCATGCGGTGTTCCACCCCCTCACGATCGCCGCGATCGAGCCCTTGACCGACGACTCCGTCGCGATCACCTTCGACGTGCCGGACGAGCTGCGCGAGGACTACGCGTTCACCCAGGGGCAGCACATCACCGTGCTCACCGAGCTGGCGGGGGACCAGGTACGCCGCAACTACTCGATCTGCACGCCGGTCTCCTCCGGGACGCTCCGCATCGCCGTCAAGCGACTTCCCGGCGGCGCGTTCTCCGAGCACGCGCTCGACCAGCTCCGGCCCGGCGACGTGATCGACGTGATGACGCCGAGCGGCAGGTTCTTCACCGAGCTCGACCCCCAGAACGCCAAGAGCTACGTCTGCGTCGCCGCGGGGTCCGGCATCACGCCCGTCCTCTCGATCGTGGCCACGACGCTCGAGGTCGAGCCGCAGTCCCGAGTGACCCTCATCTACGCCAACCGGACCCACGCCTCCGTGATGTTCCTCGAGGAGGTCGAGGACCTCAAGGACCGCTACCCGGACCGGTTCGCGCTCTTCCACGTGCTCTCCCGGGAGCAGCAGGAGGTCGAGCTCTTCTCCGGGCGGCTCGACGTGCCGCGCATGCAGCGCTTCCTCGACGCCTTGGTCCGGCCCGAGGACGTCGACGAATGGTTCCTGTGTGGGCCCTACGAGATGGTCGCGTCGCTGCGCAAGCAGCTCATCGCCGAGGGGGTCTCGAAGCGCGCGGTCCACGCCGAGGTGTTCCACGTCGAGACGACGCCTCCGGCCCGTCGTACCCCGACGCAGACGGCCGGTGAGACGACGGGAGCGGAGGTCACCATCACCCTTGACGGCCGCAGATCGACCTTCACCCTGGCCCCTGAGGGCCCGTCTGTCCTCGAGGCGGCGCTCGCGGTCCGACCCGACGCGCCGTTCGCGTGCAAGGGCGGTGTTTGCGGCACCTGTCGCGCGAAGGTCGTCGAGGGCACCGTGGAGATGGACACGAACTGGGCGCTGGAGCCCGACGAGGTGGAGCGCGGGTACGCCCTCACCTGCCAGTCCCACCCCACCTCGCCGAAGGTTGTCCTCGACTACGACGCCTGATCTCGGCCAAGCCGAGCGATTCCTCGATCCTGGTCGTGTGGGCCAGGAGGTGGCCGACCCCTCCGTCTGTGCACTGGCACGGCGCCGCGACGTATCGCGTCCAGGTTCGTCGAACAGCGCCCGGTGAGTCTCTCGCCGGGCGCTGTGCTGTGCGCGCATCACCGGGCAAGGCGCGGCGTCCAGGACGGGTGGCGGCGTAACGCGCGAGAACCGGCTTCGTTGGGCCCTAAGAGCGCGGCTCGGGCCGCGCCGGTCCCCGAAAGGAAACCATGCGACTCCTCACCCGTCTCGGCGCAGCGCTCGCCGGAACCTCCCTGGCCGTCGTCTCAGCACTCGTCCCGGCCCAGGCCATCGTCGGCGGCTACCAGGTCGAGGACGGTGACCTCGCCTTCATGGCGTCGATCCAGACGGCCGGGTCCGAGGGGACCGACGGCCACTTCTGCGGAGGCTCGGTCATCGCTCCGCAGTGGGTGCTGACCGCCGCCCACTGCATGGTCGACACCAAGCCGTCCGAGATCCAGGTCGCGGTGGGACGCACCAACCTCGAGGACACCGCAGAGGGCCAGACCCTCGCTGCCGACCGGATCGTGGTCCACCCCGACTACGAGGACACCGACACCTTCGACGCGGCGCTCATCCACACCACGGAGCCGATCGCGGCGCCGGCGATCGAGCTGGTGCCGCAAGGCGAGGACACCCTCGAGCAGGACGGCGCCGCTCTGACGGTGTCGGGCTGGGGCACCGAGTTCTTCGGCTCGCCGCTCATCCCCGCGCAGATGAAGGCGGTCGACGTCGAGGCCGTCTCGGACGAGAGCTGCACGACCAACGGCCTGATGGGCTTCCAGGCGGACTCGGAGATGTGTGCCGAGACCATCGGCGGCGACTCCTGCCAGGGCGACTCCGGCGGGCCGCTCTTCGGGAGCCTCGCCGACGGTCGCCTGGTCCAGGTCGGGATCGTCTCCTACGGTCTCGGCTGCGCGACGCCGAAGTTCCCCGGCGTGTACGGCGAGGTCAACAATCCGTCGATCCACGACTTCATCACCTCGACGGTCGGCTAGCCGATCGTCGCCGGGGCGGGTGGCCTCACTCGAAGGGTGACGGGTCACCGGCGCCCGTGCGCACGACCTCCGGGGCGCCGGAGGAGAAGTCGACCACTGTGGTCGGCTCCTTCCCGGCGTCGCCGGAGTCGATGACCGCGTCGACCTGGTGGTCGAGCCGTTCCTTGATCTCCCAGCCGTCGGTCAGCGGCTCCTCGTCACCAGGGAGCAGGAGCGTGGTCGTGACGATCGGCTCGCCGATCTCCGTCAGGATGGCCTGCGCGACCCTGTGCTGGGGGATGCGCACGCCGACAGTCCGCTTCTTGGGGTGCAGCAGCTTGCGGGGCACCTCGCTCGTCGCCGGCAGGATGAACGTGTAGCAGCCGGGCGTCGCGGCCTTGACCGCCCGGAAGACGGCGTTGTCGATGTGGACGAGCTGGCCGAGCTGGGAGAAGTCCTTGCACAGCAGCGTGAAGTGGTGCTTGTCGTCGAGGCCGCGGATCTGCCGCATGCGGGCCAGCCCCTCCTGGTTGCCCATCTGGCAGCCGAGGGCGAAGCCGGAGTCGGTGGGGTAGGCGATCACCCCGCCGTCGCGCATGATCCGCACCACCTGGGCGATGGAGCGGGGCTGGGGGTCGACCGGGTGAACGTCGAAGTAGGTCGCCATGCGTTGAGCCTGCCACAAGCCTCCTGTGTGCGGCGCGGTCAGCCGGAGGCTCGCTGGGCCGGGTCCTGCTCTGTCCGCCGCCCGACGAACCGGTCCATGGAGGAGGCGATGCCGAGCATCCGCGCGGTCGCGTCGAAGACACGGGTGGGGAGGACGCGCAGCGGGGAGATCGTGTTGACCATCAGCGGCATCAGCAGCTGCTCCCGGTCCTGCTCCACCGCGCGGACGACCGCCGCCGAGACGTCCTCGGCCCGCAGCATCGGGATGAGGTGGCGGGCGCGGACCTCGGCCCCCTCGAACATCCCGGTGTCGATGTAGGACGGGCAGACCAGCGTCGTACGCACGCCTGGAGCGGTGCGGGACAGCTCCAGGCGCAGGCTCTCGGCGAGACCGACGGCGGCGTGCTTGCTGGCGGCATAGTCGGTCATCCGAGGAATGCCCAGCAGGCCGGCCGCCGAGGCGATGGTCACGATGTGTCCCGATCCCTGCTCGACCATCGCGGGGAGGAAGGCCCTGATTGTCCAGAAGTGGGCCAGGACGTTCACCCGGAAGGTCCGCTCGATGTCGTCCTCGGTGAGCTCGAGCAAGGGGCGACCGCTGACCACGCCCGCGTTGTTGACGAGTACTTCGACCGCGCCGACCTCGCGCTGGACCCGCTCGGCGGTCTCCTCGACTGCTGCGCGGTCTCCGACGTCGCAGGTGAACGCGGCAGCACGGCCGCCGAGGGCCGAGATCTCTCGGACGAGGTCGTCGAGCGGCTCGCGGTGGATGTCCCAGGCGACCACGGTGGCGCCGCGGTGCGCGATGTCGAGCGCCATCAAGCGACCGATGCCGCTCGCTGCACCGGTGACCAGCACCGTCTTGCCGCTGAGTCGCGTCATTCGACCCTCCCGCACCGAACGCTGCCTCGATTCTCGGTCGTCCGAAGTGTGGTCAGTAGGGGCGATGGTCCCGCGGCGGGACACGCGGCCCGCGCACGCCTGAAGCGCCGGAGCCGTCGGAGGGCCGGTGTAGTTTGACTCCGTGCAGCAGTACCTCGACCTCCTCCAGCGCATCCTCGACGAGGGCGTGGAGAAGGGTGACCGCACCGGCACCGGCACCCGGTCCGTGTTCGGCCACCAGATGCGGTTCGACCTCCGCGAGGGGTTCCCGCTCGTGACCACCAAGAAGGTGCACACCCGTTCGGTGTTCGCCGAGCTGCTGTGGTTCCTGCGCGGCGACACCAACGTGAAGTGGCTCCAGGACCGCGGCGTCACGATCTGGGACGAGTGGGCCGACGAGAACGGCGACCTCGGTCCGGTCTACGGCTACCAGTGGCGGTCCTGGCCGACTCCCGACGGGCGGCACGTGGACCAGATCGCGGAGGTGGTCGAAGCGATCCGCCGTGATCCCGACTCGCGGCGTCACATCGTCTCGGCCTGGAACGTCTCGGACATCCCCCAGATGGCGCTCGCGCCCTGCCACGCGCTCTTCCAGTTCTACGTCGCCCCCTCGGCGGAGGGACCGGGCCGGCTCAGCTGCCAGCTCTACCAGCGGTCGGCGGACGTCTTCCTCGGGGTGCCCTTCAACATCGCGTCCTACGCGCTCCTCACCCACATGGTCGCGCAGGCGACCGGCCTGGAGGTCGGGGACTTCGTGCACACCCTCGGAGACGCGCACCTCTACCTCAACCACCTCGACCAGGCTCGGCTGCAGCTGACCCGCGAGCCACGGCCGCTGCCGACCTTGCGCCTCGACCCCGGCGTCACCGAGATCGACGCCTTCGAGCTCGAGCACATCACCCTCGAGGGCTACGACCCGCACCCCGGCATCAAGGCCCCGATCGCCGTATGACCGGTCCGCACGAAAGCCTGTCCTCTCCGGACGCCGCGGCAGAAGACAGCCCCCGTACGCCGGAGCAGCGGATCGTGCTGGTCGCGGCGGTGGCCGACAACGGCGTGATCGGGTGTGACGGCGACATCCCCTGGCGGATCCCGGAGGACATGAAGCACTTCCGGGCAGTCACGTCGGGCCACACCGTGGTCATGGGGCGGCTCACCTACGAGAGCATCGGGCGGCCGCTGCCGCACCGCACGAACATCGTCGTCACCCGGACCCCTGGCTGGAGCGCCGAGGGGGTCACGGTCGTGGGCAGCGTGGAGGAGGCGCTCGCCAAGGCCCGGGCGGGCGGCGAGGGCGACGTGATGGTGATCGGCGGTGCGCAGGTCTACGCCGCGGCGATGGGCCTGGCCGACGTACAAGTCATCACCGAGGTCCACCAGAGCCCTGAGGGAGACACGTTCTACCCGGTGTTCGACCGGGCGGAGTGGCTCGAGACCCGCCGTGAGAAGCACGAGGGCTACGACTTCGTGTGGCTCGAGCGCCGCTGACCCGGGTCCCGGCCTGGTGCGGTGGTCTTTGCCGGGCAGGGGTCCGTGGGAGCGACGTGCCCGTCGTAACCGATAACCTGACCCCATGACTCCCGCCACACTCGCGCCCGCTCCGTTCGGGCGGGTCCTCACTGCGATGGTCACCGCGTTCGCCGACGACGGGTCCGTGGACCTCGAGGGGACCGCCAAGGTCGCAAGCCACCTCGCTGACACCGGGCACGACGGTGTCGTGGTCCTGGGAACCACTGGAGAGTCGCCGACCGTCAGCCCCGACGAGGCCGGTCGGGTCCTTCGTGCGGTGATCGACGCCGTGGGCGATCGCCTCACCGTGGTCGCCGGCGTCGGCACCAACAACACCGCGCACTCCGTCGAGCTAGCGGAGCAGGCGTTCAAGGTCGGTGCGGACGGCGCGCTCGTCGTGACGCCGTACTACAGCAAGCCCACCCAGGAGGGCGTCGCCGCTCACTTCGAGGCGGTGGCCCGGGCCACCGAGCTCCCGGTCATGCTCTACGACATCCCCGGACGAACCTGCACGCAGATCGCCGAGGACACCTACAAGCGCCTTGCCGAGAACTCACGCATCGTGGCGGTCAAGGACGCCGTCGGCGACCTCTTCCGAGGCGTGCGGATCATGAACGACACCGGCCTGGCGTTCTACTCGGGTGACGACGCGATGAACCTCGGCTGGCTCACCCACGGCGGCTCCGGTGTGGTGTCCGTCGTGGGTCACGTGGCCGGCAACGAGCTTGCCGCGATGGTCCGCGCGGTCGAGGCCGGCGACCTCGCCGAGGCGCTCGCGATCTACCGGCGCCTGGTGCCGGTCGTCGACGCGATCATGAACCGCGCCCCCGGCGCGATGACCGTCAAGGCGGCCATGCAGCTGCTAGGCGTGCTCGGCAACCGAAACATGAGGCTTCCGCACGTGCCGGCCGGGGACGACCTCGTCGCCCACCTTCGCACCGAGCTCGTGAACGCTGGACTACTGGAGACCGAATAACTTCATGAAGGGCACCGCATGAGCCACCCCCATCCCGAGCTGTCCGCCCCGGGTCCGCTTCCCGAGAACGGCCTGAGGGTCATCCC
>DASSMS010000065.1:0-15394 GCA_035688575.1 Nocardioidaceae bacterium
CGGCACCCTCGTCGGCACCCTCGTCGGCACCCTCGTCGGCACCCTCGCCGTCCTCGAGCTCGTCGAGTGCTCCCGTGACCTCGGAGAGGACCCTCTGGGCCGCCCTCAGCTCGGCACGCTTGGTCTCGGCGTCGTAGGTCATGAGCAGCTCGACGAGCCCTGCGAGGGTGTCAGCCTGCGCCTCAACGCCCGCTGCGCTCACGTCGGCCAGCGCCCTCTCAAGACCCTTCGCCCGGCGGAGCTGATTGATGATCGTGTGGTAGACCTCCGGCCGGAAGGTCCGGAGCTCGCGCCTCACGACCTTGCCCTTGACGTCTCCGACGTCTGCCTTGAGCTCTGCGAGCTGCTCACGGTCGCGCTCGATGTTCTCCACCACAGCCGCCTCGACCAGGTCGTCGAGACGCTCGACCTTGTTGGCCTTCGCGAGGCGTCCGAGGTACGCGGACTTGCGCGCGACCTGCTTGGCGAGCAGGCGCTCGGCCTTCGCCTCCTTGCCGTGCTTGTGCGCCACCTTGGCGTGCGCCGCCTTCGGGGCGGCGACGGCCGGAGCGGCTGCAGCCCCCAGCGAAAGAGCGACAGCGAGCGCGCCCGCCATCGCAGTGCGGGTCATTCTGTTCATAGTGGCCTCCCAGACACTTGAAAGACTCCGCCCTCCCAGGTGGCGGAGTCCTTGTTTCCACAGCGAGAAGTATGTCCGTCTTCGACGGGCTTGGCTGGAAAAGCGGTGAATCGACCCGGTCCGACTCCCGTAGGGTCGGCGCCATGGAGACCAGGGTCATCGTGGTGGTGGGCGCGGGGCCGGGTGTCGGTGCCTCGGTCGCCCGCCGGTTCGGGCGGGAGGGGTACGACGTCGGGCTGGTTGCTCGTTCGGCCGACACCCTGGAGCGCCTCGCGGGCGACCTCCGGGCCGCAGGGGTCACTGCGACGTCCGCGCCGGTCGATATCACCGACCAAGCCGGCCTGACCGGTGCCGTCGAAAGCCTCGCGCAGCGCCTGGGGCACATCGACGTCCTGCACTTCAACCCCAGTGCCTTCCGCCACGCCGACCCGCTCCACCTCTCCGCCGGCGACCTCCTCGACGACCTCCACGTGGGGGTCGCGGCGCTGCTCACGGCGGTCCAGGCGGCCAGACCGGCCATGACCTCGGGTGCGCGCATCACCGTGACCGGAAGCATGGCCGCCGACCAGCCCTGGCACGAGGCCTGCTCCCTCGGTGTGCAGAAGGCAGCCCTGAGGAACCTCGTCCTCAGCCTCGACACCGCACTGGCTCCCGAGGGGATCCGGGCCACGTCGCTCACCGTGCGAGGGACGCTCGCTCCGGACACGGCGTTCTCACCCGACCGGGTCGCCGACGCGATCTTCGCGGCGGCGACCCAACCCGCGGATTCCTGGCGTCCCGAGGTGGACTATCGCGGCTGACCCACTCCGCCGGGGTCGGGTTGTCAGGGCTGGTCGACGATCAGGCCGTCGCCCGTGGGCTGGAAGGGGTTGATGCCCTTGTCGATGGCGTACTGCTGCAGGTACCCGTCGCGGCCCAGCACGCGCACGCGCTGCGCGATCTTGGCCGCCTCGGCTCTCTCGACCGCGACCTGCGCCTGGGCGGCGGCCTCGCGTGCCGCGGCCTCGGCCTCGGCTGCTTTGGCCGTCGCTACCGCTGCCTGCTGCTTCACGAGCTCTTCCTTGATGGACTGCGGTGGCTCGGGCTTCTGGAAGGTGACCGCGAAGTCCTGGAAGAACTCCGTGTCCCCGTCGGTCTGCCGGTTGACCAGTTCGGGCAGCTGCTCGAGCACGTCCTGCTCCCACTGCGCCTTCTTGTTCGGGTCGGTGTGCTCGTGGAAGCGCTGGAGCGCACCGCCGGCGTACTCGGGCCCGAGTCCCCGCCTTCCGCGTCGAAGACGAAGTTGGTCTGCGAGGCGGGTAACTGTGGGTTCCTAGCGGGGTCAGGAGCCGAGCTCGCGGCCGCGCCGCTCATACTCTCGGATCTTGTCGATCATGATCGTGGACAGCGCGGAGTCGAGCTCGCGGTGGTCCCAGGCCGTCTCCTTGAGGTCGTCGACCAGGGCACGCAGCTGGTTCAGCTCGTTGCGCTCCTGCTGGTTGAGAGCACGGGAGGCCGCACCGGCGGAGAAGAGGTAGATCATCAGGCCGAGGAAGCCCAGCACGAGCAAGATCCCGAGCAGCGGACCGATGGCTCCCATCACTCACCCCTTGTGCCGACGAACGCGCGCGCCAACCCTGCCATCATCGGCTCACGAGCGTCGGGAGGTAAAGGCCAGGCGTGGCAAGGGAACAGTGGGCAGACGGCTTGCGCCATGCCGGGCTGGGTACCGGGACGCCGAGGAGCGACACCGCGACAGCGCGAGGAGGAGTCATGGCCGTCACGACGTTCCAGGACCTGCCACTGGCCGAGCGCGACCGCGAGTGGGACGGAGACACCGCCGAGAAGCGGGTGCGCGCCTGGGCGGGCGCGGAGGACGAGCCGAACGAGAAGTACCGCGACGCCCACGTGTGGTACGACGCGGAGAAGAAGCAGAACTTCACCGCCTACAAGCTGCTGATCGCCGATGTCGTCGACGGCAGGCTCGTGGCGGTGCCCCGCGGCGTGATCACCGCGGGCAACGTGATGCAAGGGTCGCGCGGCGGGGTGGACCTGCCGGACAAGGACATCGACCGGGTGAAGAGCCACCTGGCGAAGTACTACGCCAAGATGGGCGACCAGGCTCCGTGGGAGGAGTGAGACCTCGCGTCTCGTGTGGTCAGACGCCCAGATAGTAGCCCGGGAAGGACTGACCGCCCTCGGCGTCGTCGGTCACGTTGGCGATCGAGCACACCTTCGTGTCGAGCGGGCGGCACAGCTGTTCCACCATCCAGGCCAGCAGGCTCATCTCAGACCTCTCTAGTCGGGCGTCTGAGGGAGCACGATGCCCCGTGGGGTACTTCCCAAACCCGCCAAATCGCCCGGTCCAGACCAGCCTCGCGCTATCTGACCGAGCGGCGGAGCTTCGGCAGCTGCGACGCCCGGCCATGCAGCACGTTGATGACCTGAGCGAACGCCGCGTCGTGCTTCGGCGAGCGCGCGAACGAGGTCAGCAGAATCGGGGGCTTCACCCGCTGTCGGGTGATCGCCTTCGCGTAGGTGAACTCCTTCAGGCCGTCCGCGCCGTGGATCCTGCCGAAACCGGAGTCGCCCACGCCTCCGAAGGGCAGCGCCGGGATGCCAACGAAGGAGATCACCGAGTTGACCGCGGTCATCCCCGACCGGATCCGGCGGGCAAGCTCCATCCCGCGTGCCTTGGAGAAGACCGTCGAGCCGAGGCCGTAGCCGGTATCGTTCGCGAGCTCGACCGCCTCGTCCATGTCACGCACCCGGGTCACGGTCATCGTGGGTCCGAAGGTCTCCTCGGTGATGGCGCAGGAGTCGTGCGGCACGTCGGTCAGCACCACCGGCTGGACGAAGCGGTCCCCCACGGCTTCCGAACCGCCCAGGATCGCCCGCGCGCCCTTGGCCAGAGCGTCGTTGACGTGGCGGCGGACCACCTCCACCTGGCCCGGCATCGTCATCGGGCCGAAGTGGGCGCCCTGGTGCGCCCCGGCGTGGATGCCTTTCGCCTGCTCGGTGACCTGCTCGAGGAAGGCGTCGTACACACGCTCGTGCACGTAGACCCGCTCCACGCCGGCGCAGGTCTGCCCCGCGTTGGAGAAAGCACCCCAGATCGCGGCCTCGGCGGCGGAGGGGAGGTCGGCGTCCTCGTCGACGAGGAGTGCGTCCTTGCCACCGGCCTCGATGAGCACCGGGGTGAGGTTCTCCGCGCAGGCGGCCATGACCTTCTTGGCGGTCGCCGTCGAACCGGTGAACGCGAGCTTGTCGACGCCGGAGCGGCACAGCACGGCACCGGTCTCGCCGCCGCCGACCACCACCTGCACCAACGGGTGGTCGGGCACCACCTGCGCCAGGCTCTCGGCGAGCCAGATCCCTACACCCGGGGTGTACTCGCTGGGCTTGTAGACCACGGCGTTGCCCGCGGCGAGCGCGTAGACGATCGAGCCCATCGGCGTGAACACCGGGTAGTTCCACGGCCCGATCACCCCGATGACCCCGAGCGGGGGGTACTCGACCGATGCGGCCTGGTTGGCCATGAGCAGCCCGGCGAACACCTTCTGCGGCCCGAGGACCTTCTCCGCGTGGCCGGCCGCCCAGGACAGGTGGTCGATCGCCAGGCCGACCTCGAGCTGTGCGTCAGCGTGGGGCTTGCCGGTCTCCTGATGCACGACGTCGGCGAGCTGGCCCATCCGCCGCGCGAGAACGCCCTTCCACTGGTCAAGCACCCGCTTGCGGCCGTCGAACCCGAGCTCACCCCACCAGGCGGAGGCCTCCCGGGCACGCGCGACCGCTGCGTCGACCTCGGCGGGCCCGTCGATCGCGTAGATCGCGACGACGTCGCCCGTGGCCGGGTTCAGCGACTCCAGCTTCTGGCTCATCCGTTGGCTCCTTCGATGCCGCGCAGCAGGTCCGCCGCCTTCTCGCCGATCATGATCGTGGGGGCGTTGGTGTTGCCCCGGGGCACGACGGGCATGACGGACGCGTCGGCCACGCGCAGCCCCTCGACGCCGTACACCTTGAGCTGCGGGTCGACCACCGCCTGCTCACCCAGCCCCATCGCGCACGTTCCGACCGGGTGGTAGAGCGTCTGGGTGGTGCGCCGCAGGTGCTCGGCGATGTCGGCCTCGGTCGGCGAGTCGGACGGGGGCAGGAAGGGGTAGGCGATGTGCTGCCTCATCCGGCCCCTCATCACGGTCTCGAACAGTCGCTGCACGCCGCGCACCATCGCGTCGAGGTCGCGTGGGTCGTCGTAGTAGGCCGGGTCTATCGAGGGGTGCCAGCGCGGGTCGGCCGAGCGCAGCCGCAGCCGACCCCGGCTCGCCACGTCGACGAGGGTGGGCGCGACCGTGACCTTGCGGGTGGTCGGCTCGTGCATCCCGTTGTCCCAGAAGCCGGTGGGCGCCATGTGGATCTGCAGGTCCGGCACGGGGAGGCTGTCGTCACTGCGGAAGAACCCGCCTGCCTCACCGATGTTGGAGACCAGCGGTCCCCTGCCGACGCTCCTTGCCTTCGCGAAGTTCAGCAGGCCGCTGAAGTCGGCGAGGTCGCTGGCGTGCCTCGTATGCCAGACGAGCGGGGCTGCGGGGTGGTCGTGGAGGTTCTCCCCCACACCCGGGAGGTCCACGAGGACGTCGACGCCGACCTCGCGCAGGTGGGATGCAGGGCCGATGCCGGAGAGCATCAGGAGCTGCGGGGAGTTGACCGCGCCACCCGAGAGGATCACCTCGGCGTCGGCGTACGCGACCTGCTCGACGGGCCCGTACTGGTACGCCACACCGACCGCCCGGCCGCTCTCCACGAGGATGCGGGTGGCCAGTGCACCGGTGCGCACGGTGAGGTTCGGTCGGTCCATGACCGGGTCGAGGTACGCGTCGGCCACCGACCAACGCCGCCCCCTGCGGCAGGTCACCTGGTAGAGGCCCACGCCCTCCTGCTCCGCGCCGTTGAAGTCGTCGTTGGGCTTCAGCCCGCTTGCCGCGGCGGATTCGAGCCAGGCGTAGGTGAGCGGGTGCGTGTAGCGGCGGTCCTCGACGTGCAGCGGTCCGCCTCGACCGTGGTACGGCGCCCCGTGGCTCGTGTTGTCCTCGGACCTCACGAAGTACGGGAGGACGTCGTCGTACCCCCACCCCTTGGCCCCGAACTCGTCCCGCCACGCGTCGTAGTCGAGCCGGTTGCCCCGGATGTAGATCATCGCGTTCATCGACGAGCAGCCTCCGAGCGCACGCATCCGTGGCCAGTAGGCCCGGCGGGAGTTCAGCTGCTTCTGCTCGACAGTGTTGTAGTGCCAGTCCCACCGGGTCTTGAACAGCGACGGGAAGGCCGCGGGGATCGTGATCTCGTCCGCCTCGGCCTCGCCTCCCGCCTCGATCAGGAGCACCGAGGTGCCGGGGTCCTCGCTCAGGCGTGAGGCGATGACGGCGCCGGCGCTTCCCGCACCGACGATGACGTAGTCGTGCCTGTCGTGCACGCGGACCTCCTGGGGCGCTCAGCGGATGCTCCGCCGGACGAGGCGAACCTATGCTGCCCTCCGGGTGACGACAAGCACACTCAGCGGTGGTGCTCCGCCTCCGCGGCGTCGGCCTTCGTCTCGTGCACGGTGCCGTCGGGGTGCTCCGGCGGCGCGTAGATGGAGTAGAGCTTGAGCTCGGCGTCGCCGTTGTTGATCACGTTGTGCCACGTCCCACCAGGCACGACCAGCGCCCAGTCGTCCTCGAGTTGGTGGGTCTCGGCGACCTCGTTCTCGGACGGCCCCATGGTGACCGTCGCGCGCCCGGACTCGACGCGGATGAACTGGTCGCGGTGGTCGTGCATCTCGACGCCGATCTCCTCACCCGGCTTCAGGCTCATCACCGTGAGCTGCATCGTGGCGCCGGTGAAGAGCACCTCACGGAAGTACGTGTTGCCTGTCGTCGCCTCTTCGATGTTCCCGACCCATCCGGTCATCCGCGCCTCCTCGTCCGTGTGCTCCCATCGTGTCCGATGGGACGCCCAGGACACTGGGTGATCGACCGGACCATCGCCGGGTGTGGGCAGACTGTCCGCATGCACCCGCACCCGCACCTGCCAGTCGCCGGAGCCCGATGAGAGCGGTCGTCTTCGATGAGTACGGCGTGACGCCGACACTGCGGGCGGTGGACGCACCCACGTGTCCCGACGACGGGGTGCTCGTCCGGGTCCGCGCCACGGGCGTGTGCCGCTCGGACTGGCACGCATGGAGGGGCCACGACCCGGTCCAGCTTCCCCACGTCCCCGGCCACGAGCTCGCGGGCGTCGTGGACGTCGTCGGCCCCGATGTGTCGCGATGGCGTCCCGGTGACCGTGTCACGGTCCCCTTCGTGTGCGGCTGCGGGCGCTGTGAGTACTGCCTGTCCGGGCAGGCGCAGGTGTGTCCGGACCAGACGCAGCCCGGCTTCACCGCCCCGGGGTCCTTCGCCGACCTCGTTGCGATCCAGGCAGCGGACACGAACCTGGTCCGGCTCCCCGACCAGGTCGGGTTCGTCCCGGCCGCGTCGCTCGGCTGCCGTTTCGCGACGGCGTTCCGTGCCTTGACCGCCCACGGCCGGGTGGGGCGTGGCGACTGGCTGGCGGTGCACGGCTGCGGTGGCGTCGGGCTCTCCGCGGTGATGGTCGGTGTGGCACTGGGCGCGCGGGTGGTGGCCGTCGACGTGAGCCCGTCCGCCCTGGGACGGGCACGTGAGCTGGGCGTCGAGCTCGCGGTCGACGCGAGTGTGGTGCCCGACGTCGGCGCCGAGGTGGTCGCCCTCACGGGCGGCGCCCACGTGTCCGTCGACGCTCTCGGCTCGCCCGCTACCGCGGTCGCGTCGGTCCGCTGTCTCAGGCCACGGGGCCGTCACGTCCAGGTCGGGCTGCTGCTGGGGGCCAGCTCCACCCCACCGCTGCCGATGGACCAAGTCGTTGCGAAGGAGCTGGAGATCTACGGCTCCCACGGCATGGCGGCCGCGGACTACCCAGCGATGCTCGAGCTGGTGGCCGACGGCACGCTCAGACCCGACCTGCTCGTCGGCGACGTGATCGGCCTCGAGGCGGCGGGTGCGGCGCTCGCCGCGATGGACCGGCCCGCGCCGTTTGCCGGGATGACCGTCGTCGAGATCCCGACCTGAGTGCCCTCCGTGACCGAACCCCTCGTACCGACGGCTGAGTCTGAAGGAGTGGGCCTCGGCGGGCGGACAGGGTGACACCCGCCGAGGCCGCGTCAGGAAGGACCACGGGTTCCGTGCTCCGCCTCGACGGAGCCCCGCCGCGCCACCAGACCCACCATGGGAGGAAGCGGGTACAGGTACGGGGCGGCGGGGTTCCTCCCTCACAGACAAGATCGTTCCCAGGAGCCAGGTCGTTACCCGAGTCGTAACCCGCGTCACGCCATCTCGTTGTGTGGATGTCCGAGCCCACCTGTCCACGAGGTGAACCATGAGCGCCCGTCGCGTCGCCGCTGCAACAACCGTCGCCGCCCTCGTCGCGGCCATCGCGCCCGCACTGTCCTCCTCCCCCGCTGCCGCCCAGGTGGGCCCCAGGGTGACCAACGGCTGCGTCGAGAGCGTGCCGGAGCCGGGGACGACCGAGAAGGTCGACATCTGCTACACCGTCTTCCAGCCCAAGGGCGCGACCCGCCGTCACAAGGTCCCGATGATCTTCCACAGCCACGGCTGGGCGGGCTCGCGGACCAAGGACCCCTCGGCGTTCGCGAAGTGGCTCGACGCGGGCTTCGGCGTGATCTCGTTCGACCAACGGGGGTTCGGCGAGAGCGGCGGCAAGGCCCACGTGGAGAACCCCGCCATCGAGGGGCGGGACGTGCAGCGGCTCGTGGCGCGGGTGGCGCGCATGCCATGGGTGCGCAAGGACGGCAAGGGCGACCCGCGCCTGGGTGCCATCGGCGGGAGCTACGGCGGCGGCTACCAGTACGTCGGGGCCTTCCGGAACCTCATGGACAAGGGAGAGCCGATCTTCGACGCGCTGGCACCTGAGATCACCTGGCACGACCTCAACGAGAGCCTCGCGCCTCAGGAGGTCGTGCGCACGGCGTGGGCGCTCACGCTCTCCGCGGCCGGGTCCGAGGCGCTCCCTCCGGAGGTCCTCGTCGCACTCGGGCAGGGCGCTGCCACCGGCTTCTGGCCACGTGGCGAGGTGCCCGGCAGCGCGGACATGAGGAAGTTCTTCGCGAAGAACGGACCCGCCTGGCACGTGAGGAACGGCCGGCGTCTCGACATCCCGGTCCTGATGGGCCAGGGCGCCACGGACTCGCTCTTTCCCCTGGACCAGGGCATCAAGAACTTCCGACGTGCCCTGACCCCGCGGGCTCGCAAGCGCAGCATCTTCGTCGGCTACAACGGCGGACACGTGCTGCCCGCGGTGTTCCCGCAGGCGGTCGGCGTCACGAGCGACCCGTGCAGCAGGAAGCTGGCGGGCGGCAGGTTCAGTGACCTGGCGCTGCGGTTCTTCACCGAGACGCTCAAGGGCAGGCCGACGGGCCTGCGCGGGCACGGCC
The DNA here is from genome assembly GCA_035688575.1 of Nocardioidaceae bacterium. GTDB lineage: Bacteria > Actinomycetota > Actinomycetes > Propionibacteriales > Nocardioidaceae > Nocardioides_C. The sequence continues at coordinate 9,105 of DASSMS010000065.1, forward strand.
GCTACCACCTCGCCACGGCAGCCGGCCGGTGCACCACGGTCGGCTCCGTCAAGGCGGACAAGACCTTCGAGGTCGGCACGGTCGCGACGACCGAGGCCGTGGGGGCACCAACGGCCTTCAAGGTCGCGGACGGCCCGATCCGGGTCGCCGGGACGCCGTACCTCTCCGGCACCTTGACCGCGGCGGGAGTGAACAACCGCGCCTTCTACGGGCTCGCCGTGGGGACGAACGCCCTTGACGCGAAGCTGGTCCAGAACAACGTGCTCCCGATCTTCGAGCTGGAGCCGGTGTTGGGCGAGGAGCGCCGCATCGAGCTTCCCTCCGTGGCCGTGGACGTGCCGAAGGGGCAGTCGCTGTTCGTGGTGGCGACGGCGGTCAGCGACACCTTCGTCGGCATGGGCAGCCGCACGCCGGGTGTGGTGGTCCTCGAGAACGCCGTGGTCGACCTGCCGGTCGTCGGGGAGTGATCTGCACCGATCTGGGCACGGTGACAGACACGCGCTAGCGTCAGGCTTGCCGACTCACCTGGGGGATAGATGGTCACACCGCTGGATCCGACCTCCGCAGCCTTCCTGCTCGCGGAGAACCGCCAGCAGCCCATGCACGTGGGCGGTCTCCAACTGTTCGAGCCGCCCGAGGACGCCGGACCGGGCTACGTCCGCGACATGTTCGCCCAGTCGCTCGGGTCGGACGAGATCTCGCCCCTGTTCCTGAAGCGCCCCCACCGCTCGATCGCCACGGGCGGCCAGTGGGTCTGGGTCGAGGACGACCAGTTCGACTGCGACTACCACGTCCGGCAGAGCGCTCTGGCCAGCCCGGGACGGATCAGGGAGCTGCTCGACCTCTGTGGTCGGCTGCACGGCACCCGGCTCGCGCTCGAGCGGCCACTGTGGGAGACCCACGTGATCGAGGGCCTCGAGGACGGTCGCGTCGCGGTGTACTCCAAGATGCACCACGCCCTCGTCGACGGCGTCTCCTCGATGCGACTGCTCCAGAGCGTGCTCTCCACCGACCCCGACCAGCGGGACATGCCCCCACCGTGGGGCAAGCGGCAGGTCGAGAAGGCGGGAGTGGAGGCTCGGCACGACCACTCCCTGATGGACCTGCCCGTCAGCGCGTTCCGGTCGGCTTTCGCACTCACCGCCGAGGCCGCCGGGATGCCGGCTGCGCTACTGCGCACGCTGAGCCGCGGGGTCCGAAACGACACCTCTGCGCTCTCGCTCTACGCCCCCCGGACGATCATCAACAAGCCCATCACCGGCTCGCGTCGCTTCGCCGCGCAGAGCTGGGAGATCGAGCGGATGCGCTCGGTGGGAGCCGGGACGAGTACGACGATCAACGACGTCGTCCTGGCCATGTGCAGCGGGGCGATGCGCAGGTACCTCCTCGAGCTCGGGGCACTTCCTGACTCGACGCTCGTGGCCATGGTGCCCGTGGGGCTGAAGGCCAAGGAGGCCGGTAGCGCATCGGCCTCGGGCGGAAACGCCGTGGGCGCCGTGATGGTCAAACTCGGCACGGACCTCGACGACCCGGGCGAGCGGCTGCTGAGCATCCACCGCTCGATGCAGTCCGGCAAGGACGCGCTCAGCACGATGACGCCGGTGCAGATCATGGCGATGAGCGCTCTGGGCATGGCCCCGGCTGTGCTTCCCGCGATGCTCCGGCTCCAGGGCATCACCCGCCCGCCGTTCAACCTGATCATCTCCAACGTCCCGGGCCCGAGGCAGACGCACTACTTCAACGGCGCGCGTCTGGACGGCATGTGGCCGCTGTCGATCCCGATCCACGGGATGGCGTTGAACATCACCTGCACCAGCTATGCCGGTGAGATGGGGTTCGGCCTGACCGGGTGCCGTCGTACCGTCCCGCACCTCCAGCGCCTCCTCGTCCACCTCGACGACGAGCTCGCCGCGCTCGAGAAGGCGGCCGGGGTGTAACCGCCGAACCCGTCCGACGGAAACCACCCACACGCCGGGCTCCGCGCGGCAGAGTGGGCCTCATGTCCTATCCCGAGCCCCGCTACCTCGGCGACGGCGGCGAGGTCTCCGCCGTGCTCCGTCCGGCCGAGCACGACCCCGACCTCCAGTTCCCCGCGCCGGGACAGAACGCGCACTACCTCGCTACAGGAGAGACGACCGGCGGCGCCTTCGGCCTCTACCGGTGGAACATGGGTGCCGAGTCTCGCGGCGCGATGCCGCATTTCCACCGGACGATGTCGGAGTCGTTCTTCGTGCTCGAAGGCACGGTGCGGATCCACGACGGCAACGGTTGGCGAGACGCGGGCCCTGGTGACTTCCTCCACGTCCCACCGGGTGGCATCCATGGCTTCAGCAACGAGTCCGGCGTGCCTGCCTCGATGCTCATCCTGTTCGCTCCGGGTGCTCCGCGTGAGGGCTACTTCGAGGGCTTGGCCGCTCTCGCGCGCGGCGAGCTGACCATGACGCCCGAGGAGTTCCAGGCGTTCTGCGTCGAGCACGACAACATCTACCTCTGATCCGAACGCTCAGCGTCACCGTGAGGTATCCGTCGCCCTGCTGGCGGTGGTGACCGAGCTCGGCGTGATACTCGGTGACGTTGCCGCGAGCGCCGCAAACCAAGCGCGAGACGCGCGGCGGGTTCGAGAGGCGGATCTGGCTCGACTGACAAGGCCGCGGGGGTCGCCGTTGCCGTCCATCCGGACGAGCGTCAGCCCTGCCGCCCGCGGTGAAGACGCCGAGGCCCGGCGGGTCGAGGAACGTGTCCTCGGCCCGGCGGGCCTCGAGCTCAGACGGCGCGGTGTCTAGCCCGTCGTCTCCGCCTGGAGGTGCAGGAACTCCAGGTGCCGCTCGTACTGGTCGAGCACGTCGTCGATGAGCTGGGTGTGCGAGTAGCCCATGACGTCGTAGCCCTGGCCGCCCTCACGGAGGTGCACCTCGAGCCTGCAGTACACGTCGTGGCCTCGTGGCGTGCTCCGGCCGTAGGCCGGCATGGGCACCTCACGCGGCCAGATCTGGTACTGGAACGGATGCTCCGTGCCCAGGTCGGTCGCCAGCTCGACGTACGAAGTGCCGTTGTCCGAGACCTTCCCGGCCGAGGCCTGCTGGCCACGCTCACGCAGCTCGGCGGCTACCTCCTCCAGGGCCGGCAGAGCGACCTCGTCGAGGAACTCGCCCGTCTCCTCGGCGGACGGGAAGTCCATGGCACGGGTCAGCCGCTGGCGCCAGGTGAGCGGCGGCTTCGGCCCGCGGTGAGTGCTACGACCGGATAGCAGGCCAGGGAGGGCTTGGCGCCGGCTGTCGTCCCGGTGGGCCTCCACTCTCAGCGCCTTGTAGAGCCCGATCATGACGAGCACGATCACGAAGGCGAACGGCAGGGCCATGATGATGGTCGCGTTCTGGAGGGCGGTGATGCCGCCGACGAGCAGCATCGCCATGGTCAGCAGGCCGGTCGCGACTGCCCAGAAGATACGAGCGCCCTTGGTCGCGTCGTCCTGCGGCGTGCGCAGCTTCGACGAGAGGTTCGCCATCACCAGCGCGGCGGAGTCGGCCGAGGTGACGTAGAACAGCAGGCCGACGAAGGTGGCGATCGCGGCGATGAACGTGAACGCTGGGTACTGCGTGAGCAGGGTGTAGAACCCGCGCTCGGGGGTGTTCATGGCGAGGTCGCCGAACTTGGCGTTTCCGCTGCGCACGGCGTCGATCGCCGCGTTGCCGAAGATCGACACCCACATCAAGACGTAGGTGAAGGGGATGATCAGCGTTCCGGCGACGAACTGCTTGATGGTGCGGCCGCGGCTGATCCGCGCCAGGAAGAGACCGACGAAGGACGCCCAGGCGATCCACCAGGCCCAGAAGAACAGCGTCCACAAGCTCATCCACTCGCTCGCGCCGGCCCCGTCGTGGGCGAAGGTCTGGTTGGTCATGCCCGCGAAGCTGCTCACGTAGTCGCCGACGTTGAGCACGAAGGCGTTCAGCAGGAACGTCGTCTTGCCCGTGACCAGGATCCAGAGCGCAAGACCGATCGCGAGCAGGACGTTGAGCTGGGAGAGCCGCTTGATGCCCTTGTCCACGCCGGTGACCGCGGACACCGTCGCCATGAGGACCGCGAGCACGACGAGTCCGATCTGCGCGGGCACACCCTCCGGGATGCCGAACAGCATCTTCAGGCCGTAGTTGAGCTGGACGACGCCGATGCCCAGGGAGGTGGCGACGCCGAAGATGGTGCCGACCACGGCCGCGGTGTCGACGCTGTGACCCAGCACGCCGTTGACCCGCTTGCCGAAGACCGGATAGAGCGACGAGCGGATCGCCAGGGGCAGGTTCATCCGGTAGGAGAAGTAGGCCAGCGCCATCCCCATCAGCGCGTACATGCCCCAGCCGCTGAGACCGTAGTGGAACAGCGTCCAGGTGGTGGCCTCGCGAGCGGCGTCGACGGTCTCGGCCTCGCCGACGGGTGGGGCGAGATACTGCGTCACCGGCTCGGCGACCGAGAAGAACATCAGGTCGGTGCCGATACCCGCGGCGAAGAGCATCGCGGCCCAGGAGAAGGTGCTGAACTCCGGTTGCGAGTGCTCGGGACCGAGCTTCACCTTGCCGTAGCGGGAGATCCCCAGGAAGACGACGAAGGCGAGCACGGCGGTGGCCAGCAGGACGTAGAACCATCCGAACCAGCCGGTCGTCCAGCCGACGAGGACGCCGATCGTGTCCGCCGCGGCCTTGGGCGCAATGATCGCCCAGATCGCGATGACCAGCGTCACCGCGGCCGAGGAGTAGAACACGACCGGCCTGATCCGCGCGGGCGGCTCGGAATCTGCTTGGGTCTCGAGGGTTGTCGTTGTCTCACTCATGCGCTGCTCCGGTTGGGATGTTGTTGCGGGGGTCACCGGGCGGGTACAACGGCATCCCGTCACGGTGGCGGTAATAGGGCACGTCGAGGGGTGCGAGTGGCTCGTTGCCGATGATCAGGTCGGCGGCCTTCTCGGCCAGCATCATCACCGGGGCGTAGATGTTGCCGTTGGTGACGTAGGGCATCACCGAGGCGTCGACGACGCGGAGGCCCTCCACGCCGTGCACGCGCATGCTCGAGGGGTCGACCACGCTCATCTCGTCGGTGCCCATCCTGGCCGTGCACGAGGGGTGCAGGGCTGTCTCGGCGTCGCGGGCCACCCAGTCGAGGATCTCCTCGTCGGTCTCCACTGACGGCCCGGGCGAGATCTCGCCGGCGCTGAACGGAGCGAAGGCGGGCTGCTCGAGGATCTTGCGCGCAGCCCGCACCATCTCGATCCACTCGCGACGGTCGTTCTCGGTCGAGAGGTAGTTGAAACGCAGCGCCGGGTGCTCGAAGGGGTCGGTCGACTTCAGCTTCACGCTTCCGCGCACGTCCGAGTACATCGGCCCGATGTGTACCTGGTAGCCGTGCTCGGTGGCCGGCTGCGACCCGTCGTACCGGATCGCGATCGGCAGGAAGTGGAACATCAGGTTCGGGTACTCGACCTGGTCGTTGCTGCGGATGAACCCGCCGGCCTCGAAGTGGTTCGAGGAGCCCACGCCGCGACGGAGGAAGAGCCACTCCGCGCCGATCCGCGGCTTGTGCCGGTGCTTGAGCCAGGGGGCGATGGAGACCGGCTGCTTGCTCGCGTGCTGGATGTAGACCTCGAGGTGGTCCTGGAGGTTCTCCCCCACGCCCGGCAGGTCCACGACGCTCCTGATGCCGAGCGCCTCGAGCTCGCGGGCGTTGCCGATCCCGGCGAGCTGGAGCAGCTGCGGGGAGTTGATGGCGCCGCCGGAGAGGATCACCTCGCGCGCCTCGACGCTCCGTTTGAGCTTCCCGCCCCGCAGGTAGTCGACGCCGACCACGCGGTTGCCGCGCATGCGCAGCCCGGTCACGTGGGACAGCGTGTGCACGGTGAGGTTGGGACGCTTCATCACCGGGTGGAGGTAGGCGCGTGCGGCGCTGAGTCGGCGGCCCCGGTGCACGTTGCGGTCGAAGGGCGCGAAGCCCTCCTGCCGGTAGCCGTTCACGTCGTCGGTCAGCGGGTGGCCTGCCTGCTGCACGGCCTCGAAGAAGGCGCCGAACAGCGGGCTGGTGGCGGGTCCCCGCTCGAGTACCAACGGGCCCGACCCGCCGCGCCACTGGTCGGCGCCCGCCAGGCAGGTCTCCATGCGCTTGAAGTACGGCAGGACGTGGGCGTAGTCCCAGTGCCCCATGCCCGGGTCGGACGCCCAGCGCTCGTAGTCCATCGGGTTGCCCCGCTGGAAGATCATCCCGTTGATGCTGCTCGAGCCGCCGAGGACCTTGCCTCGAGCGTGGAA
>DASSMS010000036.1:0-8392 GCA_035688575.1 Nocardioidaceae bacterium
AGTCGACCTCGTCGGGGTCGCAGTTGGTGTCCAGGATGCCGATGATCGGGATCCGGAGCTTGCGAGCCTCCTCGACCGCGAGGTGCTCCTTCTTGGTGTCGACGATCCACACCGCGGAGGGGGTGCGGGTCATGTCGCGGATGCCACCAAGCGTCTTGTCGAGCTTGATCTGCTCGCGCTTCATGTGCAGCAGTTCCTTCTTGGTGCGACCGCTGCCCGCGACGTTGTCGAAGTCGATCTCGTCGAGCTCCTTGAGACGGTTGATGCGCTGGTGCACCGTCTGGAAGTTGGTGAGCATGCCGCCGAGCCAACGCTGGTTGACGTAGGGCATACCGACGCGGGTCGCCTGCTCGGCGATCGCCTCCTGGGCCTGCTTCTTGGTGCCCACGAACATCACGGTGCCGCCCTTGGCGACGGTCTCCTTGATGAAGGCGTAGCTGCGGTCGATGTAGGCCAGCGACTGCTGCAGGTCGATGATGTAGATGCCGTTGCGCTCGGTCATGATGAAGCGCTTCATCTTGGGGTTCCAGCGACGGGTCTGGTGCCCGAAGTGGACGCCGCTCTCGAGGAGCTGGCGCATGGTGACGACGGCCATGCCGATCGTTCCTCCTGGTCGTATGACCCCCATGCACGGGTGCGCGCACGCGTGGACCTGACGGTCACCGCGTGCGTCTGACCGCACGAGCGGGTCGCTCTCAGTTGTCGCAGCGAGACGGGTGTCCGCTGCCCTGACGCCCGGCGCGTTCCCACCTCCGAGGCGCGAGCCGAGGAGGACCGAGGGGACGACGCCCGTGGATGAGCCGGCGGGCCGGTTCGGTCACGGAGACGAGCGTGCGAAGTACAACCAGCGCTGTGTGCACGGGTTGCCACCGGGCAGTCTAGACGAGGAGGGGTCGGACGAGCGAATCGAGTCTGGCCGGTTCCCGTCCACAGGCGGACCTGCCGACGGCGTGTCCCCAGCGGGCTCGGGAGCCGTAGGTGCGCCGACGGCTCCGCCCGGATGCTGTGGGCATGACACCCACCGTCGCCCTGCTCAGCCTGGTCCTCTCCTCCCCTGCCACCCTCGGCACCGCCCCCATGCCGTCCCCCGCCCTCACCCGGCCGGTCCCCGCGGTGACCGGGCTCGGCCCGGTGTCGTCCGCCGCGGCGTGGCCGCTCGACCCGCAACCGGCGGTCGTGGCCGACTTCGACCCACCCCTGTCGCGCTACGGAGCCGGCCATCGCGGCGTCGACCTCGCGGGCGAGCCTGGTCAACGGGTGCGCGCCGCGGCCGCGGGACGGGTCACCTACGCCGGTGCGCTGGCCGGCCGCGGGGTCGTCGTGGTCGCCCACGGCTCAACCCGGACGACCTACCAGCCGGTCGAGGCGGCCGTCGAGGTCGGTGCGCTCGTCGACGCGGGCGACCTCATCGGCACGCTCGAGCGGTCCGGGAGCCACTGCGCGCCCGAGGTCTGCCTGCACTGGGGCCTGATCGAGGGCGAGACGTACCTCGACCCTCTCAGCCTGCTCGGGGCCGGACCGGTGCGTCTGCTCCCTCTGTTCGGCGCTGAGCTAGCGGCTCCGGCACCCTGAAGGACTCACGGCGGTGCCAGGCCCCGAGACCGTAGGGCTCGGGGCAACTCTCGCCAGGCGCGAGGACGAACCGCAAACATTCTGGACCGGTCAGGCCCGCGGGTGCGCCTGACGGTAGGCCTGCCGCAGACGGTCGGTGGTGACGTGGGTGTAGATCTGCGTGGTCGCGAGGGACGCATGCCCGAGCAGCTCCTGGACGGTGCGCAGGTCCGCGCCGCCTTCGAGCAGGTGGGTGGCCGCGGTGTGCCTCAGACCGTGAGGGCCGAGGTCGGGAGCGCCGGGTACGTCGGCGATGCGGGCGTGCACCATGGCGCGGACGGCGCGCTGGTCGATCCGGCCGCCCCGCGCCCCGAGGAACAGCGCGGGTCCGGACCGATCCACCGCCAGGGCCGGCCTACCTGATGCGAGCCAGCGGGCGATCGCCTTCTCGGCCGGCCGACCGAAGGGCACGGTCCTCTCCTTGCGACCCTTGCCGAGCACTCGGACGACCCGGCGCTCGTGGTCCACCTCGTCGACGTCGAGGCCGCACAGCTCCCCCACCCGGATGCCGGTGGCGTAAAGGAGCTCCAGGATCGCCACGTCGCGCAGGCCCACAGGGCTTCCGTCGTCGGCCCGGGTGGCCGCGGCCTCGAGGAGGTCTCGGGCCTCGTCCTTGCGCAGCGCCCCGGGGAGGGTGCGTCGCGCCTTCGGTGACCCGAGCAGGGCCCCCGGGTCCGCCTGTGCGTGGCCCGCCCGGTGCGCCCAGGCAGTGAAGACCCGAACGGCGGTCGCCCTGCGCGCCACCGTGGTCCGCGCCTTGCCCAGGGTCTGCTGCTTCGCCAGCCAGCTGCGCAAGGTCTGCACGTCGATGGTGCCCAGGTCGGTGTGACCCAGCAGGGCGGCGTGCTCGAGCATGCCGGAGACGTCCCCCATGTACGCGCGGACCGTGTGCGGGGTCAGGTCGCGCTCGGACGTGAGGTGTCGCTCGTAGGCGGCGAGGACGGTGACCATCGACTCGGGCAGGGCCTCGCCCGGCGGTTGCTCCTCGGTCGCGATCACACCGCGAGGTTACGCGGCTACAACGGCGCGGTCGTGCTTCTCGAGCGGTGTGCGTCAGCGTGGCGGGATCTGCCCTGTGCGCTGACGCGACCTCGCGACGCGGTCGTCAGCGTTGGATGGTCTGCCCAGTGCGGAGCCAGCCGACTGACGTCTGCTCCACCAGCCCAAGGCCGGAGAGCCGTTCCATGGCGGCGCGCACGTCCGGCTCGGCGACTCCCGCGGTGCGCGCGATCGAGTCCTCGCCGGCGGGCCTGGTCACCGGCACCGCGTCGAGGACCCGGCGCTCACGGTCATCGAGAAGGTCCGTCACCAGCATCGGAGCACGAGGGACCTCGGCCAGGAACGAACCGCTCGGGGCCAGCAGCTCCAGCACGTCCTCGCCTCGGGTCACGAGCGCGGCGCCACGAGCCCGGATCAGCTCGTGCACTCCCTGCGACGGCGCGCTCGTCACGGGACCGGGCACGCCCATCAGCACCCGGTTGAGCCTGGTCGTCCAGTTCGCCGTGTTGAGCGCACCGCTGCGCACCGCGGCCTCCACGACCACGGTGCCGCGAGCGAGCGCGGCGATCAGGCGGTTGCGCGAGAGGAACCGCACGCGGGTCGGTGCGCACCCGGGTGGCAGCTCGGAGACCACGAGACCTGTCTCGGCGATGTAGTCGAGGAGACCGCGGTGGGCGGAGGGGTACGCACGGTCCACCCCGCAAGCGAGGACCGCGACAGTCAGGCCCTTCACGGCGAGGGCGCCGCGATGTGCGGCCTGGTCGATGCCGAACGCCGCGCCCGAGACCACGCCCACTCCGTGCTCGGCCAGGTGCGCGGCGAGGTCCGATGCCACGGCGGCTCCGTAGGTCGTCGCCGACCGGGACCCCACGACGGCAGCGGCACTATGACAGGCCTCGTCGAGCCGCCGCGGGCCCTTCACCCAGAGCCCGAGCGGAGCGCCGCCCCGCTCCTGCAACGGCTCCGCCCGGTCGAGGTCATCGAGGTCGCGAGGCCACTCATCGTCCTCCGGGCACACGAACCGGATCCCCTTGCCGGCTGCGTCCGCGAGCTCCCTAGCCGGGTCGAGGCCTCTCAACCGCGCCGCGACGTCCGTGTAGACCCCGGCGACGTCCTGCTCGTCGCGGAGAAGCTCGTAGACCCGGTTGGCACCGAGACGGCCGACGAGAGTGGTCAGGCGGACGTCGCCGGGCTCGCTCAGCCTGCTCAGGGCTGCGCGGGCCACGCGCTCGCTCATCCGGCCACCGCCCCGAGGGCGCTGAGCATCAGTGGCTCACCGGAGCGCAGGCGCAGCGCGGTGTCGACCTCATTCACGTCCGGTCGTCCCACCCCGCGGAGGTCGGCGACGGTCCACGCGAGTCGGTGAACCCGGGTGGCCCCACGACGGGTCAGCGTTCCGGCGTACACCCGGTCGTCCACGAGCCGCTCGGCCTCCGACGGCAGCGGCCATCGCTCGCGCAGCACCGGCCCCGGGACAGCGCTGTTGAGACGCCAGCCGGTGCCGTCGTACCTCCGGGCCTGGCGCTCTCGCGCGGCCGCGACCCGGGCGCGGACCTCCGCGGACGTCTCAGGTCTGCAGAGGGGATCGTCCTTCTCCCGCCGCGTCAGCGGCTCGACGTGGCGCGTGATGTCGATGCGGTCGGCGATCGGACCGCTGATCTTGCGACGGTACTCACGCCGGCGCACCTCGAGGCACTCGCAGCGGTTGTCACGGTTGGTGGGGTGGTACTCCCCGCAGGGACACGGGTTGCACGCCAGGACGAACATCGTCCTGGCCGGGAAGGTTGCTATCTCGTCGCCGCGGGCGATGGTCACCTCGCCGCTCTCGAGCGGCTCACGCAGGCCCTCGATGATGTCGGCCTGGAAGAGCGGGAACTCGTCGAGGAAGAGCGCGCCCGTGTGGGCCCGGCTGACCTCCCCCGGATGGACCCGTCCGCTGCCGCCACCCAGCATGCCCGTCCTGGTGGCGGAGTGGTGCGGTGCCCGGAATGGTGGCCGGGTCATCACCGTCTGGCCGGGTGGAAGGCATCCCGCGAGCGAGTAGATCGCGCTCAGCTCCAGGGCCTCCTCCAGCGTGAGGTCGGGCAGCAGGCCGGGGAGCCGCTCGGCGAGCGTGGTCTTGCCCGCGCCCTTGGGGCCACTGAGCATCACGTGGTGGCCGCCGGCGGCCGCGACCTCCAGCGCGTACTTCGCATCGGCCATGCCGAGGACGTCGGAGAGGTCGACCTCCTCGATCCGGTGCTCCCCGCGCCAGGAAAGCAGCGGTCCGGGAGCGAGTGGCTGGACCGGGGCCGCGTCGGGGACGGGCTCGGCTCGCAGAATGGCCACCACCTGGGCGAGCGAGCGCGCTCCGAGGACGGTCATCCCGGGGATCATGCTCGCCTCCTCGGCCTGCGGCTCGGGTACGACGACGCAGCCGAGGTCGCGCGCCGACGCGGCCATCGCCATGGGCAGCACACCCGGGACTGCCCGCAGCCGCCCGTCGAGGGTCAGCTCACCCACGAAGACGACCCCTGCCAGCGCAGCGACCGGGATCTTGCCGGAGGCGGCGAGCGTCGCCACTGCGATCGCGAGGTCGAAGTGCGGGCCGCGCTTGGGCAGGTCGGCCGGAGACAGCAGGATCGTCACGCGCCTGGTCGCCGGCCACTCGAAGCCACTGTTGGTCACGGCCGCGCGACAGCGGTCCCGTGCCTCGCTGATCGAGGCATCGGGCCTACCGACCATGGCGGTCTTGACCACGCCCTGCGAGACGTCGACCTGGACGTCGATGACGTGTCCGCTCGCACCCTGCAGGGTGATCGTCCGCGCGGTGGCCACACCCATCAGGCGACGCCCCGGACGTGGTCCACCTCGACCGGACCGCTGGGCGGGACCAGCACCCCGACGATGTCGATGCGCACCTCGTCGGGGTGGACCTCGTGGTCGGCCAGCCAGCGCGCTGCCAGCCGCCGCAGCCGGGCGGCCTTCTGCTCGGTCACGGCCTCGATCGGCGTGCCGAAAGCGAGTGAGGACCGGGTCTTGACCTCGCAGACGACGAGGACGCGCCCGTCGCGCAGGACCAGGTCGACCTCTCCCAGGTCACACCGCCAGTTGCGGTCGAGGACCACCATCCCCTGCTCGGTCAGATGCCTTGCGGCGAGTGCCTCGCCGTACGCTCCCAGGGCGGAGCGCTGCCGTGCGGTCGTTGTCATCGCGAACCTCCTGGTCGAAGGCTCGCGCACAGGGAGGTTGATCCCCCACCTGCGAAAGGGGAGCTGTGGACGTCCGGGCCGCCCCCATGTCTGTGGACGACAGGTGGCCGACAGCGCCGAGCCGGAGCTCAGTAGGTCCCGACGCCGTCGACGTAGTCCTGGGTGCCGTCGCACTTCAGTCGCCGGGGAGGGACGCTCTCGATACGGGCCAGCGCCGTCTCCGTCACACGCCCCTCGCTGGGCAGTGGCAGGAACGGCAGTCCGATGTCAAGGGACTGGAACGAGACCGTCACGGTCACCATCGACCCCACGACGGGCGCGTCCTGGGTGACCCCTCCCTCGGTGTGGTAGCGGCGCGTGACCTCGGGCGGGGTGGACCCCACCGCGGGGCTGTCGGCGAACGCGATGGCCTCGGCCTGGGTGCATCCCCAGTCGGTCCCGACGATGAGGCGTCGAGCCGCCTCCCGCGCCGTGGCGGCCGCCGTGTGGAGCGACCAGAAGTGGTAGCCGTACTGGATGATCCCGAAGATCACCAGGAGCACCACGGGAAAGACGAGACCGAACTCCAGCGCCGCAGCACCCTGGTCACCGCGCTCACCCCGGGGGCTGGCGATTCGGTGCGCGATCGTGCGTGCGATGCGACGCGCGAGGTCGTGGGGGTTCGGGCAACGCATCACTTGGCCAGCCTCACGATCTTGGGGCCGACGCCGAGGTACTCCGTCGTGGGCCCGCTGTAGTCCTCGGACACCGTCGGCAGGGACGCGGGCTCGATCGTCATGAACCGCATGCCTTTCAGGGTCTGGCCGTCCTCGCTCATCAGCAGACCGTGCTGCACGTCGTCCTCGGCAAGGCCGATCGAGGCGAGGGCTGCACCGAGCTCGCCCCAGAGCATGTCGTAGGTGTCCCAGCCGGTCGGTGAGTCCTGGGTGATGAAGATCGGACGGAAAGTCAGCACCGGGTGGTCACCACCAGAGGTCGGGGTCAGCGGGCTGCTCATGACGGGGACCCACATGAACCGGTGGGACCTGTAGATCTCCTCTTCGAGGGCGTTCTCCGGGGTGATGACCGGCAGGCCGTTCGTGACATAGGTGCTGAGGCCGAAGAACAGCTTGTCCCGGAGCAGGTTGGGGTCCACGACGAAGTCGTCGAAGTCGTCGTCGTTGATCTCCACGCCCCGAACGGTCGCGGTCGGACCGTCACACGGTCGGGCAGCCGAGCAGACCAGACGTCCGGCGGCACCGCCGCTGTCCGCCGCCAGGATTCCCTCGGTGTACGAGCTGCCCACCCAGGCGTCGTTGCCCGCCTCCCGCACGCAGTTGGGGGTGCCGGTCGGGCTTGGGACGTCCCAGACGTCGGGAGCGGCGCCCGAGCAGGCGAACAGGTTGGTCGGGTCGGAGGCGAGCGCCACCGCAGCATCGGGGCTGAGGTCCGGCGCGGTTACCGACACCAGGTTGGGATGGTTCACGAGCGCGTGGTCGAGGCCCTTCTGAAGGTTGCGCACCAACGCTGCGGCCTGGTCGGGCTCGTCCGCGCGGGGGCTGTCGAGCAGCCGGCCGCAGCCGATCACCTCGGTGGGCGAGGCGCCGCCGGTCACGTCGAACGGCATGGGCTCGGACCACGTGGCCCCGGCCAGCGAGCCGACGCCGACCTTGACCTCCCACGCTCCGGGGGTCTGCATTACCTCGTCGGGCAGGACGCCTGTGACCGTGGCCGTGCCCGTGAGCGGCTCCAGGACGGGCACGCCCAAAGAGGCCGCCGCGACCGGCGTACCGGTGTCCGGGCCCTTGTGGAAGACGACCTGGACATCGGTGAGGGTCCCCCAGCTGGACCCGGTGAGCGTGAAGGTGGCGGGGACCGGGCCCGACACGACCGGGTCCGGGTTGGTGTTGACCGACGACAGGGTCGGACCGGCGGGCGGGGCGGTGGCGGCGTACCCGCTGGGCCAGACCGTCGGGGCCGCCGAGCCCACGGGGCCGAGCGGACCGGGGGTGACGTAGTTGATCGGCATGATCGCCGAGAGCGGGTCACCCGCTGCGGGCACGTTGCCGCCCGCGCTGAGCAGACACGGAAGCGAGAGCCCGATCGGCACGAGGTCACCGGGAGAGCTGACCTGCGCGATCGCCATCTTGCGCTGCGTGCTTCCGTCCACGCCGGCGACCCTGCCGAACCCGTAGTCGATCCGCGCCTGCGGCGTCACGACCTTGATCTGCGTGCTCTTCGGGAAGCTGACCGAGCCGTTCGCGAGCAGCTGCTGGCCGTAGGCCACGATGGCCGTGCTGTCCGGCGTGGTGCCGGAGGGGCAGTCCGGGATCTCGGGGTTGAGCTTGGCCTGTCCTGGCAGCGTGTGACAGGCGACGTAGTAGGCGACGTACTTGGCGGCGTTCCGCCTCGTCGTGTCGTCCGTTGCGGGCAGGCTCTTCGCGGCCAGCAACGCAGCTCTGTCGGCCTGCAGCTGGAGCTGGCCGCGGCGAGCCCACGTGCTTCCGAGGTCGACGACGAAGGCCGAGATCAGCATGAGCACCACGGCGACCACACCGGAGATCACTGCGATCGCGCCGCGCTCGTCGCGCGGACGGCCATCCCCCGAAGGC
>DASSMS010000048.1:0-5363 GCA_035688575.1 Nocardioidaceae bacterium
GGCGGGAGCGGGGGCCCCGCCGCCGACCCCGCCTCGCCCATCTTCATCGTGGGCTGCCAGCGCTCGGGGACGACCATGCTGCGGCTGATCCTCGACTCGCACCCGAGGATCAGCTGTGGCCCGGAGACGCGGTTCCTCGAGGACATGGAACGCATTGTGGGCGCCGACTGGAAGCGCCTGTCGCAGTATGGCTTTCCGCGCGAGGAGTGGCTGCGACGGATCGCGGGCTTCTTCGGTGGGATCCAGGGCGACTACGCCCGCTCCCGGGGCAAGGCGCGCTGGGCCGACAAGAGCCCGCGGTACGCCATGAAGCTCCCGTTCATCATGGAGCTCTTCCCCGACGCACAGGTCGTCCACGTCATCCGCGACGGCCGTGACGTCGCTGTCTCGCACCGCAAGCGCTTCGGCTACTGGTCCTGCGTGAAGTCGGCCGTGAAGTGGCCGCGCTACATCGCCGAGGCCCGGGAGGCCGGCCGACGGCTGCCACCGGGCCAGTACCACGAGCTGCGGTACGAGGAGCTGGTGTCGAACCAGGAGGCAACGCTGCGCTCGCTGCTCGACTTCCTCGGCGAGGAGTGGGACCCGAGCCTGCTGGAGTTCGACAAGCAGAGCCACGACGTCCCCGCCCGATACCACGCACAGGCGCGGTCCCGCCGCGCTGACGAAGGCACCAGCGCGGCGGTCTACACGTCGCGGGTCGGCACCTACCGCAAGGAGCTCGACCCCGCGATGCGGCTGCTGATCCGGCTCACGGCGGGGCGCGAGCTCAAGGCCCTCGGCTACGCCTGACCCGGGACCACGGCCCGGCCGGTCATCCCCGGACGCCACGCCGTGTGGCTCGACAGGTCGTCCACGTCGTAGCCGAACGCCGCGAGGTCGTCCCTGAAGCGTCGGGTGATCACCCGACGCTGCCAGTGGCCCGGGCGCCACCAGCTGGCCCAGTCGTCCCACCACTGCTCGTACTGTCGGCTGGCACTGGCCTTCAGGCCGTCCGCCGGGATGGGCTGCTCCAGGCCGAGGAAGTCGGCGATGCCGGCGAGCTGGTGCTCGGGGCTCCTCACGAGGTCCTCGTAGTGGACGACGTGCACCCGCCGCAGGTGCGGCAGGTCCTGGACCAGGATGCGGTGCGCGGTGACCCAGTGGTCCACCAGCGACGTGACCGTCTGGAAGCGCCGCGGGTCGGACGAGAGCATCCTGCGCCACTTCTTGTTGGACAGCGCGACCACGACGGGGTGCCTGATCACGACGACGAAGGCCGAGCCAGGGAAGAGCTCCTGGAGGAAGCGGCCCATCACGAGGTTGGGCGGCGACTTCTCCACGAAGAGACGGGCGTCCCTGTCCCAGAACGGTTCCCACGCCGCAAGCAGCGCCTTGGCGTTCTCGGGGGTCGCGAGCGGGGACTCCTCTGTGAGGTGGGCACGCGCATCGAAGGCGAACCGCCCGGATCCGCCGTAGACCTTGGCCTTCGGGTAGACGCGCTGGAGGTGCTGCCCCTCGTCCTCCCGGACGCCGGTCGCGGTGAGGCCGCTGATGTCGGGGTGCTCCGCCAGGACGCGCGCCAGCGGGGTGGTTCCACTGCGGTGGAGACCGCCGACGAAGACCAGGCTCGACGAGGGGATGTCCGTCACTGCGCCTCCAGGAAGCTCTTGACCGGGCTCTTCAGGACCAGCTGCAGCGGCTTTGTGTCGACGGTCACCCGGCCGCTGCGGCCCTCCGAGGTCTTCCCGACCGGCGACGCGCTCTCGCCGGGACCCAGGTCGATGGTGATCTTGTCGTCGGCCCACACGAAGGCCGTTGTGCTGCCGGGCTTCTCGAACGCGACTCCCGTGAGCCCGGCGTCGTCGACCTTGACGACGCGGGCGCCCCGTGAGGCGTCCAGCATGGTCTGGAAGAGGCGTCCGGCCTCCCGCACCCGGCCGTCCGGCTCGAGCAGCCCGTAGCGAGGCTCGTCCGAGTTGCGGCCGTCAGGGTCGAAAGCCAAGGGGAGCCAGATCGCCACCGTGGCGCCCTCGGCGAGGACCAGGCTCATGGTCTTCAGCATCTCGTCGTCCCGTTCGGCGGTCTCCGCGTCGACGGTCCGGGCGAAGCGCCCGACCTCCCAGGCCTCGATCGGGGTGCTGGTGGGTGTGGTCGCGCGCAGGTAGGAGAACAGGGCAGGGACGGAGCTGTAGGTCTCGTAGAAGTGGATCTGTCGGACGTCCACCACCTTGCGCCTGGCCAGGTCGTTCATGAGCGCGAGGTAGGTGAGGTTGCGTGCACCCTGCTCGGAGGTGAGTGCCTGCTCGAGCCCGGCACGGTCGCGGATCTCGATGATCTTGTTGCCGCGCGTCCCGAAACGCCTCTCGTAGTAGCGGTTGTAGGCCGTGATGGCGTCGGCCTCACGGCCCTGCTCGAGCAACCACTTGGACAGGCCGTAGCCGTAGGTGGTGCTGCTCAGTCCCGCGTCCACCACGAGCGCGTTCTTGTCCGCGGCGCGGATCTCCTTCGCCGCCGTCTCGGCGAGGGTGGCGAACTCCTGGGGTGTCCCGGCCCAGAAGCTCTTGGAGTTGATCTCGTTCTCGATGGCGTACTCGTGGACGCCCTTGGCGGAGTAGCGCAGCACGGCATCGCGGACCCAGGCGCGGTAGGTACCCATGTCCTTGGGCATCGCCGACTCGGTCTTGCGACCACGCTCGTACTGCGCGTCACCGCCAGTCGCCCAGCACCTGCCGACTCGCAGCTTCAGCATCATCGTCACGCCGACCTTCTGGCTGCGGTCGGCGATGCGGTCCAGCGTGCTCCAGTCGCGAGCGCCCTGGCTCTCCTCGACGTCGCACCACGTCACCTCGTAGTAGGTCCGCCCCCCGGACATCGTCTTCAGGAACGGCTCGAACTCGGTGTACCGCCCCCAGTCCCACTTGGCGCCGAGGGCCGCCGGGGCGGACGTCGCCGGCTTCGTCGGGCTGCCCGTCGCCCCTCCCGTGCTGCCGCTCGAGGGACTGGGCGTGCCGGCGGGGGTGCTCGCATCGGTCGACGGCATCGGGGTCGCCGAACGCCCTCCTGCCTGCTGGTCGGTCTCGGCGTTGCACCCCGTGACTGCGAGCGCCAGCGCGACTGCGGCCACGGTGAGCGCGCTCAAGGGCCCTCGTCCCCTCTGGCGGTGCGTCATGACGCCTCGCCGAGGCTCTCGGCCGAGCGCCGACCGGCCGCCGCACGGAGCTGTTCGTGGAGCTCGGCTGCGAGGGCCGCTACGGCCCCATCGACCGGCAGCGGCTGCGCCCCGTGGCTCTGCCGCGGCACCACGTGCTCGAACAGCTCGGGTCGGCACGCCAGGCCGATGAACGCGCAGAGCCGGCGCATCTGCCCCTCGGGGTCAGCGACGAAGGCGTTGTAGTCCACGGCCAGGACGTCGTCACGGCGGTGGAGCCCCAGGTCGAAGAACAGCCGGTTGCGCACCACCCAGAACAGCACCGCGGCCGACTCCGGGGTCATCGCGGAGGTGTCGAAGCTCCTCACCAGCTCGACCGACTCGGTGGGCAGTCGCTGGCCCTGCCAGATCGACTCCCCCTCCCCCGCCGCGATCGCTCGCAGGGCCCTGAGGTTGGCGTCCTGGAACTTCGAGACCTCGGAGCGGGCCCGGGCCAGCGGCTCCCGGAAGACCCACAGGGCGCGCCCAGCGGGCACCCCAGGCAAGTCGAGCAGCTGGTCCACGCGGTGCGACTCGCACAGCGGCTTGACGAGAACGAGGGCGTGTCGGCTGGCACGGATCGTCTGTGCGAGATCGTCGTCCGAGCGGAGCTGGAACCGGTGGAACACCTGTCGGTCGTTCTCGTTGCGAACCTCGACCTCGGGTGCGAGGTCGATGCCGCGCATGAGCATGTTGGTGCCCGAGCGCTGGAGGCCGACGACGTAGACCGGAGTGGCGGTGCCCGGAACGACCTGGTGGCGGCGGCGCCAGCTGGCCTTGCGCCACGCGGTGGCCACACGCTCGCGTGGGTCGAGCCGGTCCTCCTCGATGAGCCGTCCGATGCCCTCCGTCCTCGCCCACCGCACGTGCCGGGCCACCTTGCGGGTGAAGTACACCAGGGCGCCTTGCTGCCCGGCGGCTGTGGCCCGTGCCATCAGCCGACCGCGCTCAGGTCGCGCCCGTGGGCGGCCAGCACGCCCTCGAGCTCGGCCCGGGACTCGGGGCCCTGAGCGGTCACCAGGGCCCGCAGGGTGGTCAGGTCCGGCACCGGATCAGGCGTGTACGCCCGGGCGATGAAGGCCAGGTATGCCGTGTCGCTGAGACCGAGCGCGCGGTGCAGCACCGCGGTGTTGTCGATCAGCGGCATGGGTCGCGGGTCGAGGCGGTACATGGAGGGCTCCAGAGCCGAGCCGGCCTGCAGGAGCAGCGCCAGGCGGTGCCCCCCGTCGCCGACGTGGACCGTCCTGCGGATCGGGGCCCCGGTGTCGCTGCGCTGGACGCCGGAGGTCACCCGCAGGGTCACGGGGCTGGAGGGGTCGTAGCCCCGGGCCTGGAACGAGCTCAGCAGTGCGCGACTGGAGAGCACCCGCTCGCCGAAGCTCTCCCGGAGCAGGTGTGGGTCCTCCAGGACCCACGGGCGGAAGCGCGCCATGGCCACCTCGCGGAACCACACGGCATACGGCTCGGACGTCGCGGCAGTCACCAGGGCCGCGTCGGACTCCCCGGCCGGCCTCTCCTGGAGGAACGCGAAGAACTGGGCACGCACGAGCACGTCGTAGCGCAGCGGGCTGATCAGCTCGGCGATGTCGATGACACGGTCGCCGGCCTTCTTGGGCTTCCATGTCACCGCCCGGCGAAGGCTCCTGGCAACGGTCGCGCTGGCACGTCGTCTCACAGGGTCCACCCATCTCGCCACACCACCGACCCCCATCGGCGGTGCCCTCTGGCCTAGTCGACCACGAAGCCCGAGGCAGTGTCCGCGGATTGCCGAAATGTGCTGTGGGATCTGGTGAATCCTGCCCCGTCGCCGCTCGCGATGTGGTGCACTCACAGGACATGGGAGCCCTGTCCGAGAGGGGAGTCAGTGGCGTGCGCATCCTCCATGTGAACAAGTTCGTCTACCGCCGCGGGGGCGCCGAGGGCTACATGCTCGACGTGGCGGAGCTCCAGCGCGAAGCGGGGCACGAGGTCACGTTCTTCGGCATGGAGCACCCCGACACCATCGAGGGGCTCCCGCTGCGTGACACCTTCCCGCCCGAGGTCGAGCTCGAGCCGCCGCCGCGGGGTCTGGCGGGGGTGGCGGCAAGCGCGCGCATGGTGTGGTCGCTGTCGAGCTCCCGCGGCATGGCCCGCGCCCTCGAGCGCTTCCAGCCCGACGTCGTGCACTGCCACAACATCTACCACCAGCTCTCCCCCT
>DASSMS010000097.1:0-19018 GCA_035688575.1 Nocardioidaceae bacterium
GACGCCGATAGAGTCGGCTCCTGTGCCGACTCCCTCACGCGCCCCACACGGCGCCCGCCTGAGCCGTCGAGCCGCGTTGGCTTCCGTCGCAGCTCTCGTAGGGGGTGCGCTCGTAGGCTGCACGCCGGACCGGAAGCAGCGCCGCCGCGAGGCCGAGCCGGCGCCGGTCGAGCCGACGGTCGACCCGGACGTTGCCGTCGCTGCCGAGGCGCTGGCGAACCAGGAGCGGATGATCGACCTGCTCACTGCGACCGGAGGGCGCCACGGCCGGCTGGTGGAGCTGCTCGCCCCGGTCGTCGCGACACACGAGGCGCACGCCGCGCTGCTGGCCGACGCAGTGCCGGAGGAGGAGTCCCCCGCGACTTCCCCGTCGCCCTCCTCCGACCGACAGTCCTCCGCCGGTGCCGCGACCTCCCCGTCGCCTGTCCCCGACAGCTCGGAGGGCCCTCGTACCGCCGTGGCTGCCAACCCGGCGCGAGCGCTCGCACAGGTGGCGGCAGCCGAGCAGGAGCTGACGACCGCGACCAAGCGCCACGCGTTCCGCGCACAGAGCGGGGCGTTCGCCCGCATCCTGGGCAGCATGGCGGCAGGGGCCGCGCAGCACGCGGACGTGCTCGCGTCCACGCAGGTCGGCGAGAGGGGCTCCTCGTGACACCGCAGGAGGCGCTCCAGAAGACCCTGGCCGGTGAGCACGCGGCGGTCTACCTGTACGGCGTGATCGGCGGCCGGGTCTCGTCGTCCTCGGCGGCGGAGCTGTGGCAGCGTGTCAGCGACGCCTACACCCTCCACCGCGGACGCCGTGACCAGCTGATGGCCATGGTGCGCGCCACGGAAGCCGACCCCGTGGAGGCGGAGGTGAGCTACGAGCTGCCCAGTGCCGCCAGCACGCCGGCGCAGCTCCAGCGCGCCGCACTCTCGGTCGAGGAGCGGTGCGCCGCCGTGTACGCCGACATGGTCGGCAGCACCTCAGGGGCCAACCGGCAGTGGGCGCTCGACGCGCTCGAGGACTCCGCGGTCCGGCTGCTCGGGTTCGGCGGCCAGCCCGAGCCTTTCCCCGGCGTCGGCGAGCTCTGACCTCGGAAGAGCCTCGGCCGAGCCCTCAACGCCAGGCGGCGACGATCTCGTGCACGTCGCGCAGCCGGTGCGCGACCGCATCGGGTTCGCCGATGCTGTGACCCACCTGGTGCTCGGGGATCTCGCTGTGCGGCACCAGGACCGTGCGCATCCCGACGTTCGAGGCGCCCCAGATGTCGTCGAAGGGCCGGTCGCCGACGAAGACGCACGTCTGTGGGTCGTCGACGCCGACGGCCTCCATCGCGGCAAGGAACGCCTCCGGGGCGGGCTTGGTCCAGGGCACCTCGCTGGTGTAGACCGCGCCGTGCAAGAGGTCCAGCACGCCGTCCCGGCGGAAGAAGTCCTCGTGCCACTCCCGGGGCCAGACCGTGTTCGACAGCACGCCCACCCGCAGCCCATCAGCTCGCAGCCTGTCGAGAAGCTGCGGCACGTCAGGGTCGATGAGGGTGTGCGGCTCCCAGAACTCGCGGTACGACGAGAGCAGGTCCTCGTCGTGGGTCAGGCCGGCGTGGGCGAACATGTCGGCGAGCGTCGCGCTCACGTGCTCGTCGCGGGACCTGGCCCACAACGCGTCCGCGGCGGCCCGAAGCAGGTCGGCCGCGGTGTGGTCCCCGTCCACCGCCGCCCGGGCGAGCGCCTCCGCCTCGGCCCGGAAGTCGATGGTGTGCCACGGCGTGAGTGTGCCTCCCCAGTCGAAGATGACCGCCTCGACCGGCTTGCCGCCGGTCGCGCGCGCCATCCCGCTGGTGGAGCCACCCGCGGCCTCAGCCACGGACGACCCCGACCAGGTGCTCCACCACGTCGTCGACGGGCACCTCCTCGCGGACGCCGGTGGCGCGGTCCTTGACCTCCACCACGCCGTCGGCGAAGCCCTTGCCGACGACGGCGATCGTGGGTACGCCGATCAGCTCTGCGTCCTTGAACTTCACGCCCGGCGAGACCTTCGCGCGGTCGTCGTACAAGACCGTGAGCCCTCGCGCCTCGAGGTCCACGGCCAGCTTCGCCGCCGCCTCGAAGACCGCCTGGTCCTTGCCGGTGGCGACCAGGTGTACGTCGGCCGGCGCGACCTCTCGGGGCCACACCAGGCCGAGCTCGTCATGGGTGTTCTCGGCGATCGCCGCCACCGCGCGCGAGACGCCGATGCCGTAGGACCCCATTGTGACGGTCACGAGCTTGCCGTTCTCGTCGAGGACCTTCAGGTCCAGGGCATCGGCGTACTTCCGGCCGAGCTGGAAGATGTGGCCCATCTCGATGCCGCGGGCCGACTCGAGGGAGCCCCCACAGCTCGGGCAGGCGTCTCCGTCGCGCACCTCCGCGGCCTCGATGGTGCCGTCGGGAGTGAAGTCGCGCCCGACGACGAGGTCGATGACGTGCTGGCCCTCGACGTTCGCGCCGGTGACCCAGCGCGTTCCCTCGGAGACCCGCGGGTCCACCACGTAGCGGATCTTCGACTCGTTCTGCTCACCGAGGACGGCGGGGCCGATGTACCCCTTCACCAGTGAGGGGTGCGCGGCGAACTCCTTCTCGTCGAAGGGCTCGACCTCGGTGGGCTCGAGCTGGCCCTCGAGACGCTTGGCGTCGACCTCGCGGTCGCCCGGGATGCCGATGGCGAGGGGCTCTCGGGTGCCGTCGGGGTGCTTGAGCACGACGAGCACGTTCTTGAGCGTGTCACCGGCCTGCCACGGCCGGTCCTCGCGGGGGAAGCGCTCGTTGAGGTGGTCCACGAGGGTCTCGATGGTCGGGGTGCCGGGGGTGTCCTCGGCATGCGCGGCCGGCACGTCGTCGTACGCCCGGGGCTCGGGCGCGGGCACCTCGACGGCCTCGACGTTGGCTGCATAGTCGCAGGAGGTGCAGCGGACGTAGGTGTCCTCGCCGACGTCGGCCTTGGCCAGGAACTCCTCGGACTTGGAGCCGCCCATCGCACCGGAGGTGGCCTTGACGACCACGTACTCGAAGCCGAGCCGGTCGAAGGTCTTGACGTAGGCCTCACGGTGCGCGGCGTAGGAGCGCTCGAGGCCCTCGTCCGTGGTGTCGAAGGAGTAGGAGTCCTTCATCACGAACTCGCGCCCTCGCAGCAGGCCGGCCCGGGGACGCGCCTCGTCGCGGTACTTGGTCTGGATCTGGTACAGCCAGACCGGCAGGTCCTTGTAGGAGGAGTACAGGTCCTTGACGACGAGAGTGAACAGCTCCTCGTGGGTGGGGCCGAGCAGGTAGTCGGCGTCCTTGCGGTCCTTGAGCCGGAAGATGCCCTCGCCGTACTCGGTCCACCGGTTGGTGGCCTCGTAGGGCTCGCGGGGCAGCAGCGCCGGGAACTGCAGCTCCTGGGCGCCGATGGCGTCCATCTCCTCGCGCACGATGTTCTCGATGTTGCGCAGGACGCGCAGGCCCAGCGGCAGCCAGGAGTAGATGCCGGGAGCCGCACGACGGATGTAGCCCGCCCGCACGAGGAGCCGGTGGCTCGGCACCTCGGCGTCCGCCGGGTCCTCCCGGAGGGTCCGCACGAACAGGGTGGACATGCGCATGATCATCGAAGCCCCCGCGAAGGGGTGAGCGATGCGAGCGGGGTCGTGGGGAGACTCATGCGCGCAAGGCTACCCATCGCCCCGGCGGGGTCGCACACCGAATATCCGCCGCGTCCGATGGCCGGAAATGCTTCGGCATCACCGGGGCGGTTTGGCATCATCTAACTCGTGCGCGACGAGCAGGAGACCCGGGAACGGCGGTTGCTGCGTGTCCGCTTCGCCGCGGACCCGGCCAGCGTGCCGGGCGCACGCAAGTTCGTCAGCGACGGGCTCAGGGCCTGGGGACTCCATGACCTGGTCGACGACGCCAGCCTCTGCGTCAGCGAGCTCGCCGGCAACGCCGCCCTCCACGGCAGCGGAAGCTACATCGAGGTCAGCGTCCTCGACCTCGAGCAGGCAGTCCGGCTGAGTGTGGAGGACGACGGGCCGGCTCCGGCGGCCGTGGTCACCCCGCGCACCACCCTGCCGGGTCTCGACGAGGCCTTCGACGACGAGCTCGACGAGCTCGACCGTCTCCTGAGCGCCCCTGCCACCGGCCGCGGCCTCGCCATCGTCTCCGTGCTGGCCAGCGACTGGGGGGTCGACGAGCTCGAGCGCGGAAAGCGGGTCTGGGCCGACCTGTCCGCCGCCGACACCTCCGAGCCCGCGGCGACCGGGCGTCGGGAACGCTCCTCCGCTGCCGGCTTCGCGATGCCGGAGCCGACGGGGGCCGCCCTGCCCGAGGGCTGGTTCGTGGTCCGGCTGGACGGCTGCCCGGTCGAGCTCAGCCTGCGGCAGGACCAGCATCTCGACGAGCTCGTCCGGGAGCTCACTCTCATGAGCGTCGACAAGGGCAACCCCGAGTCTGCCGCGCTGGCCCGACGCCTCGAGGCGATCCTCCGCGCACCTGCCCATGCCCGGGTCGCCGGCAGGCTGCAGGCCCAGGCCGCCTTCGAGCGGGGTGAGCGGCTCGTCGACGTAGAGATGGCGATGCCCCGGGAGTTCAGCCACGAGGTGCGACTTCTCGACCACGCGATGCGCGAGGCGGACGTGCTCTGCGACGAGCGACGGCTCCTGACCCTCGCCTCCCCGCCGGAGATCCGGGAGTTCCGGGCCTGGATGACCGAGCAGATCGTCACCCAGGTCGACCAGGAGGCCGAGCCGGTCACCTGGCTCGACTGGCTCGCCACCCGCTGACCGAGGCCGCGCCGTACGGCCCGCTGCCACTCACCCGAACCCTGCAGCCGTGCTGCGACAAGCATCGCCCTCGCCCAGGTGCTTCCCGCACGGCCGATGCGTCAGAACATGATGGTGGAGAAGACCGCGGTCTGCTCGAACCCGACCGCGGCGTAGGCACCCCTCGCGGGAAGGTTGTGCTCGTTGACGTAGAGCGAGACGACCGGGGCGACCTCCCGCAGGGCGACGTCCACCACAGCGGCCATTCCCGCCGAGGCGAGGCCCTCTCCGCGGCGCTCGGGATCGACGTACACGCCTTGGATCTGGCAGGCGTACGGCGACACCGCGGCGATCTCGGCCTTGAAGACGACCCGGCCGTCCTCGATGCGGGCGAACGACCAGCCCTTGCCGATCAGCTGGGCGACCCGGGCGCGGTACATGTCGGCCCCGCCGCCGACCTCCGGGGAGATCCCGACCTCCTCGGTGTACATCGCCACGCAGGCCGGGTACAGGACGTCGAGGTCCTCGTGCGTCGTCCGGCGTACCCCCGGGTCCGGGGTGACCTTGGGCGCCGCGCTGATCTCGAGGTGGGGCTGGTTCCAGCGCAGCTCACGCGGCGGCGACCAGTGCTCCGACAGGTAGGACCAGAGTCCGGCGACCGCGTCGGCGGGTCCCACGATCGTCGAGCAGCGACGGCGCTGGCGGATCGCCCGGGCTGCGAAGGCGGCGATCGCGTCGGGCGTGGCGTTGACCGGGACGAGGTTCGCGGCCGAGTGGCACGCCGAGACCAGCTCGCCGTCCTCGAGGTAGCCCCACATCTCCCCGCCCATCCAGCGCGGGTCGAGCTGGGTGACGCGAGCACGGTAGTCGACGAAGACGTTGACCACCGGGTCGCGCGCGACGAGCTCCGACATCGCCGGGAGGTCGGCGGGGCCGAGGAGGCGCAGGCCGTGGTGGGTACGGAGCACGTACGGGAGCCTACGTCACGAGCGTGCCCGGACAGCCCGAGAACTTCCGACTCGCCCGTGGGTGCGCGAGGTCGAGAGGTCAGCCGACCGTGACGCTCGGCGCCCCGCCATCACCGTCGACCGGCTCGCCCATCTCCTCGGCGATCCGCATGGCCTCCTCGATCAGGGTCTCCACGATCTTGGACTCCGGAACGGTCTTGATGACCTCACCCTTGACGAAGATCTGGCCCTTGCCGTTGCCGGACGCGACGCCGAGGTCGGCCTCCCGGGCCTCACCGGGTCCGTTCACGACGCACCCCATGACCGCCACCCGCAGCGGGACCTCGAGCCCCTCGAGACCGGCGGTCACCTCGTCGGCGAGCTTGTAGACGTCGACCTGGGCGCGGCCGCAGGAGGGACAGGAGACGATCTCCAGACGGCGCGGGCGGAGGTTGAGCGACTCCAGGATCTGCAGCCCGACCTTGACCTCCTCGACTGGCGGCGCGGAGAGCGAGACCCGGATGGTGTCCCCGATGCCACGGGAGAGCAGAGCACCGAAGGCGACGCTGGACTTGATCGTGCCCTGGAAGGCAGGACCGGCCTCGGTGACCCCGAGGTGGAGCGGCCAGTCGCCGCGCTCGGCGAGCATCTCGTAGGCCTGGACCATGATCACCGGGTCGTTGTGCTTGACCGAGATCTTGAAGTCGTGGAAGTCGTGCTCCTCGAACAGCGAGGCCTCCCACACTGCGGACTCCACGAGCGCCTCGGGAGTGGCCTTGCCGTACTTCTCCAGCAGACGCTTGTCGAGGGACCCTGCGTTGACGCCGATCCTGAGCGAGGTGCCGTGGTCCTTGGCCGCCTGCGCGATCTGCTTGACCTGGTCGTCGAACTTGCGGATGTTCCCCGGGTTCACGCGTACGGCGGCGCAGCCCGCCTCGATCGCGGCGAACACGTACTTCGGCTGGAAGTGGATGTCGGCGATGACCGGGATCTGGGAGTGCCGGGCGATCTCGGGGAGCGCGTCGGCGTCGTCCTGGGACGGGCAGGCCACCCGGACGATGTCGCAGCCGGAGGCGGTCAGCTCGGCGATCTGCTGCAGGGTGGTGTTGACGTCGGAGGTGACCGTGGTCGTCATCGACTGCACCGAGATCGGCGCGTCGCCACCGACGAGGACCTTGCCGACCTTGATCTGACGGGTCTTGCGTCGTTCGGCGAGCACCGGTGGCGGGGCAGCGGGCATTCCGAGGTCGACCGAGGTCATGGGGCGGTTCCTTCTCTCACACGGGGGACGTCTCGACGTTACCCGAAGCGCACGGGCACGACGATGTCGGCGTAGATCAGCACCACGCTCATCACCATGATCGCCGCGGCCATCACGTAGGCCACCGGCAGCAGCTTGGCGACGTCGAAGTAGCCGGGGTCGGGCCGCCGCAGCACGCGCGCGATCCCACGACGCACCGCTTCGTAGAGGGCGCCCGCGATGTGACCGCCGTCGAGCGGGAGCAGCGGCACGAAGTTGAACATGCCGACGAAGAGGTTGAGGCCACCGAGCAGCATCAGCAACGTGACGAAGCGGTCCATGATCGGGATCTCGTGGGCCGAGCTCACCTCGCCGGCGACCCTTCCGGCGCCGACCACGCTCATCGGCCCCTCCGGGTCGCGCTCCTCGAGACCGAGCGCGGCCTGCCCGACGTCGAGCACCCTGGCCGGGAGCTCACCGAGGTAGGCGACGGTGGTCCAGGTCATCCGGCCCATCTCGGCCACGGCGAACGCCGGGCCCTGCTTGACGAGCTCGGGTCGTTGGGTCACCCCGAGGAAGCCCACCTCGACGTACTCCCTGCCGTCCTGGAGCGAGGGCCGGGTCGACACGGTGGTGTTCGTCGTCGTGGTGTGCTCGCGACCGTCGCGCTCGTAGACGATCGTGGCGTCGCCGTTCTCGTTCTCACGGATCAGCCCGACGAGCTGGTCCCAGGACGTGACCTCCGTGCCGTTGAAGGCCAGGATCTCGTCACCGGGCAGGAGGCCGGCCTTCTTGGCCGGGGACTCCGGGTCGGCGGGCGTGCAGTCCCGGTCGCCTTCTGGCCCGGGCACGACACAGGCGGAGACCGTGTCGACCGTCGTGGTCGGCTGCGGGACGCCGTACAGCATGAACACACCGCTGAAGATCAGGAAGGCGATCACGAGGTTCACCATCGGCCCGCCGGCCATCACGATGACCTTCTTCCACCACGGCAGACGGTAGAAGAGCCGCTCCTCGTCACCGGGCTCCACGAGCTCGTACTCCGCCGCGCGGGCATCGGAGATGATCTGGGTGAACATCCCCGTGTTGCTCTTGCGGATGCGGCTCGGGTCGTCGCCGGGTCCCGGCGGGAGCATGCCGACGAGCTTGACGTAGCCGCCGAGCGGGATCGCCTTGACGCCGTACTCCGTCTCACCCTTGCGCCGCGACCAGACGGTCCTCCCGAACCCGACGAAGTACTGGGTGACCTTGACGCCGAACTTCTTCGCGGGCACCAGGTGACCGACCTCGTGGAGGCCGATCGAGGCAGCGACGCCGACGACGAACAGCACGACGCCCAGGGCGTACATCACCACGGTCATCGACGGCGCTCCAGCTCGTTGCGGGTCGCGGCTCGCGCCCACGCGTCAGCGGCGAGCACGTCCTCGACAGAGAGGTCCTTCCCAGACGAGGGTACGTCGTGCTGCCCGAGAACTTCCTCGATCGTCGACACGATGTCGGTGAACCTCATCTCCTCGGCGAGGAACGCCTCGACGCAGATCTCGTTCGCGGCGTTGTAGACCGCGGGCGCCGTGCTGCCCCGGCTGCCCGCTTCGCGAGCCAGACGTACGGCGGGGAACGCCTCGTCGTCGAGCGGGAAGAACTCCCATGTCTCGGGTCGCGTCCAGTCGACCGCCGGCGCGGCGTCGCGGACCCGGTCCGGCCAGGCCATCCCGAGAGCGATCGGGATCATCATCGACGGCGGAGAGGCCTGCGCCAGGGTCGAGCCGTCGTAGAACTCCACCATCGAGTGCACCACCGACGTCGGGTGCACGACGACGTCGATCGCGTCGAAGGGGATGCCGAACAGCAGGTGTGCCTCGATCACCTCGAGGCCCTTGTTGACCAGCGTCGCGGAGTTGATCGTCACGACCGGCCCCATCGACCAGGTCGGGTGGGCGAGAGCCTGCTCGGGCGTCACGTCGTGGAGCTCGGCACGGGAACGCCCGCGGAACGGCCCGCCGCTCGCGGTGAGCACGAGGCGGCGCACCTCCTCCGCACGCCCACCGCGCAGGCACTGGGCCAGGGCGCTGTGCTCGCTGTCGACCGGCACGATCTGCCCGGGGGCGGCCCTCGACGTCACGACCGGTCCGCCGATGATCAGCGACTCCTTGTTGGCGAGCGCCAGGGTGTTGCCCGCGTCGAGGGCGGCGAGCGTCGGCCGAAGCCCCACCGCACCGGTGATGCCGTTGAGCACGACGTCGCAGGGCAGCGCGGCCGCCTCGACCGAGGCCTCCTCGCCGAGACCGGAGAACGAAGGGGCTAGCTCCTCGCACTGGGCCCGGAACAGGTCGGGGTTCGAGCCACCCGCGGTGAGCCCGACGACCCGGAACGAGTGGGGGTTTGCCCGCACGACGTCGAGGGCCTGGGTCCCGATGGAGCCGGTGGATCCGAGGATGACGACGTCACGGCACGAGCTCATGTGGAGCATCCTTCCATCGGCCACCCCCGGGTCCGGTCGCAGGTCGGGCCCGGCCACCGGTGGCACGCTCAGAGGCCGGGCCCCACCGCCGATCGGCCGGCGATCGGTGGCGCGGTCAGAGGTCGAGGCCGTCAGCACCATCACGCGCTCGTAGGTCAGGTCGGCCATCGTGTCGGCCATCGTGTAGCGCACACCCTCACGCCCCACCCCCGACTCCTTCGTGCCGCCGTAGGGCATCTGGTCGGCCCGGTAGTGCTCGCCACCCGCTCGAGTGCGAGCACAGGGCCGAAGACCTCCTCGCGCATCACCTTCGCGTCCTCCGGCACGCCTCCGTGGAGGGTCGGGGGCTACGTCGTCCCCTCCCGGGCGCCTCCGACGACGACGGTCGCCCCGGCCGCCTCGGCCTCGCCGACCCACTCCTCGACGCGACGTGCGGCCGCCTCGTCGATCATCGGCCCGACGTGGGTGGCGGAGTCGCCCGGGTCTCCGGTGCGCACGCCTGCCACCGCCTTCTCCAGGGCATCCCGCAGGCCGTCGTACACGCTCTCGACGGCTTAGACGCGCGGGACGCTGACGCACGACTGGCCGGCCTGGTAGGTGGCGAAGGCCGCGATCCGCTGCGCCGCGTGCTCGAGGTCGCCCGGGCGGTCGTAGTCGGGACAGACGACGACCGCCGCGTTGCCCCCGAGCTCGAGCACCACGTGCTTGTGGGGCACCGCGGCGGCGATGGCGTGGCCGACCGGACCAGAGCCGGTGAAGGAGACCACGGGTAGCCGGGTGTCCTGGAGGCGCGCTCGTTCTCGACGTTCACCACGCTCAGCATCCCCGGAGGAAGACCGCGCTCTACCATCGCCTCGTACATGGTCTCCACGAGCAGCAGAGCCGAGAGCGGGGTCTTCGGCCGAGGCGTAGGACGTCCTGCCGACCACCTTCCCGTCGTGCGGGGCGAGTACTTCAAGCGGCGTGGGACCGTTCTCCCACTGGCCCGCGATCAACAACGGAATCATTTCTCACACGGCCCTATCGCCACTGTTTCAGGGGTTGACACAAGTCATCACGGGCTAATCCGTAGCCAAAACTTGATTCGGCAGCCTAACCTGTCTGTCATGTACGACGCTGCTACGTCGCCCCACCCCGGCGGCCCCGGGCTCCCTCAGGAGCGTCGGCTGGTCACCGAGGTCCCGGGGCCCGTCTCCCGCGCGAAGCTGGCCCGGCGTCAGCAGCACGTCGCCGCTGGCGTAGGCACCATGCTTCCGGTCTTCGTCGAGGCGGCCGGTGGCGGCGTCCTCGTCGACGCGGACGGCAACTCGCTCATCGACCTGGGTTCGGGCATCGCCGTCACGAGCGTGGGCAACGCGGCTCCCGAGGTTGCCCGACGCGTGGCAGAACAGGCGGCGGCCTTCACCCACACCTGCTTCATGGTGACCCCCTACGACGGCTACGTGGACGTCTGCGAGCTGCTCGCCGAGCTCACACCCGGAGACCACGCGAAGAAGTCGGCGCTGTTCAACTCCGGCGCGGAGGCCGTCGAGAACGCAGTCAAGATCGCCCGCTCTCACACCGGGCGCATCGCGGTGGGGGTCTTCGACCACGCCTACCACGGCCGGACCAACCTGACGATGGCCATGACGGCGAAGAACATGCCGTACAAGCAGGGTTTCGGGCCGTTCGCGAACGAGATCTACCGTGCCCCGGTCTCCTACCCCTTCCGCGAGCCGACCGAGATCAGCGGGGTGGAGGCGGCCGACCGGGCGATCGACGTGCTCGACAAGCAGGTCGGAGCGGGGAACCTGGCCTGCCTCGTGATCGAGCCGATCCTCGGCGAGGGGGGCTTCGTCGTGCCGGCCGACGGCTTCCTGCCCCGGCTGCGCGAGTGGACGCAGGAGCACGGGATCGTCCTCGTTGCCGACGAGATCCAGACCGGCTTCTGCCGCACCGGCGACTGGTTCGCCTGTGACCACGAGGGCGTCGTGCCGGACCTGATCACCACCGCAAAGGGCATGGCCGGCGGATTGCCGCTGGCTGCGGTCACGGGGCGCGCGGAGATCATGGACGCCGTCCACGTCGGTGGCCTGGGCGGGACCTACGGCGGCAACCCGGTCGCCTGCGCCGCGGCCGTGGGCGCCATCGAGGCGATGCGCAAGCACGACCTCGTCACGCGCGCACGAGAGATCGGCGCCCGCATGCGGGAGCGGCTCCAGGCCATCGCGGGGCGCCACCCAGGAGCAGCCGACGTCAGGGGCCGGGGGGCCATGATGGCGGTCGAGATCGTCGGCGCGGACGGGCGAACCCCTGATCCCGTCCGCGTCGGCTCGGTCGCGGCGTACTGCCACGCACGGGGCGTGGTGACCCTCACCGCCGGGACCTACGGCAACGTGCTGCGTTTCCTCCCGCCACTCGCCATGCCGGACCACCTGCTCGACGAGGCCTTCGACGTGGTCGGCGAGGCCTTCGACGCGACCGCCTGAGCCGTCGGCAAACGTGCCGGAAGGTGCCCGCAGGCGTCCCCCGATGAGCATCGGCAAAGGCGGGACCGGCAGGCGCCCGGACCGCTACATTTGCCACAGGGGGGCGAACACCATACGTGCCCGACCGGGATTGGAGGCGGGACATGGGCGTTTCTGTGACAGGAGCTTCCGGCCGGTCGCTCGCAAGGATGCGCACTGCCGGCCTCACCCTCGGGCTCCTCGGCGGTGCCGCGTTCTTCCTCTACGGCCCTCCGGTAACGCCCGCTCTGCACGGCGCCGCCGCCGCCGAGTGCAACGACCTCGCCGGTGGCAACTACCGCAGCTACCGCCTGGAGTGGGTTAGCGGGACGCCGTCCCACTGGCAGTGCTTCGACCGGTCCGACCCCGCCGAGAAGCCGGTGGACATGGGCTGGTGGGTCGCCCCCGGCTTCTGAGCGAAGTCCGCTTCAGTCGTCGCGCTGCCCCCAGGGCGAGCCGTACTCCGTCAGCAGGTCGAGGAACGGAACTGCGTCGAACGCCTCGGGACCGAGCACACCACTGCCGCTCCACTTGCCGGAGCCCAGCAGCTCCAGGGCCACGACCGGGTTCACCGCGGTCTGCCACACGACGCACTGGTGTCCGTACTCGCTCATGGACCAGGCGTTGTCGACCACGTGGTAGAGGTACGTCGACCGCGGGCTGCCGTCCTTGCCCCTGCCCGTGACGTAGAGGCCCGCACAGGTCTTGCCGTGCATGCGGTCGCCCAGCGTCGCGGGCTCGGGCAGGCACGCGGCGACCACGTCGCGCGGCGAGACCTCGACCCCGCCGACCCGGACCTTCTCGGTGCGGTCGAGCCCGAGCTTGTGCAGGGTCTTGAGCACCTCGATGAACTCGTTGCCGAGGCCGTACTTGAAGGTCACCCGCCGCGCGTCGACCCAGCGTGGCATCAGGAGCACCTCTTCGTGCTCGACGTTGACGCACTCCACCGGGCCGATCCCTTCCGGGAAGTCGAAGACCTCCGGCTCGCTGAACGGCTCGGTCGTGAACCACCCGCGGTCCTTCTCCCACACCACCGGCGGGTTCAGGCACTCCTCGATCGTGGTCCAGATCGAGAAGGACGGCGCGAAGCCGTAGCCCTCGACGGCCAGGTTCGCCCCGTCGCGGGTGCCCAGCTCGTCGATCTCGGAGAAGAGGTGGTCCGCGGCGTACCTGGCGAACACGTCCGACAGTCCCGGCTCGACCCCGATGCCGCACAGGGCCAGACGCCCGGCCGCTTCCCACTCCCCCGCCCTGGCGAACTGCTCGTCGCCGAGCTTCACCCCGGTCTCGGAGTACGGCGACTCCGGGTGCGGCCGGGACAGGCTCATCGCCATGTCGAGGTAGTCCGCACCCGCCGCGAGCGCACCGTCGAAGATCGGCATGACGAAGCGCGGGTCGACCGCGTTCATCACGTGCGTTGCGCCGTGCTCGCGGGCGAGCCGGGCGACCGCGTCAGCGTCCGACGCGTCGACCCGGGCCGCGACGAACCTGTCGTCGGCGGCGGCGGCCTTCTCCGCACGGACGAGGTCGTAGTCGGCCACCACGATCGACTCGTAGAAGTCGCGCCGCTGTGCGATGGCGGTGAACGCCGCACCGACGCCCCCGGCGCCGATCAGGAGGATCCGCACGCCCCTACTCCCCGATGTAGGACATCACGTGCTTGATGCGCGTGTAGTCCTCGAGGCTGTAGGACGAGAGGTCCTTGCCGTGGCCGGAGTACTTGAAGCCGCCGTGCGGCATCTCGGAGATGAACGGGATGTGCGTGTTGATCCACACCACGCCGAAGTCGAGCCCCTTGGCCATCCGCATCGCACGGCCGTGGTCCTTGGTCCACACCGAGGAGGACAGGCCGTACTTCACGCCGTTGGCCCAGCGCAGGGCCTCCTTCTCGTCGGTGAACCTCTGGACCGTGATGACGGGGCCGAAGATCTCCTCCTGGATCGCCTCGTCGTCCTGCTTCAGCCCGGAGACCACCGTCGGGGAGTAGAAGAAGCCCGTGTCGCCCTGGCGCGAGCCGCCGATCTCGACGTGCGCGTGGCCGGGCAGGCGCTCGACCATGCCGCTGACCCGGGCGAGCTGGTTCTGGTTGTTCAGCGCGCCGTAGAGGATGTCGGGGTCGTCGGGCATCCCGGTCTTGGTGTTCTTCGCCTGCTCGGTCAGCGCGGCGACGAAGTCGTCGTGGACCCCGGGAGCGGCAAGGACGCGCGTGGCCGCGGTGCAGTCCTGGCCACCGTTGAAGTAGCCCGCCGTCGCGATCGCCTCGGCGGCCGCGTCGAGGTCGGCGTCGTCGAAGATGACCACCGGAGCCTTGCCGCCCAGCTCGAGGTGGGTGCGCTTGAGCTTGGTCCCCGCCGACTGGGCGACCTCGCTCCCGGCACGGACCGAACCGGTGATCGCCACCATCTCCGGCGTCGGGTGGTCGACGATCGCGCGCCCGGTGTCGCGGTCGCCGCAGATGACGTTGAAGACGCCGGGCGGGAGGAACTCCTGCGCCATCTCGGCGAACATCGTGGTGGTCGCCGGGGTCGTGTCGGACGGCTTGAGGACCACGGTGTTGCCGGCGGCCAGGGCCGGTGCGATCTTCCAGATCATCATCATCAGCGGGTAGTTCCACGGCGTCACCTGTCCGATCACGCCGATCGGCTCCCGCCGGACCATCGAGGTGTACCCCTTCATGTACTCCCCGGCCGATCGGCCCTCGAGTACCCGGGCGGCGCCCGCGAAGAACCGGAGCTCGTCAACCGACGGCGGCAGCTCCTCCTCCGCGGTGAGCTGGATCGGCTTGCCGGTGTTCTCGCACTCCGCCTGGACGAACTCGTCGGCGCGGGACTCGAGAGCGTCGGCGATCTTGAGCAGCGCCAGCTGCCGTTCGCCCGGTGTCGTCTCGCCCCAGGTCTCGAACGCTTCCTCGGCCGCCTTCATGGCGCGGTCCACGTCCTCGGCGCCCGAGGCCGGTGCCGTCGCGTACTTCTCGCCGGTGGCGGGGTTGACGATGTCGTAGGTCTCGCCGGAGGCGGAGTCGACCGCCTTTCCCCCGATGATGTTGCGGAACTGCTTCGCGGTCTCAGCCATCCCTGTGTGCCTTTCGTCTGTCGCGCCCGGCCGACGACCAAGTGGGTCGCCGTCGTTCGGACACGTCGAGATCAGGTACGTCGGACGCTCCCGCCCGACGGGATGAGCGTAGTCACCTCACTACGGATTCGGTATAGCAAACGGGCCTCGGGCCGCGGAATCTTCTGTGACGGGCCGCCTCGACGGAGGAGTTCGACCCGGTTCCCGATGGATCACCTCAGCGGCAGGTGTCCACCCAGGACTCGAAGTCCCAGGTCTCGAGGAACGCCTCCGCCGCACCGGCGCCGGCACTGAGCAGCGCATCCTGCTGGGCCTCGGTGAGGTCGAAGTCGATCGCGCTGAAGTCCGTCGTGTCGACGTAGACCGACCTGGCGACATTGCAGGGGTCGAGGACGTGCTCGGCCTGACACGCCTCGATCGCCGTCTGGACGAGCGCGATGCCCATCCGCACAGGCCCTCGCACCGGAGCAGGCGGGGCGCCTCGCGAGCCGCCGCCGATGCCCAGGGCGTCGAGGCGCACCCCGATGGTCGGCCATCGAGGCGGAAGCTCGTCGATCCGGTCGAAGCTGCTGATCGGGTAGTTCGACAGCAGACCTCCGTCGACGAGCGTCGAGGTGCCGCGGCTTCCCTCGAGCAGGACCGGCTCGAAGAAGTACGGGATGGAGGCCGAGGCCCGCACCGCGTCGACCACCTGCTGCTCGTCGGGGTCGAGGCCGTACTCGGCGTAGTCCCACGGCAGCTGCACCAGCCGCTTGCGTGAGAGGTCGCTGGCCATCACGACGAGGGAGTACCGATGGTGGATCGCTCCGTCGTCGGCGGGGTCGTCGGTGTGGAGGTCGCCGAAGGTCTTCACACCGAGGTCACCGAGCACTCCGGCCAGCCAGTCGGCGAGGTAGTCGCCCTCGTAGGCGCCACCCTCCACGAGGAGGGAGAGCCCGTCGGTGAGGAAGCCCAACGGCCCGAGCAGGCTCCCCGGGAGGCCTCGGTCGCGGAAGCGGCGGTAGTCGAGCGTGCGGGCGATCTCGGTGAGCCCGGTCAACGGCTCCCCGCTCCGCTGGAGCGCGGCGAGCACCGCACCGACGATCGCCCCGGCCGATGTGCCGGCGACGCGCGGGAAGCGGTAGCCCGCCTCTGAGAGCGTGACGACGGCTCCGGCGAGCGCGATGCCTTTGACCCCGCCGCCCTCGAGCACGAGGTCCGCTGCCTTCGCGACCGGCCGGGCGGACCTGCCCCGCGAGCCGCTCCTGCGAGTGTCCGAGATGTCCATGTCGCGACGATAGCCACGTCCACCCCCGGAAACGGTAGGTCAGCCGAACACGCGCACCCCGTCGACGTACGTCGCGACGACCTTCGCCGCCCCGATCTCCCCCGGCTCGCCGAGGAACGGGTCCCGGTCCAGGAACGCGAGGTCGGCCAGCATCCCCCGCGCCAGTGTGCCGGTCTCGTCGAGGTGGTTCACGCGAGCGGACCCGGAGGTGTAGGCAGCGAACGCCTGCTCGATCGGGAGCGCCTGCTCCGGGAGGAACGGCTCGCTCCCGGCCCGCCCCCTCTCGCCGTGGACCGTCCGGGTGACCGCCACGTGGATCCCCGCCACGGGGTCCGGGGAGCTCACCGGCCAGTCGCTCCCCGCGGCGAGGGGCGCGCCCGCCCGGAGCAGGTCGCCGAAGGGGTACTGCCATGCGCCCCGTTCCGGCGCGAGGAAAGGGAGGGTCAGCTCCACCATCTGGTCGTCGTAGGCGGCCCACAGCGGCTGCATGTTCGCGGTCGCTCCGAGCGCCGCGAAGCGAGGGCGGTCGTCCGGGTGGACCACCTGGATGTGCGCGAGGTGGTGGCGCAGGTCGTTGGCGCCGTTCGTCGTACGTGCCTGCTCGACCGCGTCGAGGGCCTCCCGCACGGCCCGGTCGCCGATCGTGTGGAAGTGCACCTGGAAACCCTCGGCGTCGAGGCGTACGACGGCCTCCCGGAGCAGCCCCGGCTCGACGAACGACAGGCCGCGGTTGTCGGTCCCGCAGCCACACCCGTCGAGGTACGGCGCGGACATCCCTGCCGTGTAGTTCTCCGCGACACCGTCCTGCATCACCTTCACCGCACCCGGCACGAAGCGCTCCCGCTGGAGCACCTTCCGCCGCTCGACGAGCCCGTCCACCTGCTCGATCCCGTGCTCGCGCTCCCACCAGAGGGCACCGCGCACTCGCGCCGTGAGGGTCCCGGCCTCGGCCGCCCTGACGTAGACCGAAGACGGGTCGTCGAGCGCCGCGTAGCCGCCGAGGATCGCGTCCTGCCAGGCCGTGATGCCCATCGAGTGGAGATATGCCTGGGCGCTGAGCAAGGCCTCGTAGTACTCCTCGTCGGTCGTGTCGGTGATCAGCCGCTCGACGAGCGTCATGGCCCCCTCGTGCAATGTGCCGGTCGGGTCGCCCTGCGCGTCACGCTGGATCCGCCCGTCGACCGGGTCGGGAGTGCGTCGGTCGATGCCGGCGAGCTCGAGCGCGCGAGAGTTGACCCAGGCCCCGTGGTGGTCGCGGTTGGGCAGGAAGACCGGGCGGTCGGGCACCGCCGTGTCCAGCTCGGTCGCGGTCGGCCCGGTGGGTCCGAAGACCGCCATCGACCAGCCACCGCCGCCGATCCAGAGCCGGTCGGGGTTCGCGTCGGCATAGGCCCGGACCGCGGCGAGGTAGCCCTCACGCGTGTCGAGCTCCGACAGGTCACAGCGGAGCCGCTCGAGACCTCCCTGGACCGGGTGCACGTGCGCGTCCTGGAAGCCGGGCAGCAGCAGACCTCCGGCGAGGTCGACCGACTCGGCCCCCGCGGGTGGGTCCAGCTCGGCATCGGGTCCCACCTGCGCGACCCGTCCGTCGGCCACCACGGCGCCGTGACCGGGCCGGTGCCGCCGACCGTCGAAGAC
Source organism: Nocardioidaceae bacterium (assembly GCA_035688575.1). Taxonomy (GTDB): domain Bacteria; phylum Actinomycetota; class Actinomycetes; order Propionibacteriales; family Nocardioidaceae; genus Nocardioides_C. Next base: position 17,863 of record DASSMS010000097.1, read on the forward strand.
GGCCCCGTTGCGGAAGACCGCTGCAGACCCTGCCCTCATCAGCACCCCTCAAACTTCGGAATCCGTGGCGCTAGCCAGACTAGAGCCACGACATGACTATTGGCATATCGCCACAACAACGGAATCACTTGCGCACGGTGGCCTTTACTAGCAAGATGGAGGACGTCTAGCCGCACGCACTAAGGGAAGCATCACATGTCATTCGACGCGATGGACCAGCCCAACTACGCCGCCATGCAGCAGTCCGCCCGCGACCACCTCTGGATGCACTTCACCCGGCACTCGAGCTACGCGAACGCCGACGTTCCCGTGATCGTGAAGGGCGAGGGTCCCTACATCTGGGACGCCCAGGGCCGCAAGTACCTCGACGCGCTCGCGGGCCTGTTCGTGAACCAGCTCGGCCACGGGCGTACCGAGCTGGCGCAGGCGGCCGCGAAGCAGGCCTCCGACCTCGCCTACTTCCCACTGTGGTCCTACGCGCACCCCACGGCCATCGAGCTCGCCGAGCGTGTGGCCGCCCTGGCGCCCGGCGACCTGAACCGCGTCTTCTTCACCACCGGTGGTGGTGAAGCGGTGGAGACCGCGTGGAAGCTGGCCAAGAACTACTTCAAGCTCACCGGCAAGCCGATGAAGCACAAGGTGATCAGCCGGGCCATCGCCTACCACGGCACCACCCAGGGAGCGCTGTCCATCACCGGCCTGCCCGCGCTCAAGGCGGTCTTCGAGCCGTTGGTGCCCTCGACCTTCCGAGTACCCAACACCAACTTCTACCGTGCTCCCGAGTACGGCGACGACCTCGAGGAGTTCGGCCGCTGGGCAGCCGACCAGATCGCCATCGCCATCGAGGCCGAGGGACCCGAGACGGTGGCAGCGGTCTTCCTTGAGCCGGTCCAGAACGCCGGCGGCTGCTTCCCGCCGCCGCCCGGCTACTTCCAGCGGGTCCGCGAGATCTGCGACGAGTACGACGTGCTGCTCGTCAGCGACGAGGTCATCTGCGCCTTCGGCCGGCTCGGGCACCCCTTCGGCGCCGTCCGCTACGGGTACGAGCCCGACATGATCACGGTCGCGAAGGGGATCACCTCCGGGTACTCCCCCCTCGGCGCGATGATCGCCTCCGACCGCCTGATGGAGCCGTTCCTCAAGGGCACCAACATGT
>DASSMS010000095.1:0-68290 GCA_035688575.1 Nocardioidaceae bacterium
TGGGCGATGACGCCGCGGGAACAGGCCGAGACGCTGGTGGAGCTGGTGCAGCTGGCCGCACGGGTGGCCGAGCTGCGGTGGCGGGTGCTGGCCGCGGCGGACCGCAACGAGATCGGCGCGAAGGACGGCTCGACCAGCACCGCGGCGTGGTTGGCACGGGCGACGCGGGAGAACCGCTCGAAGACGAACGGGGACCTGCGGGGTGCGCGGGCGCTGGACGAGCAGCGGTTCGCGGTGACCCGGGCCGCGTTCGCGGCGGGTCGGCTGACCGAGGACCAGGTGTGGGTGATCATCCGGGCGGTCGAGGACCTGCCGGCCGGTGAGGTGGGCGAGGAGCAGCGGGTCACCGCGCAGGAGCACCTGGTCATGCTGGCCGCCGAGCACGACGCAAAGGCCCTGCGGGTCCTGGCGCGACGGTTGTTCGAGGTGCTTGCCCCCGACGAGGCGGACCGGCGGGAGGCCGAGGCGCTGGAGCGGGAGGAGCAGCGGGCACGGGAGCGGACACGGTTCGCGATGCGCGACAACGGCGACGGCACCAGCAGCGGCTGGTTCAAGCTGCCCACCCTGCAGGCGCAGATGCTGGGCAAGGCGGTGCAGGCGTTCGCCGCCCCCCGCCGCCAGGACCCCGGCGCCTGGTTCGACGCCGAGGGCAAGAAGCTTCCCTACCCAGTGCTCCTCGGTCAGGCGTTCGCAGACCTGATCGAGCACCTGCCGACCGACGCGCTGCCGCAGGCCGGCGGGACGGCCGCGACGGTCGTGATCACGATGGAGCTCGAGCGGCTCCGCCAGGGGCTGGGCGCCGCGACCCTGGACACCGGGGGCAGAATCTCTCCCTCGGAGGCCCGGCGGATGGCCTGTAACGCCGGCCTGGTGCCCGCGGTCCTCGGCGCCCGGTCCACCCCGCTGGACCTGGGCCGCACCGCCCGGCTGCACAACGGGCCGCAGCGAATCGCGATGGGCATCCGTGACGGGGGCTGCACCGCGGTGGGCTGTGATCGGCCGCCGGCCTGGTGCGAGGCTCATCACGAGGTGCCCTGGCTGGAGGGCGGCGGGACCAGCGTCGAAGGCGGGCGGCTGCTGTGTCCGCACCACCATCACCTCGCTCACGACTCCCGCTACGACATGCACCGCCTTCCCGACGGCAAGGTCCGTTTCAACAGGCGGACCTAGATGCCCCGGCCCGCCCGGACGAGTCAGGAAACACGGTCCGGGTCGGGAAGCTCCACCACGAGGCGAGGCAACATCATCTGGACGAGCGGACCGATCGCGAGCGCGTACGCGATCGTGCCGATGCCCACGACGCCGCCGAGCAGCCAGCCTGTGACCACGACGCTGAGCTCGATGGAGGTGCGGACGACTCGCACCGACCAGCCCGTCCGACGTACGAGGCCCGTCATCAGCCCGTCGCGTGGGCCCGGCCCGAGCTGGGCTCCGATGTAGAGGGCCGTGGCGAGTCCGTTCAGCACGATGCCGCCCGCGAGCATCGCCGTTCGAGCGGCCATGCCCTCCGACGTCACGAGCAGCGCGAGCGCCGCGTCGGTGGCGAGGCCGATGACTACGGCATTGGCGACGGTGCCCAGCCCGGGCATCTGACGCAGCGGGATCCACAGCAGGAGGACGGCCACGCCGGTGGCGATGACGACTCCGCCGAAGGTCAGGGGCAGCCATTTCGCCACGCCGTAGTGCAGTACGTCCCACGGGTCGAGCCCCAGGCCACTGCGCAGCATCATGGCCATCGAGACCCCGTAGAGCACCAAGCCGGCCATGAGCTGGGGGAGCCGTCGGCCGAGTCGGCCGGCGCGGAGCTGCTCTGCGGGGCTGAGGTTGGCGAGTTGAGCGGCTGGGCGAGGAGTGGTCTGGGTCGTGATCGTCATGCGTACAACCGTGACGGAAAATGGTCTGTTCTCAGATAGCCAATTCTGGGACAGTGGTCTGCATGGCTCGCTCGATCACCGCCGTTCGTGTGCAGAAGCTGCTCGGCACTTCGTGGGAACGCTCACCGGTGTACGCCGCCCTGGCGGACGGGCTGCGCCTGCTCATCTCTGACGGCAGGATCCCCGCGGGAACCCGCCTGCCGAGCGAGCGCGAGCTCACCACGGCCCTCGGTGTCAGTCGAACCACGGTTACCCGGGCCTACGACCAGCTTCGGGAGCGTGGCTACCTGCGGTCTCGCCAGGGGTCCGGCAGCGTGGCGTCGGTCCCGCAGGTCGCGGGTGGTCGTACCGACTCCGTGCTCTCGCCCGGGCCCGACTCGGGGAACGCGGACACGCTCGACCTGACCTGCGCCGCGCCCGTCTCTCCGCCAGGGGTCGCAGCTGCTTTCGAGGCGGCCGTGGACGAGCTGCCGGCGTTCCTGGGCGGGACCGGGTACTTCCCGTCCGGCCTGCCTGCGCTGAAGGAGCGGATCGCGGCGCGCTACACGGAACGGGGCCTACCCACCTCCCCGGAGCAGATCCTGGTCACGAACGGCGCGCTGTCCGCCACCGCAGTGGTCGCCCGCGGCTTGATCTCGGTGGGGGACCGGGTGATGGTGGAGACCCCGGGCTACCCGAACACGCTGGCCAGCCTGCTGCGGACAGGCGCCCGGCTGGTCACCACGACGGTGGACCCGGAGGCGGGTTGGGACACCGACGCCGTCCGGGCCACGATCCGACAGGTCGCGCCGACGGCCGCATTCGTCGTGCCCGACTTCCACAACCCCACCGGGTCGCTCATGTCCGACGAGCAACGAGCGGAGATCGGAGAAGCCCTCACTGCCTCCGACGTGGTCACCGTGGTGGACGAGACGCTCGTCGAGATGGCGCTCGACGAGGTCACGATGCCGGCGCCGATGGCCGCTCACATCAGGGACTGCATCACGATCGGCAGCGCCAGCAAGGCGTTCTGGGGCGGTCTGCGCGTCGGCTGGATCCGCGCCCCGCACCCGCGCGCCGGGGACCTGATCTCGGCGAGGCTCGCCCTCGACCTGGGCGCCCCACTCGTCGAGCAGCTCGCGCTGACGCACCTGATGAGCATGCGTACAGAGGTCCTCCGGCACCACCAGGATCAGCTGCGCGCATCCAGACAGGCGCTGACCGACGCGCTCGCGAGGTTGCTGCCGGACTGGCGCTACGTGTTGCCCCGAGGCGGGTTGGCGCTGTGGTGCGAGCTCCCCGAACCGCTCTCCACCGCACTCGCTTCGTCGGCGGAACGGCAGGGGGTCCTTCTCGCTCCCGGGCCCAGCTTCACCAGCGACGGGAGCCACGAGCGCTTCGTGCGACTGCCGTACAGCCGCTCCGCCGAGGAGCTCGAGGTCGCGGCGGAGCGGCTGGCGCTGGCCTGGGAGGACGCGCAGCGCCACCGTCGAACGAAGCGCAGCGGGGTGCCCCTGGTCGCCTGACAGGGGACCGGGCCGCGGCGTTGTCGGGCGGGGGTGACCGCGGCGGGACCTTGGCCTCTGGCCGGTCCAGGCAAGACGGCCGTTCCCTGTCGTCATGACGCAAGCGACCCGCGGCGCATCGCAACCGGCGAGGGCGGAGTCGGACGCACCTGTGATCGACCGCGCGAGCCCGGCGGACCTTGCTTTCCTTGCCATGGACACCGGCCAGGTGCCCGAGCAGTTCGGCGCGGTCCTGATGCTCGATGGCGCAGAGGGTCTCGACCTGAGGCGCGTACGACGCCTGCTGGACGAACGCGCTCCGGGTGTGCCCCGGCTGCGCCAACGGCTGGTCCGGGTGCCCTTGGGTCTCGGAGGTCCGATCTGGGTCGACGACGACCACTTCGACATCCGCAACCACGTGCGAGCAGTGGCATGCCGTGCCCCTGGCGACGAGCAAGCACTCCTGGACACAGCCCTTTCCGTGGTCATGACCCCGCTGCCGCGCGATGCACCCCTGTGGAACGCGGCGTACGTGACCGGTCTCGCGGACGGCGGGGCAGCCCTCGTGCTGGTGCTGCACCACGTGCTCTCGGACGGTATCGGTGGGCTCGCCGTCCTGGCCGGCCTCGTCGACCCAGGAGCCGGCGGGGCGAGTACACCCTTCCCCAGACCGCGACCCGCTTCCGGCGAGCTGGTCCGGGACGCGTTGCGCCGTAGGATGCGAGGGTTGCGCGGCGCTGCCGGGTACTGGCGGCTGGTGTGGAGCTCGATGGCATCCGGCGGCGGGTTCCACCCGCCTAGGGCCGCGGACTGCTCGCTGATACGGCGGACGGGGCCAAGTCGTCGGCTGGCGGTGGTGAAGGTCGACCACGCACTGCTCAGGGAGGCAGCCCATCGGCAGGGCGCGACCGTGAACGACGCGGTCCTGGTGGCGGTAGCAGGCGCGCTTCACCGCGTGCTGCTGCGCAGAGGGGAGGAGGTCGACTCCCTGGTGCTCACCGTGCCGGTATCGGCGCGTCGCGCCGCGAGTGGACCCGCCCTGGGCAACATGGTGAGCCCGATCATCGTGCCGGTGCCGGTAACGGGTGACGTCGGACTGCGTCTGGTACAGGTCGCGACTGAGGTGCGCGCGCGCAAGGCAGCAGCGACCGGGCCGCCTCCGATCGCCGTGCTCGGCTGGCTCTTCCGGCGTCTGGCGGCGCTCGGGTGCTACCGCTGGTACATGAACCACCAGCGCCGGTTCCACACGCTGGTGAGTCATCTGCGAGGCCCCGACGAGCCTCTCGCGTTCGGCGGCTCGACGATCCGCTCAGCCGTCCCGGTGGGGGTGGCCGAGGGCGGTAACGCGACGGTGTACTTCGAGGTGCTCTCCTACGCCGGCGCGGTCACCATCGCGGCCATCGTCGACCCCGACCACTTCCCTGACCTCGACGTGCTGGTCGAGGGCCTTCGGGCGGAGACAGACCTGATCGTCCGGGCCGCGCGGCAGGGACAAGCGGGGTGAGTGGGGCGAAACGGTCCAGGCTGACAGTTGGACACATCACCCGAGGAGAGTGCGTCGCGCGGTCGGGGCAGCGGCTAGGGAGCGCGCTCAGGACCGCTCGACCAGCCAAACCGCGGCGTACGGCGGGAGCTGGACCGCGTCATCGCGGATGTCGGGCGCTGAGCCGGTCAGGTGGTCGACGACGCGAGTCGGATCGAGGCCGACGCTGTGCAGGACCTCGAGCGGCATGTGACGCGGCTCCGCCTTCATGTTGTAGGCGCCGAGCATCGGGCCGAGCGGGTGACGTCGCGCGACGAGGAAGACCGAGGGGTCCCGAGGGTCGAGCACCTCGGCGGACACCGACGCATGCAGGTGGGGGAGCGTCGCACGTGCCCGCACCAGGGCGTGAACGCCACGCTGGATCCGGTGCGTGTCGGCCGGGATCGGCCAGGGCATGCGTGGCCGGTGGGCCCACCGGTTGTCCTCGGCGTGTTCCGGGATGCTGTCCCACTCGGGGTCGTTGAGCAGGCCGAGCTCGTCTCCCATCCAGATCACCGGGAGACCGCCGAAGCCGAACATGATCGTGTGGGCGAGCAGGATCCGTCGTACGGCGTACGGGTCACCGACCTCGAGCCCGGCCAAGGATGCCAGCGAGCCGGAGATTCGACGGTCGCCGTTCGCCTCGTTCTCCTGGAAGGCCAGCCCGCGTGCCCAAGAGCCCGGGAACTCCCCGGAGTAGAAGTCTGAGAGGAACCGACGGTGGGCTGACCCGTCGAGGCCGACCGCGGCGGCGTCCTCGTCGGACACCGCCCATCCGATGTCGTCATGGCAGCGGGCGTAGGTGATCCACGCGGTCGTCGACGGCGGTGGGGGTAGCTGCTGCAGTGCCCGGGACCCGAGGACGGCGTCCTGCGACGCGAGCATCGACCAGATCTGCACCATCAGGCTGTTGTGGTAGGCGAGGTCGCTGACCTTGCCGTAGTGCCTGCCCTCTCCCAGGTAGGCGAGGAGGTCCTGCGGGCCGACGATCGCCTCGGCCTTGAAGACCATCGCGGGGCAGGCGATGCGGGTGAGGGCGTGTAGCGCCTGCGTGAGGTCGTGGACCTCCGGCTGGTTCTGGCAGTTGGTGCCCAGCCGCTTCCAGATGAACGCGATCGCGTCGAGCCGGAGCACCTCCACGCCGTGGTTGGCGAGGTCGAGGATGATGTCGGCGTACTCGCACAGGACGTCGGGGTTCGCCCAGTTCACATCCCACTGGTAGTCGTTGAACGTCGTCCAGACCCAGCCCTCGAGCTCGTCGTCCCACGTGAAGTTGCCGGGGGCGAAGTGGGGAAAGACCTCCGGGAGAGTCCGCTCGTAGGCGTCGGGCATCTCCAGGTCGGGGAAGACCAGGAAGTAGTCGCGGTACCGCGGCTCACCTGCTCGCGCGCGCCTAGCCCACTCGTGCTCGCGCGCAACGTGGTTGAGGACGAGGTCCAGGCACAGGCTGATGCCCTCCTCACGGAGCCTCCGGGTGAGCTTGCGCAGGTCCTCCATCGTCCCCAGGTCAGGACGCACGCTGCGGTAGTCCTGGACCGCGTAACCGCCGTCGTTCGGGTTCGGTCGTGGCTGGAGCAGCGGCATCAGGTGGAGGTAGCCGACGCCCAGCTCCTTCAGGTAGTCGGTCCGCTCGGCTACTCCGGCCAGCGTGCCCGCGAGCCGGTCGGCGTAGGCGGCGTACCCGACGATGTCGGGCCGCTGGAACCAGTCGGGTTCGAGCGATCTGCGCAGGTCCAGCCGGTGCAGCTCGTCCTCGCGTGCGGCACAGGCAGCGACCGCCAGGGACAGCAGACGGCGTACGACGGTCTCCGGGTCGTCGTACAACCGCTCGACCGCTTCGCGAAGGTCGGGGAGCCACCTCTCGAGCCGGGCCTCGAAGATCTCCCGCCGATGCAGCGGCAGGTCCGCGAGCCCGTCGAGGTTGATGTCCAAGGGCGACTGTGACCGAGAGCTCATGGGCACACAGTCTGCCCGGGGCGAGGCCAGAGACGACACCGCACCGCAGTCTCTCGATCACTCACCTGCCGCACGCCCCCTCAGCCTGAGGAGCCGGGGCCTGCCGGGATCACCTGCTCGGCGATGTTGGGCGTGGCCGCCGGATGCTCGACGAGAGCGAGGATCCGACTGGCCATGAACCGCGCGGTCCGAACCGGGGTACCGCCGCGGGTCACCTCGGTGACCTCGACGATCCCACGCCCCGTGTTGATCTCGACGCGTCGGCCGGCGCGTGTGGCGACGACCTCGTAGGTGCGGACCTCGCCGCCCGCATCGATGACGACCTCCACACGGTCACCGCGCACAGTCCCACCGTAGTCTTCGGCGGCGGTCAACGAGGGGGATTCGTGGCGTAATGGCGGGGGCACAGGTCCGGCCGCCACATGGGTGGCGCGGCCGGGGGGTCCGGCCGCGCCAGCGGCGGTGACTGGACAGCGAGGTCGTCGGCCGCTGTCCGGCCACCGGGCTCAGGCGTGTACGAGCCGTCGCCACCCGACGTAGAGACGGGCGCGCCGGCGCGCCTCGCGTCGGGCGTCGCGACGGGCGACCCACCGCTCGGCGCGCTGCGGGCTCCCGCCACCGATGGCGGCAAGCAGATCGGCGAAGTGCTCGTCGGACTGGGCCTGGCTGATCCTGACGTCTGACCACATGGTGTAGCTCCCTGGCTCTCTTGCGTTCGGTTGGTCTAGGTCTTCGACGCTAGGAACTGAGGAGGGGGCGCCACATCAGGCTTGTTCCTTAGATCGCGGCTCCTGTGCCCGTGCACGGAGGCCGTAAGGGGCCCAGGACGGCACCCTCGGGGCGTGCAGGAATCTGCAGCTGCACATACCTGAGGCCCCTTTTGCTGCGGTTCGTGCAAAGCAGGGACAACCTGAGAGTTGAGCCGAAAACGGTCATCGCGTCGAACGAGCAGGGCCCGGACCCGCACTGCGCAGGCGCACGGAGCGTCAACCAGCGGAAGGGCGAGCGCATGCACGGAGACTTCGTCGTACTCAGGGACATGAGCGCTGCCGCCACGACGGAGCCGTTCCGGGCCGGTCCGTCCACGCTGGGTGTCGAGGGGGTTCCGAGCGAGCCCCGCATCGACGTCCTCGCCATGGACAAGCAAGAGGTCCGGGACATGGCGCGCGACCCGGAGGTCAAGGCGCTCGCCCGGCTGATGCCGACGCGGCTCATCGAACCTGTCTCCGACGAGGAGGCCCGGGCCCACCCTGAGGGCGGGGAAGGCGAGGCCGCGGGGAGCACGTGGGAGTCTCCGCGGTCGGTGCCGACCTCTCCCAACGCACCGGGACCGGCGTCGTCGTCGCGGTCCTCGACACCGGCATCGACAGCACACACCCGGCGTTCCAAGGGGTGACGCTCGTGGAGGAGGACTTCTCGGGCTCCGGCAACGGCGACCGGCAGGGGCACGGCACCCACGTCGCGGGCACGGTCTTCGGCCGCGCCGTGAACGACACGCGGATCGGGGTGGCCCCGGGCATCAGCCGGGCGCTTGTCGGCAAGGTGCTGGCCGATGACGGCAGGGGCGACTCCGACATGATCTTCCAGGGGATCCAGTGGGCGACCCAGCAAGGAGCCCACGTCATCTCGATGTCGCTGGGCTTCGACTTCCCGGGCCTCGTCGAGGATCTCAAGAACCAGGGGTGGCCGGTCGACCTGGCCACGTCCGTCGCGCTGGAGGCCTATCGCGGCAACCTCCGGATGTTCGACGCGCTGATGCAGCTGATCGAGAACCGCGCCGCGTTCACCCCGGGGACCGTGGTCGTGGCCGCCTCCGGCAACGAGAGCAAGCGAAAGATCAACGCGAACTACGAGATCGGAGCCTCGCTTCCGGCAGCCGCGGAGGGCGTCGTCTCCACGGGCGCCCTGGGACAGGGCGCGAACGGGCTCACTGTCGCGCCCTTCTCGAACACCTTCGTGCAGGTCGCGGCCCCGGGGGTCTCCGTCCTCTCGGCCAATGTGGGAGGCGGGCTCCGGAGCCTGAACGGCACCTCCATGGCGACCCCGCACGTCGCCGGGGCAGCGGCCCTGTGGTGGGAGGAGGTCATGGCCTCACCGCTTCCCGCAGTTGCCGGGACGGTGAAGGCGCGACTGCTCGCGAACGCCGACATCACCAGCCTGGCGCCCGGCGTCGACGTCGCGGACCGCGGCGTCGGCCTCGTGCGCGCACCTTAGGGGGCCAGCATGACCACGTTCGCCGAAGGGAAGATCGAGGCCTATCTCGGCCCCACGGAGCTCGGCTCTCCGGACGATCTCGAGAGCGTGCTCGTCGAGTTCATCCGGGGGGCGCGGACGTCCCTCGACGTCGCGGTCCAGGAGGTCGACAACCCGAGGATCGCGCAGGCGCTCGTCGACGCCCGATGGCGTGGGGTCGACGTCGTGGTCTTCATGGAGCAGGACTACCTGCGCAGCAACCTCGTCGGCCGGCCACCCGCGTTGCCGCGGCCGAGGGACGGGGAGACACCGGAAGAGGCTCTGTACCGAGTGCAGTGGGGCGAGGACACGACGGAGCTCGCCGAGAACCGCCGCATCCTGAGCGCGATGCTCCGGTCCGACATCGAGGTGCACGGAGACCTCAACCCCAAGATCTTCCACCAGAAGTTCATCCTGCGTGACTACCGCGGCAAGGCGTCGCGAACCTCCGCGCTGCTCACCGGCTCGGCGAACTTCACGGTCACCGACACACACCGGAACCTCAACCACCTGATGGTGTTCCACAGCGCCTACGTGTGCAAGCAGTACGCCGCCGAGTTCGCACAGCTGCGCAACGGCTCGTTCGGACGCCGCGAGCACGGGGACGTGCCGAAGGTGTACGACCTCGCCGGTGTCCCCGTGAAGGTGCTCTTCGCGCCGGACCACACCCCGGAGCTCGAGATCATCAAGCAGATGCTCAAGGGCAGCAAGGAGATCTACTTCGCCATCTTCACCTTCGCCGGCTCCTCCGGCATCGACGACGCGATGCTGGCGCTCGCCCGGGGAGGGATGAAGATCAAGGGCGTGCTCGACCCGGGTCAGGCGCGGCACAACTGGGCGGCGCCGCGGTGGCTGCGTGATCCCAACATCGAGCTCTACATCCCCAAACGGACAGGCGTGCTCGCCGACCTGCGCAAGGTCCACCACAAGCTGATGGTCATCGACGAGCAGATCGTCGTGGCCGGCAGCTTCAACTACACGGCGCCCGCGAACGAGTTCAACGACGAGAACATCTTCGTCCTCGGTTCCGTGCACTCGGAGGTCGAGGGCATCCATGTCGAGGCGAACCCGTGCCGGGTGCTCGCGCGGCACATGAAGGCCGAGATCGAGCGGATCATCGCCGCGAGCGAGCGCTTCGTGCCCCAGTGAACGGGCTCTCGCCGCCGTTGCGGCAGTCGGCCTCGCCGCCGGTGCTGTCTCCGGCCTCGCCGCCTGTGCGGAGGTCGTGCCGGGATATGAGGGACCTGCTGATGAACTCTGCGTCGTCCTTGACGAACCCGAGCAGCGCCGAGCCCCGCGTGTGCTGCCACGGCAGGCCGACGAAGTACAGACCGGGTGCGGAAGTCACGCCCCGCGAGTGGGTCAGCTCCCGCTCCGTGGCGACCCCGGGAACGTCGATCCAGGCGTAGTCGGGCAGGAATCCGGTGGCCCACAGGACGACATCCACCTCGCTCGTCGTACCGTCGGCGAACCGCACGGTGCTCGCCTCGGCCCCCACGAGGCGGGGACGAAGGCGATGCCTGCGCGCGCCAGGTCGGAGTGGCGGGTGCCGATCCGCGCCGACTAACCGCGGCCCACGGTCGTCGTATCGCTCCTCGAGTCCCAGAAGATGTACCCGCGCTGGAACTCGCTGCGCAGGCCACCCGGCACGATGCGTACGCCGGAGGTGGGGAGCCCGAGTCGGGAGCGTTCCGCACCAAGCTTGCGCCACTGCTTCCGGATCGGGCCGTAGACCTCGTGCGCAATGGTGCGCTTCGACCAGTAGATCGAACCGTCCTTGCTGAAGTCGACGAACTTGACCCTGCCCCTGCTGGTCGTGCGGATGTCGCTGGCCGGATAGCCGAGAACGCCCTTCTCGGCGTCGAGCCTGCGCCACGCCCGGCGGAACACGCCCTGGATGACATGGCTGCCTGTGGCCCGCGTCCAGTAGATCGACGCCCCCTTCGCGAAGTCGTTGTAGCGCCCTTTCCGGGTCCTAGCCACGTTCTGGTCACTGACCGGCAAGCCCACAGCGGCGTGGCCGCCTACCTTCCGGAACTTCGTGAAGATCTTGCCGTGGATCTCATGAGCCCCGTGCCGGGCTGACCAGTACATCCGCCCGCGCTCGAACTGCTGGTACCGGATATGTCCCTGTGCGACCTCCGGCGATACTGGAGCTCCCAGCGCGGAACGTAGCGGCCGCTCGGTGTGGTAGCGGAGACCTATCGGTGTGAGGTACCTCGCGGTCAGCCTGATGTCGCGCGAGCCCATCTTCAACGTGCGGGACCGCGAGGTAGGTCCGTCGGCCCAGCTCCTGAAGGCGGCCACACCATCCGTGCCGACCTCGGCCGCGACCACGTCGACCCGCGCACCCTCGGTGACCATGGCAGTTGTGGACGCCGACTCCGCCGGGATGCTGAGCACGGCGGGCGTGGTGCTCACCAGGGTCAGCCGGTGTTCCCGGGGACGAGCCAGGTAGGACCTGCTGACGTGCACACCGGCGGAGTCCTGGACAGTGGCCGTGATCTGGAGGCGGGCGTCGGGGTGGTCCGGGAACGACCCTCCCCAACTGACCCCCGTCGACTCGGGACCGGGGTGGAGGTGGCAGGTCGACGACTCCGCGCAGTGCATGAGCGTGCTGGTCCACCGCACGGGCAAGGGCCCGTCCTCCGGGTCGACCGCGGTCGCCGACAGCTGCAGTGCCTCTCCCACAGCGAAATTCACGTCCCCGGGCGTGGTCAGCATCAACGCCGGCGTGCGGTTGGAGGGGGCAACGTTGACGGAGACCTCGTCCGAGGCCCCGAGGGGGTCTGTCACCGTCAGGACGGCCTGGAAGGTCTTGCCCGAGGAGGGGTACCGGTGGGACACGACCTTGCCACGACCGCTGGAGCCGTCGCCGAATTCCCAGTCGTAGGTCAACGCATCACCATCGAAGTCGACGGACTCACCGGCGTCGAAGGTCACCGTCCGCGACGAGGGGTCTGTCGTCGTGGCGACCTTGGCGACCGGCTGGGTGTTCCCGGGCGAGTAGGTCAGACGGCGTAGGGACCCGGAGAAGATGTCCGCGTAGACGATGTCGCCGTTGGCTGCGGTCGCGAACTTCACCGGACCGCCGATGTCTACGCCGAACGGTGGATCCTGCGGCGGAGTGACGACCTTCCCGTTCGCGTCGAACCGCATCGTCCAGATCTTGCTCCCCGCGTAGTCGCCGAAGAAGTAGGCCCCCCGGTACGCCGTTGGGTAGCTCTTACCCGTGTAGACGACGCCGCCGGTGACGGAGTCGCCCTGGTTGGACCCGCCACCGTGGTTGTAGTTCCACATCGGGGGAGTGTTGGTGACGTTCGCGCACTGCTTGAGGTCGGTGTAGCCAGGAGTCTTGATGCGTCCCTCCCAACAGGGCCACTTGTAGTTCTGGCCGGGTGTGACGAGGTCGACCTCCTCCTTGGTCCGCCATCCCACGTCGCCCACGATGGGCGCGCCCGTGCGTGGGTCGAGCGAGAACCGGAACGGGCTCCTGAAGCCGCGTGCGTAGACCCGGCTGCGCCACGACCTCGGTTGGGAGGCGTTGTAGTGGGGGTTGGACGACACTCCCGCACCGGAGGCCGTGATGTGGAGCAGCTTGCCCGCGGGCTCGTCCAGGTCCATGGCCTTCAGCGCGCCGGGGTAGACCTCACCCGCGCGCTGCAGGTCGCCGATGGAGACCCACAGTGTCTTGTCCGTGTCCGCCACGACGCCGGTCATGGCGTGCATCGTCGAGGAGGTGGGGATGTCGAACAGCACCCGCTCGTCGGCCAGGGCCGACGGAGACGAATCCCCGAGAACCGTGAAGCGCGACAGTCGCAAGAGATAGCCGGTGTGGGTGCCCGGCATCGCTCGCGTGAGGAAGATGTGTCCGGTCTGGCCGTAGTCAGGCGCGACGGCAATGCCCACCAGGCCAAGGTCGGTCGTCGTCTCGACGGTCAGCTCCGCGATGGTCCTCGGCACACCTTCCTGTGGCACCCACGTGACCTGACCGTTCTTGCCGGTGGTCAGTGCACTGCCGTCCGGCAGGTAGGCGAAGTCGGTCAGGTTGTACATCCCCTGCCCGGTCGGGGTGTCCCTGAGGACGAACCCCTGCGGGAGCGTCTCCACCCCCACAGCGCTGGGCACGTGCCCGAGCACGACGATCATGCTGAACGCGAGAGCCCCGGCGAGCAGCGCGCTGACACGCGGCAGCCAAACACTACGAACCATGAGCCCCCCTCTGGTCCTCAGCGCAGAAGCGCAGAACAAAGGGCTATGCGCCCAGTTGTCCCCTTCTGGAACCTAGGGGCCCCTTGTCCGTCCGGCATCACCCAAATTGGGGGTCTCTCGCCCGAGCTGCCCCGGAGGCGGACAAACGTCCGGCTCGCCCCCCGCGGGCACCGGGGCGCCAGGGCCGCGCCCATCGGCCGGTCGACGAAGTGCACTGACCGGTGTGTGGAGGACCGGTGACACCGCTGCGGCAGCAGTGACCTCTGGGGCCGCCTGTTCTTTGCTCACGAAATGCTTGCCGGGTGAGGCTGCGCAGGTCTAGCGTCGAGTGATCGGTGCTCGGGACCGGGTGTGAGCCAAGCCCCCTGGAGGTCACGATCATGGCCGAGACACCCAAGACACCCAAGACACCCAAGACTCCCCAGACTCCCCAGACACCACCCCATCGCGTCCACCACGTCGGTGTGAGGGGGACCGTCGAGAGCGAAGAGTACTTCGAGAAACGGCAGCTTCAGGGCGGGGTCGCGGGGTGGGTCCTGCTCGCCGGCCTCGGCGTCGCCTACGTCATCTCCGGTGACTTCGCCGGGTGGAACTTCGGCCTCGGCGAGGGTGGCTGGGGCGGCCTCCTCGTCGCCACGGTCCTGATGGGGATCATGTATCTCTTCATGGTCTTCGGGCTGGCCGAGCTGTCCTCGACCATCTCGACCACCGGCGGCGGATACGCGTTCGCGCGACGCGCGATGGGGCCCTGGGGAGGCTTCATCACCGGCACCGCGATCCTCATCGAATACGCGATCGCACCCGCGGCGATCGCGAACTTCATCGGCGCCTACGTCAACTCGCTGATCGGCCTCGACGGCTGGTACGTCTTCCTGTTCTTCTACGCCGTCTTCGTCGGTCTGCACCTGTGGGGCGTCGGCGAGGCGCTGAAGCTGATGTTCGTGATCACCGCTATCGCAGTGCTCGCGCTCGTGGTGTTCGTCATTGCTGCGGCCTTGCAGTTCGACCCCGGCAACCTCAACAACATCCCGGTCGACGAGTCGGCGCTCGGGTCGAGCGAGTTCCTACCGTTTGGCGTCATAGGGATCTGGGCCGCGCTGCCATACGCGATCTGGTTCTTCCTCGCCGTCGAGGGCGTGCCCCTTGCCGCCGAGGAGACCAAGGACCCGGCCACGGACATGCCCAAGGGGATCATCGGCGCGATGCTGGCACTGCTCATCTTCGCCGCCGCCATCCTCCTCACGGCACCGGGCGCTGCCGGGTCGGACTACCTGACAGAGTCGGGCAACCCGCTGGTCGAGGCGCTCGAGGCTCCACACGCATACGGCGGGCAGAACTGGGTCAGTGCCTTCATCAACGTCGTGGGTCTGCTCGGGCTCATCGCGAGCTTCTTCTCGATCATCTACGCCTACTCGCGCCAGACCTTCGCCCTGTCGAGAGCCGGCTACCTGCCGAAGATCCTGTCCATCACCGGCAAGCAAAAGACCCCGGTGCTGGCGCTCATCGTGCCCGGCATCATCGGGTTCATCATGGCCATCTTCAACCAGGGAAACGTGCTCATCGCGGTGGCCGTCTTCGGAGCCACCATCTCCTACGTCATGATGACCGCGTCGCACATCATCCTCCGGATCAAGGAGCCTGAGCTCGAGCGTCCCTACCGGACCCCGGGCGGGATCTTCACCACCGGGGTCGCCCTGGTGCTCGCCGCGGTGGCTGTGGTCGCCGGATTCCTCGTGGAACCGCGGGTGCTCATCATCACCGCCATCCTCTACGCCATCGCCCTCGCCTACTTCGGCTTCTACAGCCGCAAGCACATCGTGGCCACGGCGCCGGAGGAGGAGTTCGAGCTCATCGAGTCCGCCGAGGAGGAGCTGCACTGACGTCACCCGGACGCCTACCAAGGGAGAACGCATGCGCATCGCGCGGGTCATCGGCTCGGCTGTCTCGACCGTCAAGGAGCCCAGTCTGGTCGGACACAAGCTGCTGCTGGTCCGCGAGACGGACGAACGCAACGAGGTAACGGGGCCGGTGTTCGTCGCGGCCGACCTCGTCGGCGCGGGCACCGGCGAGCTGGTCCTCGTGTCCGAGGGGAGCGCCGCGCGGCAGAGCGGCAAGACGACGAACCAACCGGTCGACGCGGTGATCATGGGCGTCCTGGACTCCCTCGAGGTCGACGGCACCGTCACGTTCCGGAAGAGCTGAGCGGTCCGATGCCCATCGCCCAGCGGGAGGTCCTCAGCGTAGGCATCGACGTCGGTACGACGACCACGCAGGTCGTCTTCTCCCGGCTGGTGCTGCGCGACGTGGCTCGCCCGGGGCAGGTGCCTCGCATCCAGGTCGACGAGAAGGCGGTCCTCTCACGAGGAGACGTGCACCCGACTCCGCTCTCGGCGCCCGACCAGGTCGACGCCGAGGCGCTCGCGACCCTGGTGAGGCGTGAGTACGACGAGGCCGGGATCTCACCGGAGTCGATCGAGACCGGCGCCGTCATAGTCACGGGCGAGACCGCCCGCACCAAGAACGCCGACGCGATCCTTCGCGCGCTCTCCGCTCAGGCAGGGGACTTCGTGGTCACGATCGCGGGTCCCAACGCCGAGGCCCAGATCGCCGGACGCGGCTCCGGCGCGGCGCGCTGGTCCAGCGACCACTACGAGCAGGTGACCAGCGTCGACATCGGTGGCGGCACCTCCAACGCGGCGATCTTCACCATGGGCCGGCACCTGTGCTCGTCGGCGGTCGCCGTTGGCGGTCGGCAGGTCGAGATAGACCCCTCGGGTCTGGTGACCCGGGTCGCCCCGCCGGGCCGATCGATCATCGAGGACCTCGGCATCGAGATCAAGGAGGGAGGACGGGCAACGCTCGACCAGCTCCGAGCCTTCTGCGACGTCATGGCCGACCTGGTCGTCGACCTGGTCACGGGGCGGGAGATCCGGGTCGGTCACGGCGTCCAGCTCACCCCTCCGCTCCAGGGGGCGAGCGCGTCGTCCTCGGTCTTCCTCACCGGCGGCATCGGTGCCTGCTACTACGACCCAACCCCGGTCACCACGACGGCCGAGGTCGCCCTCTACGGGGACGTCGGGCCGCTGCTGGCCGACTCGCTGCACCGCAACGACCGGCTGCAGCAGCTGACCGTACGGCGGCCTCCCGAGACGTTGCGCGCCACCGTGCTGGGCGCCGCGGGACAGACCGTCACCCTCAGCGGCTCGACCATCTGGGTCGCCCGCGACCTGCTGCCGCTGAGAAACCTGCCGGTGCTCCGTCCCGCGATGCCCGGACGCGGCGGCGGCCCGTCCTTCGCCGTGGCCGTGCGTGATGCGCTGGCCCGCTGGGACCTCGAGGACGACGCCCAGGCGGCGATCGTCGTCGACCTCCCGCAAGAGCTCGGCTACTCGGCGCTCCAGGCGGTCGCGGCCGACATCGTGGCCTACCACGACGCAGGACACAGTGACCGTCCACTCGTGCTGGTGCTCCAGCACGACTACGCACAGGTGCTCGGCCAGACGATCCAGACGATCCGGCCCGGCCTGCCGCTTGTCGTCATCGACCAGGTCGGTCTCGGGGAGGGGGACTTCATCGACATCGGTCTCCCCGTCCTCGGCGGACGCGCTGTACCCCTGTCCATCAAGACGCTGGTGTTCTATGACTGAGCGCGCCGAGCACCCGGGGGGCCGCCGATGCAGCTAGCCGCGACGCTGTTCGGCCGGCGCTACCAGTTCCGTGACATCAAGGACCTGCTGGCGAAGGCCAACGAGGAGAAGTCCGGCGACCAGCTCGCCGGCGTCGCCGCCGAGTCCGCCGCCGAACGCATGGCCGCGCGCTTCGTGCTCTCGGAGGTGACCCTGGAGACCCTCAGGCAGAACCCCGCCGTCCCCTACGAGGAGGACGAAGTCACCCGGGTCATCGACGACGCGGTCAACGAGGCGGTCTTCGCGGAGATCAAGGGCATGCAGGTCGGTGAGCTTCGCGAGTGGCTGCTCGCGGACACCACGACCGGGGACATGATCAAGCGGCTCAGCAACGGCCTCACCTCGGAGATGGTCGCCGCGGTGACCAAGCTGATGTCGAACCTCGACCTCATGCTCGCCGCGAGCAAGATCCGCGTCGTCAAGTACGCCACCAACACGATCGGCATGCCGGGCACCCTGGGTTCGCGCTGCCAGCCGAACAACCAGACCGACTCGGTCGAGGGGATCCGTGCCGCGGTCTACGAAGGTCTGAGCTTCGGGTCCGGCGACAGCGTGATCGGCATCAACCCCTCCGACGACTCGCTCGGCAACGTGGCCCAGCTGCTGGAAATGACCTACGAGGTGATCACGCGCTGGGAGATCCCCACCCAGAACTGCGTCCTCGCCCACGTCTCTACCCAGATGGAGGCGATGCGCAAGGGCGCACCCGTGGGCCTCGTCTTCCAGAGTCTCGCGGGCTCGCAGAAGGGCAACGAGTCCTTCGGGATCGACGTCGAGATGCTCGACGAGGCCTACGCGCTGGCGAAGCGCTACTCCGTCGCCACCGGCCCGAACTTCATGTACTTCGAGACCGGGCAGGGCGCCGAGCTCTCCGCCGACGCCCACAACGGAGCCGACCAGCTGGTCATGGAGGCACGCTGCTACGGCTTCGCGAAGCGCTGGGACCCGTTCCAGCTCAACACCGTGGTCGGGTTCATCGGGCCGGAGTACCTCTACGACGCCACCCAGATCACGCGGGCGGGTCTCGAGGACCACTTCATGGGCAAGCTCACCGGCATCTCCATGGGGGCCGACGTCTGCTACACCAACCACGCCAGGTCCACCCAGAACGAGCTGGAGAACCTCGCCGTGCTCCTTGGGGCAGCGGGCGTCAACTACATCATGGGCATTCCCATGGGCGACGACTCGATGCTCAGCTACCAGAGCTCGAGCTACCACGACGCGCCGAGCCTGCGGCAGCTGCTCGGCTTGCGCCCCCTGCCGGAGTTCGAGGCGTGGATGGAAGACATCGGGCTTCTTCGTGACGGCCGACTGACCGAGAAGGCGGGCGACGCCTCCTTCTTCCTGAGCCGGTGAGGGGGAGCAGCCATGAGCACCGTGCCCGCGACCGAGATCCGCAGCATCGTCGAGGCGGTGCTGGCCGAGCTTTCGCGCGACGGCGGAACGGCAGAGCGTCCCCCGGCTCCAGAGCCGCGACCTGCAGCCCAGCGCGACGTGGCGACGCCCACGCCGGCGTCGGCCGAGTCGGGCCGGTCCGGGAACGGGCGGACGCAGGGCGCGGGCACGGCGGAGCAGCACCAACGGAGCCCGGGTGGTGGGGCCGACATCGAGGTCTCCGACCCCACGGTCCGCGAGGAACGGCGTCGCATCGGCGTGGAGAACCCCGCCAACGCGAGCGGGCTGGTCAACCTTGCGGGGTCCACCGGCGCTCGCCTCGCAGTTGGCCGAGCCGGACCCCGGCCCCGCACCGACACGGTGCTGCTGTTCCAGGCCGACCACGCGGTCACCCAGGACGCCATCTTCGGCGACGTGCCGACCGACCTTCTCGAGCAGTTCGGCCTGTTCACGGTGCAGACGCGGGTCACCGACCAGGACGAGTACCTGCTCCGACCCGACTACGGCCGCCAGCTCAGTGACGAGGCGCGCAAGATCGTGGACGAGCGTTGCGTGAAGAAACCGCAGGTACAGATGGTGGTCGGCGACGGCCTCTCGGCCGCCGCGGTGACCAACAACCTGCCCGAGATCTACCCGGTCATCGAGCAGGGCCTCCAGAGCGCAGGTCTCAGCCTCGGCACGCCGTTCTTCGTGCGCTACTGCCGGGTCGGTGTCATGAACGACATCAACGACATCATCGGCGCGGACGTGGTCGTCCTCCTCATCGGTGAGCGGCCGGGCCTGGGCGTCGCCGACGCGATGAGCGTCTACTCCGGATGGCGTCCCGCGCCGGGCAAGTCCGACGCACACCGCGACGTGATCTGCATGATCACCGCCAACGGTGGGACCAACCCGCTCGAAGCGGGGGCCTTCGTCGTCGAGCACGTGAAGAACGTCGTGCAGAACCAGGCGAGTGGCGTCGAGCTTCGGCTGAAGCAGAGCGAGGGCCGGTGATGGCAGTCCTCGATCCGATCAAGCCGACGATCCTGGCGGCCAGGCTGATCCCCAACGTCGACCGGGGCCTCGCCGCCCGGCTCGGCCTCCGCGACGACCAGCGAAGCCTTGCCCTGGTGACCTGCGACATCGACGACAGTCTGTACGTCTCCCTCGACGAGGCGACCAAGAAGGCAGACGTCGAGGTCGTCTACGCGCACAGCTTCTACGCCGGGTCGGCCCACGCCTCGGGACCGCTGTCCGGCGAGATCATCGGGATCCTTGCCGCCCCGTCCCCGGCCGAGGCCCACGCCGGTCTGGCCGCCTGCGTCGACTACGCCCAGGACAAGGCCTGGTTCCACGCCGCCGACGAGGCCGGTGACCTCGCCTTCTTCGCGCACACGATCTCCCAGACGGGCAGCTACCTCAGCAAGGAGGCCGAGGTGCCGCTGGGCACCTCGATGGCCTACCTGATCGCTCCGCCCCTGGAAGCCACCTTTGCGCTCGACGCCGCGCTGAAGGCCGCGGACGTCGCGATGGCCGTGTGGTTCGCCCCGCCGTCCGAGACCAACTTCTCCGGGGGCTACCTCGTCGGCGACCAGAGCGCCGTCGTGGCGGCCTGTGCGGCGTTCCGGGACGCCGTGATCGACGTGGCGGCCGTGCCGCGGGAGGTGTGAACCGTGTCGGAGGAGTACGACAGCGACTTGCGGTCGGTGCAGGAGGCCCGACGGCTCCTCGTCGCCTGCCGCAAGGCCCAGCGCGAGTTCGCGGACGCGTCGCAGGCGGAGGTCGACCGCATCTGCGCGGCGATGGCGGACGCCGTCTTCCGCGACGCTGCCCGGCTCGGTCAGCTCGCCCAGGAGGAGACGGGCTACGGGGTCCCGGGCCACAAGAGGATCAAGATCGAGTTCGCCTCCCGGACCGTGTGGGAGTCCATCCGCGACATTCCCACGGTCGGCGTACTCCGCCGCGACCCCGAGAAACGGGTCGTCGAGATCGGCTGGCCGGTGGGGGTCATCGTCGGCCTGTGCCCGTCGACCAACCCCAACTCCACAGCGGTCTACAAGGTCCTCATCTCGGTCAAGGCCCGCAACGGCTGCGTGATCGGGCCGCACCCCTCGGCGAAGCGATGCACGTACGAGGCGGTCCGCCTGATGGTCGAGGCGGGGGAGCGGGCCGGCATGCCCAAGGGCCTGGTCTCGTGCATGCAGGAGGTCAGCCTCCCCGGGTCGCAGGAGCTGATGCGGCACTACGCCACCTCGCTCATCCTTGCCACCGGCGGGACGCCGATGGTGCGGGCCGCCCACAGCACGGGCAAGCCGGCACTCGGCGTCGGGCCCGGCAACGTCCCGGTCTACGTCGACCGCACCGCCGACGTGTTCGGGGCGGCCGAGGCGATCGTCAACAGCAAGGCCTTCGACTGCTCCACGATCTGCGCCACCGAGCAGGCGGTCGTCGTCGACGAGCCGATCGCGGGCACCCTGCGCGCCGAGATGGAGCGGCTCGGGGCCTACTGGGTCAGCCATGCGGAGAAGGCTGCGCTCGAGCGCACGGTCTTCAACCCCGGGGGAGGGATGAACCCCGCCGCCGTCGGCAAGACACCGCAGCAGCTCGCGAAGCTCGCCGGCATCGAGGTTCCCGCCCACGCGCGGATCCTCGTGGCCGAGCTCGACCGAGTGGGACGCGAGGAGCCGCTGAGCGCCGAGAAGCTGACCACGGTCCTCGGCTGGTACGTCGAGAAGGGCTGGCGGGCCGGCTGCGAGCGCTGCATCGAGCTCCTGAGGTACGGCGGCGACGGGCACTCGCTGGTCATCCACGCCACCGACGAGGACGTCATCCTCGCCTTCGGCATCGAGAAGCCCGCCTTCCGGATCCTCGTCAACACCTGGGGGACCCTCGGCGCGATCGGCGCGACGACGGGCGTGATGCCGGCGATGACCCTCGCGCCCGGCGGCGTGGGCGGTGCCGTGGTCAGCGACAACATCACGGTGACCCATCTTCTGAACGTCAAGCGCCTCGCGTACGCACTGCACGACCCACCGCCGGGTGCCTACGAGCACGCGCCGGACGTGCGGGGAGCCCCGCACCAGGACGGCGGAGCCCGCGGCGGCCCGGTGACTCCGGCCGCACGCGGCGGAGCCGACGACGACCAGGTGGAACGGATCGTCCGCCGCGTGCTGCAAGAGCTGGGTGGTGGTCCATGACGTGTCCCGTGACCGGCCGCCCGCCACCGGGTGGGAGCGGCAACCCAGAAGCACGACCCCTGCAGGACCCAAGACGGCAGCAAGACAGTGAGAGGACACTCCAGTGGCGAATCCCCAGATGATCGCGCTAGGCATGATCGAGACGCGCGGGCTGGTCGGCTCGATCGAGGCCGCCGACGCAATGGTGAAGGCAGCGAACGTCACGCTGATCGGCAAGGAGGAGATCGGCGGCGGCTACGTGACCGTCATGGTCCGCGGCGACGTCGGCGCGGTGAAGGCCGCCACCGACGCCGGTGCGGCGGCGGCACAACGGGTCGGCGACCTCGTCAGCGTGCACGTGATCCCGCGCCCGCACAGCGACGTCGAGTGGATCCTGCCCCGGCAGAATCCCGACGCCGAAGCCGGGACCACACGCGCCAACGCCTGAGCGGTGCGACGGACGACTGACCTCGGACCGCCGCCGTGAGTCGACGGGTCCACACCGCCGACGACGTGCTCCGTCACGCGCTGACCGGCGCGACGGAGCTCGTGGTCACGCCAGGAGACCGGCTCACTCCGCTCGCGCGAGACGTTGCCAACGAGCACGGGCTCCGGATCGTGGTGTCGGACGGCTTCGCCACGGCGCGGCCGGAGCGGGCAGGGCCGAGGCAGGCGCCTCAGGTCAGCCGCCCCGCGCCGAGGCTGCAGCACGTGAAAGGGGTGAACACGATGCCGCTCGGGCCCTTCCCGGTCGAGCTCGACCGGCCCGAGATGGACGTCCGGCTGCTCGACGTCGTGGGCGCTGAGCACGGCCTGCCGATGGCCGCCGGGGTGATGAGCCTGCGCCAGGGCAGCTTTCCGTGGACCCTGGACTACGACGAGGTGGAGTACGTGATCGAGGGAGAGCTGCACATCACCACCGCCGACCAGACCGTCGTCGGTCATCCGGGAGACGTGATCGCGGTGCCGAAGGGCTCGGCGATCACCTTCGGGACCCCCTCGTGGGCCCGGTTCCTCTACGTCACCTACCCGGCCGAGTGGGGAGGTGCGTCGTGATCCGCTCCACGCTGCCTCGGACGATGTCGAGGCTCGAGGCCGCCATCACCGCCTCCGGCCCGGATCGCCCGCCTCGCGCCATCAGGGCGGGGGTCGACCTCGGTACGGCGTACACCGTGCTCGTCGTGCTCGACGAGGACGACGAACCACTAGCGCTCTCGTACGAGAGGGCGGACGTCGTCCGCGACGGCGTGGTCACCGACTTCATCGGCGCGATCGACGTGGTGCGCAGGCTCAAGCGCGAGGTCGAGTCCCGGCTGGGGGTGTCCGTCGGCGCCGCTCACGGCGCCTATCCGCCCGGTGTTCCGCTGAGCGAGGTCCGCGCCGTGCAGCATGTGATAGAGGCCGCCGACATGGAGTGCAGCGGCCTGGTCGACGAGCCGACCGCCGCCAACGCGGCGCTCGGCCTGCGTGACGGTGTGGTCGTGGACGTCGGCGGAGGCACGACCGGCGTGGCCGTCGTACAAGGCGGGCAGGTCCGGCACACCGCCGACGAGGCGACCGGCGGCACGCACCTCACACTGGTGATCGCCGGCGCGCTCGGGATCTCCTACGACGAGGCGGAGGCGCTCAAGCAGGACCCTGCGCAACAGACCCGGCTGTTCCCCGTGGTGCGCCCGGTGATGGAGAAGGTGGCCACGATCGTGGCCCGCAGCACCGAGGGGTGGGCGGCTCCCACCGTTTGCCTGGTCGGGGGGACGGTGGCCTTTCCCGGCTTCGCAGAGGTCGTCTCGGAGGTATCGGGGCTGGACGCCGCCGTGCCGGTGTCCCCGCTCTTCGTCACGCCGCTCGGCATCGCGCTCAGCGCGCCCATCCAGGAGCCTGCTCCAGGATCCGCCTACTCGAGGGAGCTGTCCCGATGACCAAGGAGAAGTGCCGCTGTGGCCGATGACTTCGAGCTCCGAGCCTACTGCTACCTGGACAGGATGCAGCCGCAGTACGCCGCGTTCGTCGGGACCGTCACCCAGGGTGACCTGCCCATCGAGGGGATGGCCGCGCTCTACGTGGAGATGGCGCCCGGCAACCACGTGTTCCGCGTCGTCGACGTCGCGGTCAAGGCGACCCAGGCTCGCCCGGGCGCCCAGATCGTCGAGCGCCAGTTCGGCATGTTCGAGCTGCACTCGGACTCCCAGGCCGAGGTGCTCCAGGCCGGGGACGCCGTCTTGAGCGAGCTGGCCCTCGACGTCCACGGCCGCAAGCGACCCCAGATTGCGTCGATGCAGGTGATCACGAACGTCAGCCCGTACCAGACGCAGCTGCTCAACAGGTTCACCCGCGGCATGATGCTGGTCGCCGGCCAGACGATGCTCGTGCTCGAGTGCACGCCGGCCGCCTACATCAACCTTGCTGCGAACGAGGCCGAGAAGGCCGCGGCCGTGAACCTCATGCACGTCACCTCGGTCGGCGTCTACGGCCGGCTCTGGATGGCCGGGACCGAGGCCGACATCCTCGCCGCACGCAACGCGGCGGTCGCAGCCCTGGAGGCGCTCGATGGTCGGGACTGATCACGAGCGCCGCCGGTTCGTCACCCGGCACGACGTCGAGGACGCCGCGGCCGCCGGCCGGTCGATCCGGCTCCAGGGCAGGGATGTGCTCACCGACGAGGCGGCGCAGCGGGCGATGGATCTCGGCGTCACGGTCGAACGACCCGGCTCCGGCGGCACCGGTGCCCGGGCTGCGGCCGGCCCTGCCAGGAACGCGCCGGCACAGGGCTCGGGGGAGGTGTCCCCCGACGAGCTGCGGCGCGCCGTCCGTGCGGCCGTGGTGGCCGAGCTAGGTGCGGAACCACCGGGGCTCGACGCCGCCATCGACCGGGTGCTGCGACGCCGGTCGCGCTAGCGCCGCCCGAGCCGGGCGGACCCACCCGAGCGCAGGGTCTGGACGACGAGTCCCCGGTTGGGTGTGAGCCGACCGGAAGGTGACGGTCCTTCGACCTGCGTCGTCGTCGGGGAGCGGTCGAAGCCTTGCCGCCACCTCCCGTCGGCCCACGTACGCCGTTCAGGGGACTCGACGCCGGTCTGGCGCACATGGCCCACATGGCCAGACGGGCGCCGAGACGGTCGGCCCTTGCCGAACGCTAGGGGCCCAAGGTGGGGTGCGCATCGGGCGGTTGCCCGAGCCAATGGGGACTATCGGGTGGTTGCCCGAGTCAAGGAGGGGCCCGCCCTGCCCGCTGCCCTGCCGGTCGCCGCCCACGTCTGCAGCGCCGATCTCGCCGCTCGAGCTGGACACCTCGCATGACGACGCGACGCCCCGGTACCTCTGGGGCAAGGCGCCTGGGGGTCCGCCTGGGCCATGGACGCCACGTTGCCCGGCGTGCTTAGCATCGGGCCATGGCGTTGGGAACCACTGCGCCGGCACGTGCTTCCCATCAGGGTCCTCTCGACCATGCGGGCCGTGACCGGGAGCTCGGGCTGGTAGGTCACCTCCTGGCCGAGGGTCCCGTGCGCCTGGTGACTTTCACGGGACCAGGAGGCGTGGGCAAGACCTGGGCCGCCCACGAGCTTCGACGACGGCTCGTCGCCCGCACAGGTATGAGGACCGCCACGGCAGAGGTCCACGGCGCGAGTACCTTCGACGACCTGTTGTCTGCCGTGGCCCACGTGGTGGACGTGCGGCCGAGCTGGGCGCCGCTGGAGCAACGCCTCTCGGCTCTCGTGGCACAGGAGCGGCAGCTGCTGGTACTGGACGGCTGCGAGCGACTCGTCGGGACGCCTCATCCCGTGGCCAGGCTCCTCGACCTCGGCCCGGCCCTCCTCGTCGTCGCCACGAGCCTCGGCCCGCTCAAGATCCCGGGCGAGCACGTCGTCGGTCTCGACCCCCTCGTCGTGCCCTCGACGGCAGCGGCGATGGACGACCTGAGGGACAGCCCGGCGGTCGGGCTCTTCCTGGCGAGAGCAGCAGCGGCGGACCAGGGGTTCAAGCCCGAGGAGGCCGACCTGCCCGCGATCGCCGAGCTGTGCCGGCGCGTCCACGGCCTTCCCCTGGGCATAGAGATCATGGCCACCCGGGTGGCCGCGGACTCCCCGGCCGCCCTGGTCGAGCACCTCGACAGCGGTCACGAGATCACCGCCTCGCACAGCCGGGGCCTCAAAGACCCCCGCCACCTGAGCATCGAGTCGGCCCTGAGCTGGTCCTACGCCCTGCTGGACCCGGACGCGGCGAGGCTGCTGCGCCGGATGTCGGTCTTCGCCGCTCCTGCGTCGGTCGAGATGCTCGCCGCGGTCATGGCCGCCCCGCCGGACGAAGGGCAGGCCGCCGCGCCGTCGTACTCCGACGTGCTCGACACCGTCTCCGAGCTGGTGGACCACCGGCTTGTGGAACCACATCAGGGTCCGGGCGAGCCGGGGTTCGCCCTGATCGACCTGGTGCGGGACTTCGCCTTCGAGCGGCTGGTGGACGAGGGTGAGCAGGCATCCACCGAGGACGCTTGCGCACGAGCGGTCATCGAGTTCGCTCTCTGTCGTAGCGAAGCTCTGGAGTCGGCCGACGACGACGTGGCGCTGATGGAGCTGGCACGCTCCGAGGCCGACCTCCGAGCCGTGCTCCGAGGGCTGGTGGGTCGCGCCGACGTGGACAACGGTCTGCGCCTGGCCACGGCGCTGGCTCCCTTCGTCGTCCGGCGAGGACACGACGGGTTCGTCCGCCCGGCGCTGTCCAGCCTGCTGCGCCGTGCCCAGGAGAGCCACATCGATGACGCGCGGCTGGCCCGCGCCACGCTGTGGAAGGCGTGGCTGGCCGCCCAGTTCGCCGAACCGGACGCGGCGTCCGAGCTGAAGGCAGACCTCGCCAAGGCGGTGCGTCTGGCCCGTCGGAGTCGTGACGAGTGGACCCTGCTGCTCGCGCTGTCGTTCACGATGCAGGCCCTGCCGCTCACCGGGGACGAGGTGGGCGCGTCGGCCGCGGCCGCCGAGGGGTTGCCCCTGGCGGAGGCCACCGGTGACCGGCGGTGGGTCGCCCGGTTCTGTGCCAGGGCGGGGATCGTGGCCGCGCGGGCCGGCCGCGTCGACGACGCGCTTGAGCTGGCTCGGCGCGGTCTCGACGGTGCCGCGGTCGGCGACTCCCGTGCGGAGATCCTTCTCGCACTGCTGCTGTCCGGGTTGCCTGCGGATCGGACCGCCGGGTTGATGTCGCGTCTTCCCCCGATCGAGGACCTCATCCACACCGCCCGCCGGCTCGACGACCCTCGCTACTTACCGTTCCTGCTACGCATGGCGGCCTGGCTGGCGCTACGTGAGCGTGACCTTCGTACGGCGGCCGCGCGATGCGCCGAAGCCCTCAGACTCGCCCAGCGACGTGCTGTGTGGCACGACCTGCCCTTCACCATCCTGCCGTTGGCCGTCGTCGCGGTCGTGCGGAGGGACCTCGCCGACGCAGCCAGGTTCCACGGCATGGTCCGGTCGCAGATGGACCTGTTGCGGCGGGCGACCCAGCCGGCGATGTTCGACGACTACGCCAACGCGATCGAGGTCGCGCGGCGCGTGCTGGGGGACACCGCCTTCGATGCGCTCGCCGAGCGGGGTGAGTCGGGGATGCGGGTCGACGCGCTCTCCGCGCCCCTCGCCTACGCGGAGTCGGTGGCGGCCGCTCGGCACCTACCGCGGCAGCGCGCATCGGCCGAGCCGCGTCACCGCGCCCCCGACGAGCTGACTCCCCGGGAGCGCGAGGTGCTCGGCGAGCTGACCACGGGGGCGACCAACAAGGAGATCAGCCTGAGTCTCGGCATGGCGCCCAAGACGGTGATGCACCACTCGATGGCCATCTACCGCAAGCTCGGCGTGCGTGGGCGCGCCGAGGCGACCGCCTGGGCCTTCCGGCACGGCCTCGCCGACTGAGACGGCGCCTCTGGTCCGGAGGTGATGACCGCTCCCGGACCCTTGTCCACCACCTCTCGGAGGATCAGACTGGAGTACGCGGCGGCGCGCATCGGGGCTCGCCCGCGGCGCCTCCGCGGTGAGGTGAGAGATGAGCACCAACCGCCTTCTCGTCACGATCGACGCGACCCATCGGTCCCTTCAACAGCGGCTGACAGAGGCCACGCACGTCGACACGGCACGCTCGCATCCGCGCACCAGGTACGCCCGCACTGACGCCCTCTTGGCGGCGACGTGCAGGCACCTGGCCGCCGTGGACGACGCCCTCCTGGATGTCGCGAGTCGGCGACTGCCCCAGGGCCACGAGAGGGTGAAGGTGTACCTGGAACAGGCGCGACTGCTCGAGCATGCCATGGCGCTGCTGAAGGCCCGGCTGTACGGCGAGGTGCACGCTGCCTACCTGCCGTGGCCGGACGTCTGGGACGTGGTCCGGCGCGACCTCGCGAGGCACAACGAGGCCGAGCGGACTCTTGTGGAGGACCTGGCCGCCGCGGTGGGCGAGGCGGAGTCGGACGAGCTGGCGGACAAGGTGTACCGCGCGGAGGTGAAGGCCCCTACCCGGGCGCACCCGTACCTTCCGCACACGGGTCGGTTGGGTCACGCGGCCCGGAGGGTGTGGTCGGTCGCCGACCACTTCTGGGACACCGCCGAGGGACGAGTGGTGCCGCGGCCGGTCAGCGCGCCCTCCAAGGAGCACAGCCACGACAGCCTGGTCGCGCAGTACCTCGTCGGTGAGCCGCTGTTCGACGCGGACGCGCCGCTGATCGCGCATCGCCGCGACCGCCCTTGAGGGTCACCGGTCGAGCGGGCGAGGCCGCTCGCGAGCGTCGGGCTCGACGTCGTCCGGACGCAGGGCGAACCACCACACCGCCACGAGCGCGGCTCCGGCGACGGCGACGAGGAGCCCGGCGCTCGCCCACACGAGGAGCGGAAGCGTGCTGAGGGCGAAGAACTCCCGTGCCGCCGGGACCGCCAGGAGGACCGCGAAGGTGGCGACCAGCGCGGCCAGGAGCAGGATCTCGAGCCGGCTCAGCGGGTAGGCGAGCAGCGCCAGGACCGTCATCCCGACGCCGAAGAGGACCACGGTGGCCGCGGTCCGCGACGCCGGGACGCCGAGGTCGGTCTCGAGGCTCGCGACGGCGTAGGCCGCGAAGGTCGCCGACGCCGCAACGAGGCCCGCCGGCACGGTGAAGCGCAGCACCCGGCGCAGGAAGTGCGGGCGGGCGCGGCGCCGGTTCGGGGCGAGCGCGAGGAAGAAGGCCGGCACCCCGATCGTCAGCGTGCTCACCAAGGTCAGGTGTCGTGGGTAGAACGGGAAGGGCAGCTGCGCCACACCCACCGCGAGTGCCAGCACCGTGACGTAGACCGTCTTGGTCAGGAAGAGGTTCGCGACCCGCTCGATGTTGCCGATGATCCGGCGGCCCTCGGCGACGACGTCGGGGAGCACGTCGAAGCGGCTGCGCAGCAGGACGAGCTGGGCCACGCCTCGTGCGGCCTGCGCCCCGCCACCCATCGCGACCCCGATGTCGGCGTCCTTGAGGGCGAGCACGTCGTTGACCCCGTCGCCGGTCATGGCGACGACGTGGCCGCCCTCCTGCAGAGAGCGCACCATGGCGCGCTTCTGGTGCGGGTTGACCCGACCGAGGACGGTGGCCCTCTCCATCACGGCGCCGAGCTCCGCGGGATCCTCGGAGAGGCTCCGTGCGTCGACCGGGCGGTCGGCTCCGGGCAAGCCGAGAGCACTCGCCACGGCCGCGACCGTGCGGGGGCTGTCGCCGGAGATCACCTTGACTTCAACGTCCTCCTCCGCGAAGTAGCGAAGCGTGTCCGCGGCGTCGGGTCGCAGGCGCTCGGTCAGGATCACGAGCGCCCAAGGCTCCAGCACGGGTGGCAGCTCCTCGCCCTCCAGAGACCCGATGCTCCGCGCGAGGAGCAGGACCCGGTGCCCGGTGGCCAGCCCCTCCGCCTCCTCCAGCACCGGTGTGCCGGGCTCGAGGAGGACCTCCGGGGCACCGAGGACCCAGGTCCCCTGCAGGTCGAACGTGACCCCGCTCCACTTCCTCGCCGAGGAGAAGGGCACCCGGTCGGTGGCCCGCCAGGCAACAGGCGCTGCGAACTCCTCGGCCAGCGCGCGCATGCTCGCGTTCGGGCGCTCATCGGCGTGCGCGAGGGCACCCAGGGCCTCGGCGGCCCCGGCCTCCGTGCCACCGGCCAGGGGGACCAGGGAGCCCACCGTCATCGAGCCTTCGGTGAGGGTGCCGGTCTTGTCGATCCCCACCACGTCGACCCGCGCGAGCCCCTCGATCGCCGGCAGCTCCTCGACGAGCACGCCCCGTGCGCCAAGGCGCACCACGCCGACGGCGAGAGCAACGCTGGTGAGCAGCACCAGGCCTTCGGGCACCATTCCGACGACTCCGGCGACCGAGCCGCGCACCGCCTCGCCGAGGGTGGCCTGTTCGAGGAGCATCTGGGTGGTGAACAGCAGGACGCCGGTCGGCACCAGCACCCACGTGATCACCTGGAGCACCCGGTTCAGGGAGTCCCGGATCTCCGAGTGGACAAGGGTGAACCGCCGGGCCTCGGCCGCCAGAGCGACGGCGTAGGCCTCCTCTCCCACACGTGCGGCACGTACCCGTCCGGTGCCCGCGACCACGAAGCTGCCCGAGAGCACCTCGTCTCCCCGATGCTTGGAGACCGGGTCGGCCTCGCCGGTCAGGAGGGACTCGTCGAGCTCGAGCCCGTCGGAGTCGAGGACCTCGCCGTCGACCACGAGCTGGTCGCCGGGGCCGAGGGCGAGGACGTCGTCGAGGACCACCGCTTCTGCGGCGATCTTCCGCGTCTCCCCGTCGCGGACCACGGTCGCTGTCGGGGCGTTGAGGAGGGAGAGCCGGTCCAGGGTGCGCTTGGCGCGGAGCTCCTGGACGATGCCGACCGCACTGTTGGCCACGAGCACCATCCCGAAGAGCGCGTCCTGGATCGGCCCGACGAAGAGGATCAGGACGAGAAGCGCGCCGAGCAGGGCGTTGAAGCGGGTGAAGAGGTTCGCCCGCAGGATGTCGCCGAGGGTGCGGCTCGGACGCGAAGCCGCGCGGTTGGCCAACCCGGCCTGCACCCGTTGCCGGACCTCGGCCGACGTCAGCCCGCGGACCGGTTCGACGGCCAGCTCGCTCGGCTGGGTCATGGGCTCGTCCTCACCTCGCCGTGCCAGCGCCGACACGCGGGGTGCGGTCGGCCTGCACCTCCAGCGTCCGCACAGGACGACGACCGTGCCAGAGCCGATCGGCCCCAGCGGAACGGGCCGCGGCGCACGGCGATGCTCCGCCGATGAGCGCGCGCCAACTACGCGGCAAAGGCCGGGTCTGCGGCAGTATCGACCCATGCCGATCCTCGTGCCGCCCGACCCGACTTTCGTCAACACCAGCGAGCGCAAGGTCTGGGAGGCCTTGCGCGACCAGCTCGGCGACGGCGACGTGCTCGTCGCCGGCCAGCGCATCACCGACCGCAGGAAGGACCACGAGATCGACATCGCCGTCGCGTTCGAGGGCGGTGGTGTCGTGGTCGCGGAGGTCAAGGGCAGCAAGGTCTGGTGCGACGAGGACGGCTGGTGGATCGAGCGTCACGGCAGGACCTCGCCGATCGACCCGGTCACCCAGGCCCGCGAGGGACTGTACGCGTTCCGGGACTGGGTCACGAACACGCCGCAGTGGGGGAGCCGCACGCCCGTCCGCTGGGGTCACGCCGTGGTTCTTCCGTACGCCCCGGTCGACGACGACTTCTCGCTCATCGACGCTCCGCGCTGGCAGGTCGCCGGCAGCCACGACCTGCACCGACTCGCGGACTTCCTGCGCGCCATCGTCTTGGAGCAGCGCAACCACAAGCGGCTACTTGAAGCCGACGACATCGTCGCGCTGCTCGAGTCCCTCAACGGTCGTGGCCTCCCACAGCGCGACCTCATCGGGCAGGCGGAGGAGCGCGGCGACGAGGTCGAGCGTCTCAGCGCCGAGCAGGCGGTCATCCTGGACGCCGCTCGGCTGCTCAACCGGATCGAGGTCCGCGGAGGCGCAGGCAGCGGCAAGACCTGGCTCGCGGTCGAGCAGGCGCGTCGGCTCAGCCGGTCGGGCCAGCGGGTCGCGCTCACCTGCTACTCCCGTGGTCTCGCGGCCTGGCTCCAGCGACGGGTCGCGTCGTTCCCGCGCAAGGAGCGGCCGGCGTACGTCGGGACGTTCCACAACCTCGGGGTCGAGTGGGGGGCGCCGACCGGCAGCGACGACGACAGCCACTTCTGGGAGGTCGAGCTGCCGCAGCAGATGGTGGACCTCGGCGCGGCGCAGCCGCTCGGCAAGCTGTTCGACGCGGTCGTCATCGACGAGGCACAGGACTTCGCCGACCTGTGGTGGCCGGCTGCACTCGCTGCCTTGCGCGACGAGGAGGCAGGGGGGTTGTACGTCTTCTCAGACGAGGGTCAGCGGGTCTTCTCCCGGTTCGGCGGGCCGCCCGCTGGCTTGGTGCCGCTCGTCTTGGACCACAACCTGCGCAACACCCGGCAGATCGCGAACAGCTTCTCCAGCCTCACCCCGATCCGGATGCGCCTGGGAGGGGTGGACGGGCCTGACGTGCGCCTCGTCGAGTGCAGCTGGAAGGAGGCCCTCGACCGCGCCGACGACGCCGTGGACGCGCTCCTCGAGGACGGTTGGCGGCCACAGGACGTCGCCCTCCTCACCACCGGCAGCCGGCACCCTGAGCAGCGCCAGCGCCAGGCCGGGGGACAGGACAGCTACTGGGACAGCTTCTGGGACGAGGAGCAGGTCTTCTACGGGCATGTGCTCGGCTTCAAGGGCCTCGAGCGCAGCGCGGTCGTCCTCGCCCTCAACGAGGAGACGCCGGTCGAGCGCTCGCGTGAGCGGCTCTACGTCGGTCTCTCCCGGCCCCGTGACCAGCTCGTGGTCTGCGGGGACCCCGACTACATCGCCGAGGTCGGCGGCGACTCGGTGCTCCGGAGGCTGAGGCAGGAGTAGGGGCGCGGACGGCCTACGTGCCGAGGCGCCGAGTCAGTGGACGCACCGCGACCGGAGACGCTGCCGGGGCTACTCGTCCGTGGTGCCGCCGACGCGGAAGGCCAGGCCGGTCGCCGCGGAGATCTCCTCGACCGCGCTCGCGAGGATGCCGCCGGCGACCTCGGGCGGGGTGCCGAGGGGGGATCGCCGGCCGGAGCGCGTTCGCGGTGATCGTGAGGCCCACTGCTTGTGCGCGAACGTGCCACGGACGCGACGACGAAATGTGGCCTTTCGACCAGTCGACCGGGTGGTTGGCGTCACCCGATCGGTGAGCAGGGTCCGCGAACGTCCGGCCAGGCGACGCGAGATGCCCTGTTGTCGCTATGGGCAGCGACCGTCCCGAATCCTTAGCCTGCGGTGATACCGGCTTTTCGCCGACGGGGGTGGGCCCATGATCAGAAGCAGGCTGCTCGTGGCTGCAACGGCCGTGGCGGTGGCGTCGACGACATGGGCGGCCGGCCCGGGGCAGGCGGTGACCGGGAAGGGGGTCGGCGGGCCGAGCGTCACCAGTGACCGGGGGCCGGCGGCGTGGGACAGGGTGGCGCCGGGAACAACAGCATCCCGCACCTCCGCCGTCCAGGACGTCACCTGGGGGCGGTGCAGCAGCGTCTGGCTGAGGCGGGCGCGAGCCCAGTGCGGCTTCGTCACGGTGCCGTTGGACCATGCCGACCCCTCAGGCGAGACGCTCCAGATCGCCGTGTCGCGGGTGCGTCACACGACGCGTCGGTCGCAAGGCGTGATGCTGATCAACCCCGGCGGCCCCGGCGCCCCCGGGCTGGAGTTCGCGATCCTGGGCCTGGTCATGCCCCGGGGCAGCGGTGCGAGCTACGACTGGATCGGGTTCGACCCGAGAGGCGTGGGCGAGAGCAAGCCGGCCCTGTCCTGCCAGCCGAACTACTTCCACGCGGACCGGCCGCCGTACGTGCCGGCGAACCAGGCAGAGCTGCAGACCTGGCTGGCGCGCACGGAGTCCTACGCCGACGCGTGTGCCAAGCACGGCGACCTGCTCGACCACATGAAGACCACCGACGCGGCCAAGGACATGGACGCGATCCGTCAGGCGCTCGGCGCCAGCCGGATCAACTACTACGGCTACTCCTACGGGAGCTACCTCGGGCAGGTCTATGCGACGCTGTTCCCCTCCCGGGTTCGGCGGATGGTCCTCGACAGCAACGTCGACCCGACCAAGGTCTGGTACGAGTCGGGGGAGGCCCAGACGATCGCGCTGGAGCGAGTCATGAACCGGTTCTTCCGGTGGATCGCACGCCATCACAAGACTTACCGGCTCGGCCGGAACGCCGACGCCGTGAAACGGCTCTACCTGAGGCAGCGGCAGGTTCTACGCCGCCAGCCCGCCGCCGGGGTGCTCGGCCCCAGCGAGTGGGACGACGCCCTCGGAGTCGCCGGGTACGGGCAGGCGGCGTGGCCGGTGCTCGCGCAGGGCATGGCGAGATGGGTGCACCGGCAGAAGCCGCGGCTGCTGATCCGGGTCTGGCGGCTGATCGACACGCCTGGTGACGACAACACCTACGCCGCCTTCAATGCCGTGGTGTGCACTGACGCGCCGACACCGGACGAGGACACCGTGATCGCGGACGCGCGACGTCTCCACCGGGTGGCCCCGGTGGTGACGTGGCCAAGCACCTGGTTCTCCGCTCCGTGCCTCTACTGGCCGGCAGAGCCGGGCACTCCCGTGGACGTCGACGGTGAGGGTGTCGGGGCCCTGCTGCTCGGCCAGACCCTCGACGGACCGACCCCCTTCAGGGGCAGTCTCGCGGTCCGCAGCGCTTTCCCCGAGTCCCGGCTCGTCGCGATCCGCGGTGGCAACACGCACGGCACCACGCCCGATATCGCCGGACCGTGTGCCGGCGCGCGGATCGCCGCCTACCTCAAGGCCGGGGCGCTCCCGCCGCGCCGGCCCGGTCGACGCGCCGACGTGTACTGCCCCGCGCCGCCTCTTCCGATGCCTTGACCTGCGTGGCGGGCGTTGGGCCGTGATGCGGCCGGTCCCGCGCTCGCCACGCGTCCAGTCAGCCGTCGAGCCGAAGGGCGCCGCAGCAACGCTTGTACTTCAGCCCTGACCCGCACCAGCAGCGGTCGTTGCGCCTCGGCGGCCAGGGCACGAAGCGGCCCGTGTAGGCCAGGTGTGCGCCGTACATGCCTCGGGTCGACGCGTCGAGGGACTCCTCGCCCCGGCTCTGGGCGAAGTGCAGGTAGTCCTCGAGGCTGCCCAGTCCGACCGCCACCCGACCGTCGTGCCCGACGAGGTCGCGCAGCCTCTGCTCCACCTTTGCCCGGTGGTCGGCGTGGTCCGACCCGCAGTGCTCGGCCGCCGTCGGCCACCGGTCGAGGAGCAGGTCGAACTCCTCCTTCGGCCAGTAGAGCACCGTGAGCGGCGCGGAGACCGTGCCGGTCGGTACCTCGAGGAGCCGCTGCTCGTCCTCGAGGAGGCCCGTCTCGTCCTCGGCGGTCGCGGAGTACTGGCGGCGACGCTCCTCGCAGAGCTCGTCGTACCTGTCGTGGGGCAGGCCCAGCGCGCGCCGTACCCGCCAACGACCGTTGAGACAACCGAGGTCGACGGTCTCCGGGTCGTCGCGCTGGGAATGCGCCAGCCCCGCGCTGAACCAGCGCATTGCCTCGTCGAGCCGGCCGTGGAGCTCGAGACTCTCGCCGACCATCTCGTGCACGTACCGGCCCTCCCAGCCGGCCTTGAGATCGCGTCGAAGGTCGGCCAGGAGCTCGTCCACGCGGTCGGTCTCGCCGAGCTCGAGGAGCACGTTGAGCATCTCGGCGCGGGGGTCGAGGTAGGTCTCGCCGCCGTCCCGGGCAGCCTCCTCGTAGCAGGCCTTCGCGCGGACGAGGTCGCCCTCCATCTCCCATCGCTCCCCGGCGTGGGTCAGCCACGCGGCGCGACCCGGTGCGCCCGGGGCGATGCCTCGAGCCCGCTCCTCGAAGAGGAGGGGGAGCGACTCCCCGGACAGCTGCTCAGCGAGCGACTGCACCTCGTCGAGGATCTCGTCGAGCAGGTCGTCGTCCATGAAGCACAGGCTATGCCGGTCGGCGGACCTGACAATGCGGCCACCGACAGCAAACCGCGAGCCAGCGCCGGCACCCCCGACGCAGGAGCGACGGGGTGACCGGGTCTGTCCCGATGCGTCCCGGTCTCTGCGCGGCGTGTGCGTTCGTCTGACGCGAATTGCCTACGCGCAATGGGAAGAACGGCTCTGGCACGGTCCGAGCGTGATGCCTAGGTTCGCGGGTGTTCCCCTGTCTACCCCTTATGGAGGCTGGAATGACGACAGAGGCAGCATCGACGTCCATTCCCCAGCAGAGCCGCCGCAGCGCCGGGCTCGACGGCACCGCGAGACTCGAGCTCTACGAGACCATGGTGCTCAGCCGTACCTTCGAGGAGGCCATCCTCCGCGAGTACCACGCGGACAAGGGTCCCGGGTTCGACATCGGCAAGGGCCTGGTCCCGGGGGAGATGCACCTGTCGGCCGGCCAGGAGCCGGTCGCAGCAGGCGTCTGCGCACACCTGACTACCGACGACGCGGTCACTGCGACACACCGTCCCCACCACTTCGCGGTCGCTCACGGCGTGGACCTGGAGAAGATGGCCGCGGAGATCTTCGGACGCCAGACGGGGCTGGGCAAGGGCCGTGGCGGCCACATGCACCTCTTCGACCCCGCGACGCACTTCTCGTGCTCGGGGATCATCGCGGAGGGCTACCCGCCCGCACTCGGGCAGGCGTTCGCCTTCAAGCGTCGGGGCACCGACCGCATCGCCGTGGCGGTCACCGGTGAGGGTGCGGCGAACCAGGGTGCCTTCCACGAGTCGCTCAACCTGGCGGCCCGGTGGACGCTCCCGGTCGTCTTCGTCGTCGAGGACAACGACTGGGGGATCTCCGTACCGCGTTCCGTGTCGACCGCGATCGGCTCCAACGCCGACAGGGCCGCGGCGTACGGCATCCCGGGGGAGCGCGTCGAGAACGACGTGGAGGCGGTGTACGACGCCGCCGCCCGCGCAGTCGCCAGGGCCCGCGCAGGAGAGGGGCCGTCGCTGCTCGAGGTGCACACGTTGCGGATGTGGGGCCACTTCGAGGGCGACGCCCAGGGATACCGGCCAGAGCTCTCGGAGGTCTCGGAGCACGACCCGATCCCGCGCTACGAGCAGACCCTGCGTGAGGCAGGGCTTCTCGACGACGACAAGGTCGACGAGATCAGGCGGCTGGTGAACACAGCCGTCGAGGACGCCGTCGACTTCGCCAAGTCAAGCCCGATACCCGACCCGTCCACCGCCACCGACTACGTCTTCGCCTGAGGGAGCAGCAGATGACGATCACCGAAGCGCCTCACGCAACGCGACGACTGACGACCTCCAAGGCGATGGTCGAGGCCATTGCTCAGGAGATGGACCGCGACCCGTCGGTGTTCTACATGGGCGAGGACGTCGGCGCGTACGGCGGCATCTTCAGCTCGACCACCGGGCTGCTCGACCGGTTCGGGCCCGAGCGCATCATCGACACACCGATCTCGGAGACCGCGTTCATCGGCCTGGGCATCGGCGCGGCGGTCGAGGGCATGCGCCCGATCGTCGAGGTCATGTTCACCGACTTCATGGGTGTGTGCCTGGACCAGATCTACAACCACATGGCCAAGATCCACTTCGAGTCCGGCGGCAACGTCAAGGTGCCGATGGTGCTGACCGCGGCTGCCGGCGGCGGGTATTCCGACGGCGCGCAGCACTCCCAGTGCCTGTGGGGGACCTTCGCCCACCTGCCCGGCATGAAGGTCGTCGTGCCCAGCACACCGGCGGATGCCAAGGGCCTGATGACGTCCGCGATCCGCGACGACAACCCGGTCGTCTACATCTTCCACAAGGGTGTGATGGGGCTGCCCTGGATGGCGAAGAACGCCCGATCCACCGACGAGGTTCCCGAGGGCGACTACACCGTGCCGATCGGGAAGGCCCGAGTGGCCCGGGAGGGCAGCGACATCACCGTCGTCACCCTGTCCCTGTCGGTGCACCATGCGCTCGACGTGGCGGACAAGCTGGCGCCTGAAGGGATCGACGTGGAGGTCCTCGACCTTCGCAGCCTGGTGCCGCTGGACCGCGAGGCGATCCTCGAGTCGGTGGGGAAGACCGGACGCCTGGTCGTCGTGGACGAGGACTACAAGTCCTTCGGGGTCTCGGGGGAGGTCGTCGCCACGGTCACCGACCACGATCCCGGGATGCTCCGGGTGCCGGTGAAGCGCGTCGCAGTGCCGGACGTCCCGATCCCGTACGCCCACGACCTCGAGTACGCCGTCCTGCCACGCCAGGACCGTATCGAGCAGGCCATCCGGGCGTCCCTGTGACGGAGGTGGTCTTCCCCTCCCTGTCTCAGGAGACCCCGGACGCCGAGGGCGTCCTCGCCACGTGGTTCGTGAGCGAGGGCGCCGCGGTGGCGCCTGACCAGCTGCTCGCGGAGGTGCAGGTCGACAAGGTGTCCGCCGACGTCGTCGCTCCCTCAGCCGGAGTGGTCCACCTGCTCGTGGACGAGGACTCGGCGGTCAGGCAGGGAACACCGATCGCGCGCATCGACTAGCAGGCCGTCCGGCGGCGGCAAGGGTCAGTCGGCGAGGTCGAGCACGGCCTCCTCGTCGGTGTCCCACTCGTCGACCAGGTCGACGAGGTCGGCCACGGAGTCGCGCACGTAGGTCGGCCGGTAGGGGAACCGCTCGACGGTGTCCTTCGCAGTGGAGCCCGTGAGCACGAGGACGGTCCGCAGGCCCGCCTCGAGACCGGAGACGATGTCGGTGTCCATCCGGTCACCGACCATGACCGTCGACTCGGAGTGTGCGTCGATCCGGTTCAGTGCCGAGCGCATCATCAACGGGTTCGGCTTGCCGACGAAGTACGGCTCCACGCCGGTGGCCCGGGTGACCAACGCGGCCACGGAACCGGTGGCGGGGAGCGGCCCGGCCGCGGAGGGGCCCGTCGGGTCCGGGTTCGTGGCGATGAACCTGGCTCCGCGACCGATCAGCCGGATGGCGGTGGTGATCGCCTCGAAGGAGTAGGTCCGGGTCTCCCCGAGCACGACGTACTCCGGGTCGCGCTCGGAGAGGACATAGCCGATCGAGTGCATCGCGGTGGTGAGCCCCGCTTCGCCGACCACGTACGCCGTACCGCCCGGGCGCTGCTGGTCCAGGAACTGGGCCGTGGCCATCGCGCTCGTCCAGATGGACTCCTCCGGCACGTCGATCCCGCCGCGGGCGAGCCTGGCCTGGAGGTCGCGGGCGGTGAAGATCGAGTTGTTGGTCAGCAGCAGGAACGGCCGACCGCGGTCGCGCAGGCGCTTGACGAACTCCGCGGCGCCCGGGATCGCCTCCTCCTCGTGGACGAGGACTCCGTCCATGTCCGACAACCATGTGCGCACCGGCCGCTGAGGAAGCTTCATGGGTCGATGCTGGCAGATGAGCCCGCCGACCTGCATGAGGCGGGCGTGGGATGTGAGTGTCGCCGACCGAAGCCGGTCGGCATGGTAGGCGGACCCGGAGAGCGCTCGCTCAGAGGGTCCGGCGTACGTCGCGAGCGGCGAGCCAGGCCTCGAACCGGCCGCGGCTGTCGCTCAGGAACTCGTGGAAGCGGGACTCGAAGCGGTTTATCTCGTCGCGCATGCGGAACATCCGGTAGTCGAGCAGTCGCTCGGGGTTGCAGACGTGCGAGGTGGCGGCCGACCGGTCGACGGACTCACCGCACTCCTCGCAGGGCATGTGCCGGGACAGGAACACCACAAACCTCCAGAAGGTGCCCGGGGGAGACAGGCGACATCTTTCCCGCGGTCGCCGTGGTTGAAACTGTCCATGGCCGCGGGCCGCCGACCGGTCTAGGTCGACGACATGAGGGGGCCAACGGCGCGGCATGCAGAAAGCCTGCCCGAGACCATTCGGGCAGGCTTTCAGCGTTCTCAGGTCAGCGTGCGCGCCTGAGAAGTCGGCGGGCGGTGCCTTCGAGCGACGAGCCGCTGGTCCGGCTACGTGTCACGCCGCCGGCGCCGCGGCCTGCGGCGGGCCGGTGTGTCCGCGCCGCGGGCCTTCGGCCCGCTGCTGCCGAGCCGGTGAAACGGGACACGAGGTTCATCAGTGCACTCATGGAGTGATCCCTCCCTTTCGTCGTTGAACGAACCGTGCCCAGCTGTCCGAGAGGCATGCGCCCCGACCATGAAGGGGGGACAGCCTTCGCTAGCCACCCGCCTGGGCGGGGTGCAGCTGCACCCGGTCCCCGTCGGACAGCACGGTGCCGTGGGGCACCGCGACACCGTTGACCACCACGATGCAGGTCCTGCGGTCCACGCCGCAGACCGCGAGCAGGTCAGTGGTCGCTGCACCGTCCGCGAGGGTGAGCGCGTCGTCGGAGCCGGTCCGCCCTTCTGCGAGCCTGCCCTTGAGGGAGACGGTGACCCTCACCTTGTCCTCGCCCTCACCAGCCCTCGGGCTCGCCGTACTGGGCCTCGACCAGGTGAACGATGCCGAGCCGCTCGAGCGCCTCGCGAGGCACCAGCATGCTCAGCTGGACGAACCCCGGCAGTCGGCCGATGTCGACGGCGCCGGAGATCGTCGACCTGTTCTTGACCTCGTCGACGGTCATGTCGAACAGCTTCGCCGCGCGCCCGACGGCGTTGTCCACGGCGGCGTTGACGAACGGACCGGAGCCCAGCACCTGCACGGGGAGCATCGGACCCTCGAGCGTGGTCGCGTTCGCGGCCGCGAGCGACTTGCCTCGCGAGACCTCCTCGGAGGTGAACGGGCGGGCGAGGAACGGCAGGTCCTCGACGGGTGGCAGCAGGATCGGACCGTCGAGGTCGAGGCCCTTGATGACGTCGACGCGCACGACCAGACGCGCGCCGATGTCGGTGGTGTGCACGGCGATCTCGCCGTCACCGATCATGGCGTGTACGTCGCCGGCGTAGATGCCCGCGCCGTCCACCTTCACCGGCACGATGACCACGCTGCCCTGGCGCACCGAGTCGACGTCCATGTGCACGTCGGTCCGCATCTCGAGCTGTTCGTCTGTGACCGCGAACTCGTGCTGGGCGCCGACCAGGAACGCACCGAAGTCGCCGCAGTTGTGCGAGCTCGGCAGATCGATGGCCGGGATCGAGCCGAGGTTGCCCGCGGAGATCCTGCAGCGGGTCATGGTGCCGACCAGATCCGCCTTGCCGAGCATGACGATCGGGTGCTGGGTCGAGTGCTCGGTCAGAGCCACCCACTCGCGGGCGTTGTGGGCGAGCTCGTCGGCCCTCGCCGGGGCGACCGTGACGCCGATCTCCTTCTTGTCGTCGAAGACCATCGTGTAGCCCTCGACCATGTGGAAGGGGATCACCTCGGAGTCGCAGGCCTTGCACCTCACCGCCTGTTCGCCCACGCCGTCGAGGTAGGTGTCGGGGTAGAGGAAGTGGCGACCTGCGTCACGGCAGGTGGGACAGATGTTCGCGACGAAGGGGTCGCTGATGAAGCGGCCCTCCACGCCAACGTGGGTACCGGAGGTCGTCGCGCGCGAGGTCTGCTCGAGCGTCTCGATGTAGAGCGCGACGGCGTCTCCGACCTTCGCGCCCTCGACGCGGACCGGCAGGGTCACCTCGTGGCCGCTGCGGATGGAGGGCGTGATCATCGGTCCCCAGCAGCCGGGCACGGTGATGTACTCGACGCGGCCGCCGTCCTTGACGGGGCCGAGCATCTCGTTGCTGGGTCCGACGATGTCGGTGTAGCGGTCGACCAGGACGAAGTCCTGGGCGAGGTCGGAGGTCACTTCGACGGTCATGGGGGTCTCCTCGGGCGAGCGACAACGTCGGCTGGGACACGTGCCGGTGCGGGGAGGCCTCGAGGCGCCGGCCAGCGCCGGCGGTGCCCGTGGTCTCGAACGTACGGCGGGGGTCGGTGGCTCGACAGGGCCGAAGGTCCCGGTGCCTCAGGCCTGGCTCGCGGCTGCGTTGAGGGGCGCGACCGCGTGGAGGCGCGGGAGCAGCGCGGGCAGCACCCGGTCGAGCGCCTCGACGAGGATGAGGTGGCGGTCGGCCTCGATGACCAGGAGGTCCTTCACCGGCGCGTCGATCCGCTCGAACACCCGGCGGATGTAGGGCAGGGGGAACAGGGGGTCGCCCGACCCCGCGATCACGGTGACAGGGCAGGCCACCGGCCGGGTCACGTCCTCCCCGAGCATCCCGGCGAGCAGCCCGAGCGGGTACGTGTGCCGCCCGAGCGGGTCGGTGTGCAGGCGCTCCTCGATCCTGCGGTCCGGCGTCACCTTCCGCATCTCGAGGTAGGCCCAGTAGGGGACCGGTATGCCGGGGACGACCCGCGCGGCCAGGTGCAGGAGCCCGTGCACCTGCCGGTGGTACCGGCCCGCCCAGGCCGGGGCACGGGTGATGCCGATCGAGTCCGGTAGGGAGGGATCCAGCACGTTGTGGGCGAAGACTGCGGCCAGACCGGTGTCGCGGGTCGCCAACGCCATGGCGAGCG
The DNA here is from genome assembly GCA_035688575.1 of Nocardioidaceae bacterium. GTDB lineage: Bacteria > Actinomycetota > Actinomycetes > Propionibacteriales > Nocardioidaceae > Nocardioides_C. The sequence continues at coordinate 42,002 of DASSMS010000095.1, forward strand.
CACCTCCCTGGCTCGATCCCAGCACGACCAGTGGTGCGGAGGGGAAGCGTTCCCGCATCCAGGCCAGCGCGCTCCGGCCGTCCCGCAGCAGCGCATCCCACGTCAGTGGCCTCCGCACACGCGGGCTCTTGCCGTGCGCCTGCGGGTGCAGGCCCACGACGGTCAGCCCGTCACGGCTGAGGGCGTCGAGGAAGTCCTCGTAGAACAACGGATGGGTCATCGTGCCGGGGAGGAACAGTACGGCCGGTGCGTCCGGCGGGCCGGCCCACACCGACAGGACGACCGGCACACCCCCCGAGTCGAGCACCACCTCGTCGTACGCGTCCGGACGTTGCACGGCGTTGAGCAGCTGCTGGTCTCGTGTGCGCATGCCCTCACCGTCCCGCCGTGGGCGAGGACCGGTCAGGGGCGCTCGTCCCACCGCCTCGTCGGAAGGTCCCGAAGTGCCCCAAACCATGCCCTCGGTACGGTGACAGCGATGTCCACGGGACGGAGACACGCATGAGATGGATGAAACCGACCGCGAGGAAGGCGGCGACCTACGGCGCGAAGTACGGGCCGCACGCCGTGGTCGTGTGGAACGTCGCGGGGGAGCACATCCAGGCGGCTGCTCGTGCCAAGGCGGCCGAGATCGCGGAGCGTCGCAAGGCGTTCGCGGAGGCCGACGCCGTCGTCGACGGGTCGGTCCTGCGGGTCGTGGACCACGGCACGGTCGTCTTCGTCGTCTTCACCGGCGAGGAGCCTGTCGCGTCGTACCCCGAGACCACCAAGCCGCTCGACCAGCTGATCGCCCACGCCGACCTCGGCAAACGCGTCACCCCCGAGCAGCGACGTGAACGCAGTGCGGTCAACCGGGCACGGCGGGCAGCGAGGACCGCGCGCCAGCGACGCGAGCTCGAGTGAGCCTCGTGCGGCAGCCAGCCGAGGCCGGTTCAGGCACTACGGTGTACGTCGCGGGCGGCCAGCCAAGTCTCGAACCGGCCCTCCTTGCCGGAGAGGTACTCGCGAAGGTCGGTGTCGAAGGCGAGGACGCCGCGACGCATCGCCAGCATCTGGAAGTCCACGCGTCGTGAGGGGTCGCACGCGTGGGAGTCGGCCGACGTGCGTACGACCGACTCGCCGCACTCGGCGCAGGGCATCTGGCTGGGGGAGAACACGGCATCGACCTCCTGATCACTCGGAGACATCGTCATGTTGCCCCCTACGCGCGTGACGGAAACCGACCCCGGAGGCTCGCATGTATAGACCCGTGAAGAGGTTGGTTCGTTTTGTCCCGATCGGTCGTTGACTCGCCCAGGCGGGTTCACAATCCTTGGCGGAAACGGCGTCACCGCGACTCACACGACGTGCGCACCGACGCTCCGCCGCCCTCCCAGCGGCGGACGCCCGCGTCTTCGGCCTCACCACCGGTGCACCCGAGTGCACCCGGGGCCGCCGCCCGCACTTCCTCTCGGGCTGCCGCTCCCTGGTGAGCGGCCACGCGGACTCTCTGGAGACTTCATGCAGATCCATCGACTCAACCACGACGTCACCTTCATCAACGACTACATGGCGGTACCGACCATCGGGTTTCTCCCTGTCAACGCAAGCGTCATCCACGCGGCTCAGCCCGTCGTCGTCGACACCGGCCTGAGCCTTCCCGACCGAGGGTTCATGGACACGCTCGGCACAGTCATCGACCCGAAGGACGTCCGTTGGATCTGGCTGACCCACCCCGACAGGGACCACACCGGCGCGCTGTTCGAGCTCCTCGAGGCCGCACCGGAAGCAAGGATCGTCACCACGTTCCTGAGTGCCGGGATCATGTCGACCGAGCGTCCCCTGCCTATGGACCGCCTGTACCTGATCAACCCAGGGCAGTCCCTCGACGTCGGCGACAGGACGCTGACGGCCTTCCGCCCGCCGATGTTCGACAGCCCTGCAACGGTGGGCTTCTTCGACCACAAGTCGCGGACCTGTGTGTCCTCCGACTGCTTCGGCGCCCCGATGGCCAGCGAGGACCTAGCTCAGGGCAGTGACGTCCGCGACGTCCCGGCAGACGACCTGCGATCGGGGCAGCTGCTGTGGGCGACGGTGGACAGCCCGTGGATCCACGTCACCGACCGGGACGCTTACATGCAGACCGTGGAGCCGTTGCGGCAGATGGACCCCGAGATCATCGTGAGCTCTCACCTCCCACCGGTCGTCGGCGACACCTCCGACTGCCTGGACATGCTCGCCGTCGCCCCGCTGGCCGACCCCTACGTCGGCCCCGACCAGCGGGCGCTCGAAGAGATGCTCGCCGCCTTCGAGCCGACCGCTCCCTCCGCCTGACCTCGCGGCTGCCCGGCGGGCGGGCACCGACGCCCCGGGCGGTCGGGTGTGCGGCCCTGGTGAGCGCGATGCTTGGCTGCCAGACTCCTGGGTACGTGCCCGCCAGCGGCGCAGCCGAGCGCCGCGAATCGAGAGGAGCGTCATGGTCACGACCCCCAATGAGCCCGTAGGCGACGACGACATCGAGACCGTCGGAGCGCCGTCGACAGCCGGACAGATGGTCGGCGACCAGGACGCGGATGGCACCGACACCGCGGACGCCGACGGGACCGACGGCGACAGCACCGACGCGGGCGATGGTGACGCCAGTGACGGCGACTCGACCGACAGCACCGACGGCGACAGCACCGACGGCGCGGACGCCGACGGCACCGACGCCTGAGCCTTGGACGCACTCTCGCTGCTCAGCGGTGACGCCCAGACCTTCCGGGAGAAGGTCTGGGCGTCACGGGTCCACCTCCATCACACCGACCCCGCGGACCTAGTCGGTCTGCTGTCCCTCGACGATGTCGACCACCTGCTGACAAGCGTCGCGCTGCGCACGCCGGCGTTGCGGGTGGTCGAGGACGGGTCGGTGCTACCGCCCTCGCGGTTCACCCGCTCCGCGACGATGGCCGGGTCCGCGCTCACAGGACTCGTGGACGCGCGGAAGGTGCTGGCCCTCTTCGACGGCGGCGCGACCGTCGTGCTCCAGGGGCTGCACCGCTACTGGCAGCCGCTCACCCGGCTCGTCCGTGAGCTCGAGCTGGCCCTGGGCCACCCCTGCCAGGCGAACGCGTACCTCACGCCTCCGGGCAACCAGGGCTTCGCGCGCCACAGCGACACGCACGACGTGTTCGTCTTCCAGACCCACGGGCGCAAGCACTGGGAGGTGGTCGAGGCCGGCGAGGAGCGGGAGGTCGTGCTTGAGCCGGGGCTCTCGATGTACCTCCCCACCGGCACGCCGCACTCCGCGCGCAGCCAGGAGGCGACCTCCCTGCACGTCACGGTCGGCATCAACCGGCTGACCTGGCGGCAGGTGCTGCGCCAGGTCAGCGACCAGCTGCTGGCCGACGAGCGGTACGACGCACCGCTGCCGGCCGGGTACGTCGACGACCCGTCACGTCTCGGAGAGCAGCTCGCCGAGGAGCTCTCGGTGTTCGCCCGGAGCCTTGGCGAGCTGGACCCCGACATGCTGGCCGACGAGCGGGCGGCGGCATTCCTGCGGGAGCGCACCCCCGCGCTGCGAGGCGGGCTCAACGACCTGGTGCTGCTGGACGACGTGGACGACGACACACGTCTGGAACGCAGGCCCACGGCCGCCTGCGTCCTCAAGCCGGCGGGGGAGAGGCTCTCCGTGCTCCTGGGTGACCGCGAGCTCCGTATGCCCTGGAGGCTGAGGGAGCCGATGGAGTTCGTCCGTGACCACGAGTCGTTCCAGGTCAGCGACCTTTCCGCGTGGCTCGACGAGGAGAGCAGGCTGGTCGTTGCCAGACGGCTCGTGCGCGAAGGTCTGCTCCGGATCGTCCCGTGACCGCTGCTGTGCCCGCGCCGTTCCGGTGCTCGACGGCGAGTCAGGACCTGGCCGAGCCGTTGGAAGGCTCGGCCTCGACAGTCAGGGCCTTCCTCCTCCTGGAGGCGCCGGGGCCCTGGGGCGTCAAGGCGGTGCGTGACAGCCGGCTGCCCGACGAGGTGAAGCAGCGGCTGTCCGAACTCGAGTCGCGCCACCGGATCCGGCCGCTGCTCATCCGCAGGCACGGCCGTGGCGTCTCCGGCAAGTCGAGGGTGTTCGCCGCCTACGTGCACAGCGAGAAGCCCTGGGCCGAGACCGTCACGCTGGGGGATGTACGGGGGCTCCTCGACCTCGACCTCGCGGGGCTCGGCGCGGGGGAGTCGCCCGGCCTGACCGCTCATGACGAGCCGCTGTTCCTCGTGTGCACCCACGGCAAGCACGACGCGTGCTGCGCCGAGCGCGGTCGCCCGCTGGCCGATGCCATGGCGCATCAGGCACCCGAGTACACGTGGGAGGTCTCGCACATCGGCGGGGACAGGTTCGCCGCCAACGTGCTCGTGCTCCCGCACGGCTTCTACTACGGCCGCCTCACGCCGTCGGACGCGCCGCGCTTCGTCGCCTCCCACCTCGCCGGCGAGCTGGACGTCGAGCACCTCCGGGGACGGTCGGCGTACCCCTTCTCCGTGCAGGCTGCCGAGGTCTACCTCCGCCGCAAGCTCGGCGTGCTCCGCCTCGACGCGGTCACGCTGGCAGAGCATTCCCGGCACGGCACCGAGACCCGTGCTGTGTTCGCCGTCGGCGGCCGGCGATGGCAGGTCGACGTCCACACCGCGGTCGGGGAGCGGCGACAGCTCACCTGCCGCGCGGCGTCGCCGTCCACCGGCCTCGGGCACCGGTTGGTCGACGTCACCGAGCTGCCCTCCTAGCCACCGGTCTGCTCCCGCCCGGGCCGGACGGTGGCCGGGGCACAATGAACTGGTGATCAGCGTCGAGCTCGCCGCCAGGCTGCGTGATGCGGGCCTGGAGTGGTCCCCGACGGCAGGGGACCGGTTCGTAATCCCCATCCGCGGTCTGGACGACAGGATCTACGTCGTCAGCGAGATGACGATCGAGACCCAGGCCCTGCCGTCGGGCAGCATCGTCCGGTTCAACGGCACGACCGAGTGGGCGCTGGACAGCATCCCCCAGGACGAGGTCATCTGGCTGCCTCACGAGGCACAGCTGCGATCGCTGCTGGGCGCACGGTTCGTGCGGCTGGAGGCCGTGCCCGATGGCTTCGTGGTCGTGCTCGAGGACCGTGGCCGGACCGAGCGGCACGTCGACATCGACGCGGAGCGGGCCTACGCCAGGGCGTTGCTCGCCATCCTCGCCGGCTGACCCGGCCGGCGAGACGGGTCCGGGCCTGCCGGCGTCAGACGTTCCTCCCGCGAGCCGCCACCGTCCAGCGGTCCACGACCTCTCCGCCGCGGGTCACGACGTACTCGTCGAAGAGGTTCACCACGTTGCACACGTGGTTCGGTGTCACGAAGACCATGTCACCCACCCTCGGGGGTGACATGGTGCCCTCCACGATCCCGTGGTGCTCGGACAGCGCCGTGACCTGTGCGTCGCCCAGGGCAGGGATCGAGCCGTGCCCGGTGAGCCAGGCGGGTCGGTCCATCGCGAGCGCCTTCGACCCTGCGTCGACCACGAACCGGTCGTGCCCCGTGCTCACGACGGTGGCAGCCACCGACAGAGCCACCTGGTCGGGGGCACAGGCTCCGAGAGCGAGCTGCTGGCGGTCGTAGAAGACATAGGAGCCTGGTCGCTCCTCGGTGACCTGTGGCGGCCGCTCCGCACCCGTCGTCGGTGTCGATCCAGCGCTCACGATGCTGAGATCGAACCCGGCTGCACGAAGGTGTTCGTGGGCCGCCGCGAGGGCAGCACCCTCGTCGACTGCGGCACGGCCCGGCGCGGACGGATCCTTGTAGGAGTGGCCGCCGTGCGTGAACACGCCGCTGACCCTGAGGCCGAGGGCTTCGCACTGCTCGGCCAGCCGTACGACGGCCGACGGCTCGACACCCGTGCGGTGCTGTCCGCTGTCCACCTCGAGGACCACCTGCACCGACCGCCCTCCTGCAGCTCGGGCGACGGCCGCCGCACCCTCGGGGTTGTCGACCCCGACGTGGAGATTCACGCGGTCCAACAGCCTGCGCAGGCAGTCGGCCTTCGTCCCGGTGGGGAAGACCGGGTAGGCGACCAGCAGGTCGGTGAAGCCGCCCTCCGCGAACACCTCGGCCTCCGACAGCGTGGCGACGGTCAGCCCCGTCGCGCCTGCCTGGATCTGCATCTCGGCGATCTCGAGTGACTTGTGGGTCTTCGCGTGTGGTCGCAGGTCGAGCCCTCGTGACCCGACGGTCTCGCTCATGGCGTGGACATTCGCCTCGAGCCGGTCGAGGTCGACGACGAGCGCCGGTGTCTCGATGTCCAGGGTTCTGTTCCCTCTTGCTGTCTGCGGCAGTTCCAGGCTCACCCACGCACGCTATCGACTGGCACCATCGGCGCCGTGAGCAGACGTTTCCTGCCGCGATTGTCGGGTAACTCCGGGCCCATTGGCCTGCGGACAAGGGGGACCGGATGGGAGCGCGTCGATGACACCCAGACGACTCGTGTACGGACTTGTGTTGCTCGTGCTCCTCGCGGCAGCGGCAGCGTTCCGCTACAGCCGCTACAACGACGTCGAGCTCCCGATCTGGGCGTACGCACTGGGTGCTGCTGTCGCTGCGGGGGGCATCGCGTTCGACGTCTGGTGGCGGAAGCAGTCGGCGCAGAACGCTTCCGAGAGCTCGGACCAGAGCCGATCCGAGCCCCCGAGGCCGGAGGTGTGACATGACCGAAGGCGTCCTCGTTGCGTTCGCACTCGGTGTCCTCGTGCTTGCGCTGCGGATTGTCTTCCTCCGCGGCGCCCTGAAGGCCGGCCAGGACGCGCGAGCGCGGACTGTCGCCAGAAACCGGCAAGGACCCGGCAGACAACCGACTGAACAACAGCATCAACCGGTGGGCAGGCGAGCACCCCGTGGGCGCCAAGGTGGTGACCGGCGTCATCATCGCCATCGGCCTGACGATCGCGGTGCTACGCAGGATGAACTGAGCGGCAGTCGCCGGGCCCGGCTACCTGACGAACCTGAACAGGTGCTGGTCCCCGACCAGCGGCTGGGGGTCGCCGACGAGGCGATTCACCCCGACGGAGTACAACGCGTGCTCAGGAGCCACGAAGTCGACCTCGGCAAGACCGTGGTCCGAGAACCACCGACGGATGCTGGGGGTGAGGTCCGGGTCCTTCCGATGTCTGGTCCAGATGACCACCGCGCCGGGTTTGCAGAACTGTGGAGCGGCAGCGATGGTCCGGTGGACGTCGTCTTCGGTGATGTTCCCGAAGATGCCGCAGAGGAGTACGAGATCGGCGGGTACGGCGTGTGCATAGGCGTTGCTCGAGCCGGCGTCCGTGCACCGGACCTCGATGCCGGACAGCCCCAGTCGTCGGATGTGTCGTGAAGCGCGATGGACATTCCTGGGGTCGCCCTCGAGCAGGGTCGCCGATACACGCTCGGAGTCGTCCCGGTCTGACAGGACCTCCAGGATGTCGCGGCCGTCTCCCGCGCAGGAGCTCACGACCGTCACAGGGTCCGGCGCCGACTCGTCCAGCCAGCGGTGGATGTGTCGCTGGACCACTCGAAGACGCTCGGAGAGCAGGGACGTCGGGTCCGCATAGTCCGCATGCCAAGCACTCCAGTCGGTTGTCGGGCTCATGTCACCACTCTCTCCACCCACAATCGCCGCCCACACTCGGGCCCTCCGACAGGTTGGCTCTTCGAGCAAGCAGGTCGAGCATGCGCGCTCAACGCACGGTGACGGTCCGCGTCGCGGTCACGCCGTTCACCCGGACTGCGAGAACGGCCACGCCGGGACGCAGCGCGGTCAGCCGACCGGTCCAGGGGTTGTAGGTGACGAACGCCGTGGGCGGTGCGTCAGAGCGAGCGCCCACGTGCACAGTGGGCGACTCGATCCACTCGGCGCCCATCGGGTAGGCCACCCGGATCCGCCGACCGGCCTGGTCGAGTGAGGCGAAGACGTCGGTCGCGGCCCCGACGGCCACGGTGTCCGGTGCCTTGATCCTGAGCGCGTCGACGTGCGGCAGGAACTCGGTAGCCAGCCATTGAGCGGTATTCGGATCGACTCGCAGCATGCTCCAGCCGGTGAACGAGCCGCTCCTCGAGCGGGCGGGGGACCTCACGGGCCCCGCGACGACGTGCCGTACGCCGTCGACTCGGGCCGCTCCGAAGCGACGGGCGTGGGACCCGACGTACGCCGCGTGCTTCCGACTCGTCGACCGGAACTCCGAGAGCAGGCCCTCAACGAGCGCACCCTCGCGTGGGTCGGTGAGCTCGGCCGTTCCGCCGGAGGGGTCGCTGGTCGGATGGTGAGCGACCACCACGACCGAGTGCACGGACGGATCCTGCGCGGCAGAGGCCAGCGCGGACCGGAGCCGGACCAGCTGGGTGAACCCGCCGAGCCGGAACGCGCCCTGGGCAGAGTTCAGGAGAACGAACCTCACACCCTGCTTGTCGAGGACGCGGACCGGGCTGCCGAACTCCGCTCGGTAGCTGGTCAGCTGACCGTCCGGTCCGCGCTCGTGGTCACCTGGGACGTAGCGCCACGGGACCTTTCCGTCGAGCTCCTCGCTGATCAGCTTCCGGGCGAACGCCAGGTCGGCCCTCCCTCCGCGCGCGACGAGGTCCCCGTCGAGGAGGACGAGGTCGGGTCGAGCAGCGACGATCTCGCGCATGGTGCGACGGGTGCGCCTCACCGCACTGCTGTTCGGCGCCGACGCAGAGACACGGGCATCACTCATGACCGCCACACGGAGCCCGCCCGGTGCAAGTGGTGCCTGGTCGAGCACCATCGGGTCGCGAAGGGCGGCAGGCGAGGGGACGGTCACGGTCCGCTCCGTGAACACGGTCAGGTCGTCGAAGGCGAGCCGGCCGGCGTAGCGCCGTGAGCGTCTGGTCTCCACCACGTGCACGCGGACGAACTTCAACGGCTGTGCGAGGCCAGCCGGTAGCGACGTCGTCAGGAAGCGCCAGCCCCTCCAGCTCACGCGTCGGCTGAGGTTGAGCGTGGCCTTGGCGCCGCCGGCGTCCTTGGCCACCACCCGGAGCCAGGCTCCCTTGCCGTCGCCGCGGACCCAGGCCCCGATTTTCCGCGCTCGGCCGGGCAGGGCCCGGGGTGGGCTGGCGGTGAGGTACGCAGTCCTGGGGGCGCCCTTGACGCGGAACGAGTAGTCCAGGGCGATGGCCGACCTACGGCGACCGTGCCGGTTCCTCGTCATCGACAGCCAGGCCCCGGCCTTGCGGGGGTAGGCCTTCGCCCTCCAGCCGCTGAGCCCATTCATCCGGTCCGCGACCTGCCGCTGGAGACCCACCGTGACCCCGACATAGGTGGCGCGGCCGCCCACGGAGAGCTTGAGCACCTCCGAGGCGGAGGCTGACCGGGCGATGACGGTGAGACCCCGGCCGGTACGTCGGACGCGGAGCTTGTCGCGGTCGTACGAGAGACGGAGGTCGCGGGGCTGCACCCAGGTGCCGAACCCGTTCGCGTCGTACCCCCGCACCTCCACGCCTGCGCTCTTGCCCTTCCCTGCCAGCGCGATCGTGGGCACGCTCGCCTCGATGCGGTGCACTGGACCCAGCACCCGGACCTGGAACTTCCCGGTTGCGCGACCGGACGTCGCGGTGACCGAACCCGTCCCGGTGCGGCGCCCGACCACGACCGTCCGGACCGACGGGCCGCGATGCGCGGACACCCCGGTCGAACCCTGCCAGCCCGGCCTGGCCGCCACAGGTGCGCCGGTCTCGTCGTGACCGCGGGCGATCAACACGCGCGACAGGCCCTCGAGCACACGGTGGGAGTCCTCGGTCTCCGCGGCGGGCTCGACCCGGATCCCGTGCAGCCGCCCGGATCCCTTGGCGAAGCCGAAGGCGAGGCCGTTCGGGACACTGCGCAACCGACCGTCCGAGGGCGAGTTGACCACGCCGATCTGCTCGCCGGACTCGCGGGCCATCATCGTCGAGGAGCCACCTCCGTCGAGGTTGAGACCCTCCTCGGCGCCCAGCTGCTTGAGAAGCTTGGCGGTCTCCATCATGGTCAGACCGCGGCTGTGCCCCTGGCGACCGTCGACGGCGACGATGATGACCCGGTTCAGGTCGGTGTCGATGCCGATCGCGGTGCGCGGGTGCATCTCGAGGTCCCCCGGCGCCAGGACCTTCCCCTTGCGCAGCAGCACGACGTTGCCGCCCACGGCGACGCGGGTGGCCTGGTCGTCGATGCCGTACCTCACCGCGACGCGTGCACCGACCTTCAACCGGCGGAGCCGCCTGGCGCCCTCACCGGTGCCGACGAGCTGGAGCGTGCCTCTCGGCACCGGCCCGGCGCTCAGCTGCTTCCGGTTGGCACGCACCTTCCCGCGCCGGACGACGACCTCGCGTCGCGGGCCTGCGTTCGGCAGCACTCGCGAGCGGGCAGTGGAGCCCCATGCGGCCGTGTAGAGGCCGATGCCGTCGCGGTGCAGCGCCGGCGCGTTGAGGTTGGTCACCTCGAGCGGGGGCTTGCCCTTGCGGACGATGCTGGCGCGCAGGTAGGTCGCGGCGATCGCGGCGACCTTGTCCCGGTCGACGGTGAAGGTCTTGTTCCAGCCCGACTTGGAGCCGTGGACCACGCCGCGCTGCCGGTCCACACCGATGCCGAGGGGGGCGCCGGTGTCGCTGATGTCGAAGAAGTCGCCGTTCACCCCGGCGACGGCCCTGTCGCGCCTCATCGCGGTGCTCAGGGGCCCGGGGGAGGAGACCTTGCCGGCCGCTGTGTAGTCGAGTCGCAGGCCGGGCGTGGAGAGCTCGGCGGTCAGTGCGTTCACACGGATCCAGCCACGCGCGTCGTACCTGTCGAAACGCGTGTGCTCCAGTCCCGGCGCGACCGGGCGCGTGCGCTCGTTCATCTTGAAGAAGGCCGTGCTGCCGCCCGCCGCCCGAGCGGAGAGGAGCGGCTCCATGGTGTCCGAGCTGTGCTCCACGACGTTCGACTCGAGTGGCGCCGGGGGCTGCTCCGGCTCGCCGTCCCCGACCGGCCCCTCGGTGGCGCCGGCCGGAAGCGCGATGGTCACCGACAGCAGGGCTGCGAGGGCGGTCAGGCTGAAGCGGGTGTGACGGTGAAACATGCCGGGATCGTAGGTTTTGGCTCATCCCTTTACTTTGGAATCGCGAAATCGGTCCCGATCTGTCACCCGACGGCCGTATGTCCGGGTCCTGTGATCAGGCGCGCTCCTCGGCGATGTGGTTGCCGCCGTCGACGACGAGGCACTGCCCGGTGACGTAGGCCGCTCCGGGGCTGCACAAGAAGGCGATCGCGGCGGCCACCTCCTCGGGACGCGCGCTCCGGCCGACGGGGGTGAGGCGCCCCTGTCGCACCTCGTCGGTGGTCTGGCTGCTCGTGGCGATCCAGCCCGGCGCCACGGTGTTCGCGGTCACACCCTCGCGGGCGAAGTCCACGGCCACCGACCTCGCCAGGCCCACCATGCCGGCCTTCGCCGCGGCGTACGCCGCCTCGCCGCGCATCGCCATCACGGGCCCGGTCACCGACGCCACCATCACGACCCGCCCCCATCCGGCGGCCCGCATGCCTGGCAGGGCGGCCCTGGTGCAGAGGAAGGCGGTGTCGAGGTTGCGCGCGAGCGAGCGGTGCCACCGCTCGAGAGACATCCCGGCTGCGGTGTCCGACTCCGCACCACCGGGCGAGTCCACCGACAGCGCGGGGGAGGAGACGCTGGTCATCCCGGCGTTGTTCACGAGCGCGGTCGGAGGCCCCAGGACGGCCGCGACCTGCTCGACGGTGCGGCCTGCTTCGGCCTCGTCAGTGAGGTCGGCCACGATGCCGACGGCGTCGACCCCTGCCAGCTCGAGCTCCTTCGCCCGTTCGTGCACCCGGTCGGTCGTCGCGGTGACAGCTACGGCGGCGCCGAGGCTCCCCAGCAGCCGCGCCGTGGCGAACCCGATGCCGTCAGGCGATCCCGCGCCGGTGACGAGCGCGACCCTGCCGGTGAGCGCGAAGGCACCTGGTAGGGGGAGTGCGTCGGTCACGGGCCCACCAGCTCGCCGACCGCCTCGGCGAACAGCCTGCTGTGGAGGGCGACGTCGTCCGCGCTCGTGTCGGGACACATCAGTGCCATGTTGTGGAACGGGGTGATCAGCACGCCCCGGTTGGCGAGGTACAGGTGGAGGTACTCGTCGAGACCGTTGTCGGCCGCTGCCGCCGAGGCGCTGCCGTTGCGGGGCGCGGGAGAGGTGAACCGGTACTCCGACCGGGCGCCGAGCTGGCTGACCGACCACGGGACGCCGGTCTGGTCGATGGTCGCCTGCACGCCGGCGGTGAACCGGGTGGCGAGGTCCACCATGTGCGCGAACGCGTCCTCGGTCAGCACGTGCTCCAGGGTCGCGCGCATCGCCGCCACCGACAGCGCGTTCCCCGCGAGGGTGCCGCCGACACCGCCGACGTCGACGAGATCGGCCTCGGGGTGCGCCTGCACCGAGCGGGCGACCTCTGCGCTGATGCCGTAGGCGCCGCTCGGTATGCCGCCGCCGATGCTCTTGCCGATCACGAAGATGTCCGGTTGCAGACCCCACAGGCCAGTCGCGCCACCCGGTCCTGCCGAGAACGTGTGCGTCTCGTCGATCATCAGCAGTGCGCCATACTTCGTCGCGAGCTCCCGCAGACCCTCGAGGAAGCCGGGCTCGGGCAGCACGATGCCGATGTTCGTGAGCGCCGGCTCCGTGAGGATCGCAGCCACGTCCCCGTGCCTCAGCTGCTCCTCGACCCCGGCCAGGTCGTTGAACTCCGCGACGCGCGTCGTCTCCGACAGCGGCACGGGCGCCCCGACGAGGCCCGGCCGGGCGACCGCCGTACCGTCTGGGCCGGGCACGGCGAACGCCTCGTCCACGGAGCCGTGGTAGCAGTAGGCGAAGGTGAGCACCTTCGGCCGCCCGGTCGCCAGCCGTGCCAGGCGCACCGACCACCGGTTCGCGTCGGTCGCGGTGAGGGTGAAGGACCACAGAGGGAGGCCGAACCGACGGCTCAGCTCTGCGGCGACCCACTCGGCGTCGGCGGTCGGGAGCATCGCGGTGATCCCGCCGAGCTCGCCGATCCGCTCGCTGACCGCCTTGACGGTCTCGCCGGGACTGTGGCCCGCCATGGCGCCCGTGTCGCCGAGGGCGAAGTCGACGTACTCCCGCCCGTCGACGTCGACGACCCGGTTTCCGCGCGCCCGGTCGAGGTAGAGGGGGAAGCCGCCGCTCCACATCGCCATCCAGGTCATGGGCACCCGGCCGAAGAGGTGCTCGGCCTCTCCGAAGAGCCTCGCGGACATGGGGTGGTCGGCTGCGTAGGTCGCGCGCTCGCGGTCGATCAGCGTGCCCAGGCGCTGTCTGTCGATGGTGGCCATGCCAGGGACTCTCGACCGACCTCCGAGGCGCCGTCAACGTGGCCCAGGCCCCGGGCCCGGAATTTGTGCATTCTCCGGCGGAGCAGGCCGGGTGATTTCCAGGCCTTTCACCTGGTTCGGCCACGTCGCGCACGGTCGCTCGAAACCCTCCTCCCGCCGCGGCGACCTTCCGCTGGCCCTCTGCTGGTGCATGTGCAGGTGGTCGGTGGCGCCACCTAGGCTCGATGCGTGGTGGACCTGACCCTCGTGCTGGACGAGCCGGACCTGCGCGGCAGGTTCGGCTCGGCGACCTATGAGCGCGCGGTCGACTACGTGCGACGGGGCAAGGTCATGTCCTGCAGCCACCAGGTCGACGAGGACGGCGACCTCGACATCCGAGGCAACGTCGAGGGCTCGGTCGGGGAGATCTACGCCTGCAACGTCAGCGTCGGGCAGAGCGGTCCGGGCGTGTGGACCTACGGCCGGTGCAGCTGCCCGGTCCGGGAGGGCTGCAAGCACGCCGTCGCGCTGCTGCTGACCGTCCGGGCGAGGCAGGCGGAAGACTATGCCGCCGGCGGTGGCGGGGACCGCCGCTGGGAGCGGCAGCTGAGCTCCGTTCTCGACGAGCTCGACGCGGTCGCGGACGGTCCCGTTGCGACAAGGCCTCTCGCGATCCAGGTCGAGCTCAACCAGCGCGCGTCGGCACCCAGGTTCCGTGGCACAGGAGAGCAGCTCGCGCCTCGCCGGGGGAGCCTGCGCATCCGGCCGCTCCAGCGCGGAGCCCGCGACAACTGGGTGCGGTCCGGGATCTCGTGGCAGGGCCTCCAACATGTCTCCGACCGGAGCCGGAGCGGCTTCCCGCCCGAGCAGGCGGCTCTGCTCGCCGAGATCTTCGCGGCCTACCGCGCGGCGCAGCGCAACCTCTACTTCGGCGGCGCCGAGTCACACCTGGTGCTCGCCGCCTTCGGAGGGTCGCTGTGGAGCCTGCTCGGGCGGTGCTCGGCGGCCGGCATCGAGCTCGTGCCCGGTGCCGGCCTCGACAGGGTGAGCGTCCACCCCGGCCCGGTGAGCATCGAGCTCGACGTGAACGCCGCCCCGGAGCGAGATGCCCACTTGCGGCTCGGTGTGAGAGCGGCTGGGGTCTGGCACGGCGCCGAGGACATCGACGTCCTCGGGGACTCCGGCCACGGCGTGGCCCTCTGGCTCCCCGGAGACAAGCCGCAGACCTGGTCCGTGACGCTCGCACCTCTCGCGAAGCCAGCCGGGCCGCAGGGTCGCCGGCTGCTCGGCATGAGCGAGCAGCTCGTAGTCCCCGCAGCGGACCGCGCGGACCTCGTCGCCGAGTACCTCCCCCGCCTGCAGCGCCACGTGCCCGTCGTCTCCTCGGACGGATCCGTCGCACTGCCCGAGCCGGTCGAGCCCCGACTGTGCCTGACGGTGGAGTGGAAGGACGTCGGCGAGGTCCGTCTCGCCTGGTCCTGGCGCTACCGGATCGGCGAGGACGACCGCATCTACCGCCTCGACGAGTCCCGAGGTATGCGCGGCGTCCGGCGACCCGAGCGCGAGCAGGAGCTGCTCGCGGATCTCGGCAGCTCGCTGAACGACGAGCAGGTCCACCGCCTCTACGGAGGTCACCGAAGAGAAGCCGGGATGATCGCGGAGATCGTCTTCCACGACGTCACGGCGATCGCGTTCGCCGAGGAGGTTCTTCCAGGGCTCGAGGCTGGCGGGCTGGTGGAGATCGAGGAGATCGGGGTCCGGCCCGACTACCGCGAGGCGAGAGAGGGGCCGGTCATCCGGTTCGCCGCCGCCGAGGGCGGCGAGGGCGACTCCGACGAGGGGCGCACCGACTGGCTCGACCTCGAGGTCGTGATCAGCGTCGACGGTCAGTTCATCGCGCTCGCCCACCTCCTCGAGGCGCTCACGGTCGGGGTGCCGCGGATCATCATGAAGAGCGGGCTCCACATCGGCACCGACCATCCCGAGTTCCGCAAGCTCGCCGAGCTCGTCGACGCGGCAGGGGAGCTGCACGACCAGCCGCGCGACGGTGTGCGCGTCAACCACCACGACCTCGGGCTCTGGGACGAGCTCGCCGAGGTGGGCATCGTCGACGCGCAGGCGGACCAGTGGGTTCGCGCGGCGCAGGCGCTCCGGGGCGTCGAGGCCCTTCCGGAGGTCGAGCCGACCGGGCTCGAAGCCGAGCTGCGGCACTACCAGCGCGACGGGTTCCGGTGGCTCGCCTTCCTCTGGGAGGCCGGGCTCGGCGGGATCCTCGCCGACGACATGGGACTCGGCAAGACCCTCCAGACCCTCGCGCTCATCGCCCACGCCCGCGAGCGCGGCGCCGGGCCGTTCCTCGTCGTCGCACCCACGAGCGTGGTGTCCACCTGGGCCCACGAGGCGGCCACCTTCACGCCCGGCCTGGTCGTCGAGACGGTGACGGAGTCGCACTCGAGGCGGGGCACGTCGATCGCCTCGGTGTCCGAGGGGGCCGACGTGGTCATCACCTCCTACACGCTCTACCGACTGGAGGTCGACTCCTACGCAGCCCTGCGGTGGGGTGGGCTCGTGCTCGACGAGGCCCAGACGGTCAAGAACCACAACGGCAAGACCTACCAGTGCGTGCGGCGGCTCGACGTGCCGTTCAGGCTGGCGCTGACCGGCACGCCGCTGGAGAACCGGTTGATGGAGCTGTGGTCCCTGCTGTCGATCGTGGCCCCGGGCCTCTACCCGTACCCGCAGCGGTTCGTCGAGCAGGTCGCCAACCCGGTCGAGCGGCTGGGAGACAGGCAGGTCCTCCAGCGGTTCCGCCGCAGGATCAGGCCGTTCCTGCTGCGCCGCACCAAGGAGCTCGTCGCCTCTGACCTGCCCGCGAAGCAGGAGCAGGTCCTGGAGGTCCGGCTGACGCCGCGACACCGCAAGATCTACGAGACCCACCTCCAACGGGAGCGGCAGACCGTGCTCGGCCTCGTCGAGGACTTCGACAAGCACCGGATGGCGATCTTCCGCTCGCTCACCCGGCTGCGTCAGCTGAGCCTCGACGCCGGGCTGGTCGACGAGGAGTACGACGGCGTCGGGTCGGCCAAGATCGACGTCCTGGCCGACCATCTCGAGGAGCTCCGGGCAGAGGGTCACCGGGCGTTGGTGTTCAGCCAGTTCACCTCGTTCCTGCGGCGGGTTCGGGCACGCCTCGACCGCGAGGGGATCGCGTCGACCTACCTCGACGGCAGCACCCGCAACCGTGGTGAGGTGATCGAGGAGTTCAAGGGCGGGGACGCCGCGGTGTTCCTGATCAGTCTCAAGGCCGGGGGAGTGGGTCTGACACTCACCGAGGCCGACTACGTCTTCGTCCTCGACCCCTGGTGGAACCCCGCCGTCGAGGCTCAGGCGGTGGACCGAGCCCATCGGATCGGTCAGCGGCGTCCGGTCA
This sequence comes from Nocardioidaceae bacterium, assembly GCA_035688575.1. Lineage (GTDB taxonomy): Bacteria > Actinomycetota > Actinomycetes > Propionibacteriales > Nocardioidaceae > Nocardioides_C. The sequence goes on from DASSMS010000095.1 coordinate 58,742, forward strand.
TGGTCTACCGGCTCGTCGCCGCCGACACGATCGAGGAGAAGGTGGTGGAGCTCAAGGCTCGCAAGGCCGCGCTCTTCGCCCAGGTGGTCGACGGGGACGGCTCGATGGGCACCCCGATCGACGCCGCGGACGTGCGCGCGCTGTTCGGCGACTGACCGGCCTGCCCGTCGAGCTCCGGACCGCGCCGCGTGCACGAAGCCCTGTGGGCCCCGCGGCGGGACCTAGACGTCCCGGGCCGCCGGCGGGCCGATCGGTGCGGGCGTCGGCGGCGTTCCGACGTGGATCCGCGCCGACGTGCCCGCGCCCGCACTCGTCATGACACCCGTGCTCGTGGTCGCCAACCTCCGGGCCTCCTCCTCGCACACACGACAGGCGAGCGCCGTCACCGCCGCGAGCCCGGTGTGGCTGTGCCCGCGGTGGACGGCGTCCTCGAACGAGGAACCGAGCCTCGAGCGCGCCGTTGCGAGTGTCGTGTCGAGTCGTTCCGCCTCGGCGCCGTACGACGGGTGAAGGGCGTCCATGTCGGAGACCGCGGCCCACAGCTCCACGGCCTCCTCGTCTCGGCCCACTCGGCCGAGGAGGATCACCAGGTTGCGCAGGGCCGTCACCATGAGGGTCGGGTTGCCCGCGGTCGACCAGTGCAGGACGACCCTGCCGAACAGCTCGAACGTCGCGGGCTCCACCGACGTGGAACGCCCGCGCAGCGCAACCAGGGCGGTCATCGCCACACCGATGATGAGCCGGTTCCCGACGCTCTCCGCAAGGACCAGGGCCTCCTCCAGGGCGCCCACCGCCCGATGCTCGTCCCGCTCGGCCCAGGCCTCGCCCTGGGCATACCGCGCGAATGCCAGGGCCGTGGGGCTTCCAGTCCTGGCTGCGAGCTCCAGGGCGTGGGCGACGGCAGCTTCACGAGGGAGGTCCGCGTAGGCGAGGCCGAGCACCTTGTTGCTCGCCGCGATGGACTCCCCGATGCGGTCGCCGCTGCTCGCGCGGATCCGCTCTGCGTGCGCGTAGCTCTCCACGGCCCGGGCCACGGCGCTTCGGGAGAGGTAGACGTCACCGAGGATCTCGTAGAGGCCGCTCCGCGACTCCTCGTCGTACCTCGCGGCCGCGAGATCCGCCACACGCTCCGCCTCCTCGAAGTCGCCCTCGAGCCAGGCGCACGCGGCGGCCGTCGTGTAGGCCACGGGTGGCGCCGTCGTGGGCTGGTCCGCGACCTGCTGGGCGCCCCAGCAGAGCACGTCCGCACGAAGCCTCCAGTAGGCCCACCAGCAGACGGCCGTGAGCAGCCGCTCGGCCACCTGCGGCTCCTCCGCCTCCTGGGTCCAGCGCCAGGCTGCCTTGAGGTCGTCGAGCACGTCGTCGAGCACAGCCGTCCACCGCGCCTCCTCGGGGCTCTCGAGCCCCCTGCGGGAGCGCTCGGCGAGATCCGTGGCCCAGAGAGCATGCCTCCGGCGTACGGCCGCGACGTCGTCGGGGGCCAGCCGCGAGGCGCCGTACCGTCGCAGGCTCTCCAGCAGCCGGTACTTGCCGCGGCCGGCGCCCGAGGGCCGCACCACCATGGAACGGTCGGCGAGCCGGGCGACCACGTCCGCGACCCGGGCGGTGTCCAGCGCCTCGTCCACGACCACCGCCTCCGCCGCTGCCAGGTCGAACCCGGACGGGAAGACCGACAGTCGGGTGAAGACCTGCCGCTCCTCGTCGTCGAGGAGGTCGTAGGACCAGCCGACCACCGAGCGAAGGGTCTGGTGACGATGCGGAGCCGTACGAGGCCCACGGGTGAGCAGCTCGAACCTGCGATCCAGGCGCTCGGCCAGGTCGTCGAGGGTCAGCGTCCCCATCCTCGCGGCACCGAGCTCCAGTGCCAGCGGCAGACCGTCCAGGGCACGGCAGACCTCTCCGACCCGGCGCACCACGTCGGGGTCACCGCCGAGGTCCACTCCCGCGTCCGCGGCGCGGGCCAGGAACAGCTGGACGGCGGGCGCCTGTGCGTCGGCCACACCCGGCTCCGGGAGCGCGAGCGGGTCGAGCACGTAGACGCGCTCGCCGACGACCCCGAGCCTCTCGCGGCTGGTGGCCAGGACGGTCGCCGCGGGGGTGACCAGCGACGACAGCACCGCCGCCACGCCGTCGAGGACGTGCTCGCAGTTGTCGAGGACGACGAGGTCGGCGTCGGACGCCAGCCGCTCGTAGACCGCGTTCTCCATGGCAGTGCCCGACCGGACCTCCACACCCAGCGTGTCCGCGAGGGCCTGCAGCACACCGGCCCGGTCGCGGGCAGGCACCAGGTCGACCCAGCAGGACGCCCCGGGTTGGCGCTGGGCGATGTGCTCAGCGAGCCGTGACTTCCCCACGCCGCCGGGGCCCACGAGCGTGACCAGACCCCCGGTCTCGAGCAGCTCGGACACGTCGGCCGCGTCCTCGTCGCGTCCGATCAGCCCGCCGCGGAGGTCGCCTCGCGAGGGGCCGGTGTCACGTGCCGCCGGTGCCGCGCCTGACGCCCCGGACGCAGATCGCTGGGGAGGTACCCGCGAAGGGGCAGTGGACCGTGCCTGCGGCTCGGGCAGCTCCTGCCGCAGGACGCGCTGGTGGAGCGCGGCCAGCGTCGGCGAGGGGTCCAGGCCGAGCTCCTCGGCGAGCACCTCCCGGTAGATCTCGAAGGTGTGCAACGCGTCCGCCGTACGGCCGTGCCGGTGCAACGCGTCGACGAGCAGGCCCACCGCACGGTCGCGCAGCGGATCCTCGAGCACGACCGTCTCCAGGACCTCCACGGCCTCCGCGACCTGGCCCGCGTACACGAGCGCGGTGGCGAGGTCCTCACGGGCGGCCAGCCGGGCCTCTTCGAGGCGCAGCGCGTCACCCGAGGCGACGCCGTCGGCGAGCTCCCCCCAGGCGGGGCCGTGCCAGAGGTCGAGCGCCGCTCGCAGCACGAGGACGGCCTCCGTGGCGCGGGCCTCACCCGGGTCCCGGCCGGCGGGGTGACCGAGGAGGGTCCGCGCACGCGCGTGGAGGTCGGAGAACCGGTCGGAGTCGAGCGCCTCTCGGGGGATGTCGAGGACGTAGCCCGGCGCGAGCGTGCGCAGCGCCTCCCCGGTGCCTCCGAGGGTCCGGCGCAGCCGGGCGACGGCCGTGTGCAGGGAGGCCCTCGGGTCCATCGGCTGGTGCTCGCCCCAGAGCCCTTCGGCGAGGCGGGTCGCAGAGACCGCTCGACCCCGGCTGAGGAGGAGCATCCCGAGCAGGGTCCGTTGGGTACCCGCCGGAACGGGTACCTGCTTGCCTTCCAGGAAGACCTCGAGTGGTCCGAGGACCCGGAAGTCCGGTCCGGGGACCGGGGAGGACGCGACCATGGCTGCCCCATTGAACTCCCGGCGAGCGCAGGGCGCCAGCTGTTTGGACCTCAGCTGTGGCTCAACCGCGCTCCCTGGTCCACAGGGTGAACCGTGAGATGGGCCAGAACCCGTGCCTCTGCGCGCCGGGCCGGCTCATGTCGCTGAACAAGGACGCGCTGGGAAGGTCCGGGTACGCCGCGAGCCGAGTGCGCAGGAGTGTCCGCCAGTACCCCCGCGCCCGGGCATGGGGCAGCACGACCCCGATCGCGAGGACGTGCAGACCCAGTGCGACGTAGGACCCGGCAGCCGCGACTGCCTCTCCGTCGGCGTAGCCGGTCCAAAGGCGCAGGCCGGACGACCGGACGGCGTCGGTGAACAGCGCCCCGGGCCGCCAAGGCATCAGGTCCGGCATCGGATACCCGTGTACGACGACGCGCTCCCACGTCCCGAGGTCCTCCTCGTCGGCGACCTCGCGCACGGTGAGGTCGGTCCCGTCCGGAGGCAGCGGCCCACCGGGTGGACGGAACAGAAGGGGCGGATGCCCTTCGAGCTCCCACCCTCGCGCGGTGAGGTCGGGCGTGGGCCAGGCGCTCCACAGGTGGACCCGGCCCGTCCCGTCGCGGAACAACGTTCGCTCTACCCCGTCGAGCACCGCGTCCCATCGGTCTGGGGCCGGGGGCCGGAGCAGTACTGCCGACGTCCAGTAGCTCGCCGGCCTGCCCAGGTCCGTCGTCAGCGCGTCGGGCGTGCGGACGACCCGACCTCCCAACGCCTGCATCGGCCCGGCCAGGTACTCCGACCACGCCAGGACGAACCTGCGCAGCTCGGTGTCCTCGGGTGGAAGAGTGGTCTCCCACCCGGTGGTCAGGCCGGGTGACGCGGCTTCTAGAGCAGTCATGACCGGCTCACCCGGCGAAACGGTAGAAACGCCAGAACGGGAAGTCGACCGCCAGTTCCTCGACGTGCTCGAAGCCGGCCTCCTGCGCCCACCGACGAACCGTGGGCGCTCGCAGCGCGGTGCCCGCCGCCTCCACCGGGTCCTCGGCCATCGTGGCCGGGAGGCAGTGGAGGACGCTCCAGCCGTAGTTGAACCGCTCGAGCTCGTCGCCGGGCGCCGTGAACGTGTCCGCCACTCGCTCGTCCGCGACCAGGACGCTCCCACCCGGAGCGAGCAGGCGGCGGGCGGTCCGCAGCGCGCCGGCGGGGTCACCCATGTCGTGCAGCGCCTCGAAGATCGTGACGAGGTCGAAGCCACCGTCGAAGGTCTGGTCCGCTGCGTCGCCGAGGTGGAACGTGACACGCTCCTCGAGCCCGGCCTCTCGCGCGGCGTCTCGGGCCTCGAAGACCGAAGTGTGGTCGAGGTCGATCCCCACCACCTCGACGCGAGGGTAGGCGCGTGCCATGGCGACCGACGACGTGCCGATGCCGCAGCCGAGGTCGAGGATGCGGGGGCGGGGTGCCGTGGACAGCCGCTCGTGGAGGTCTGGGATCGAGGGAAGCCACGTCGAGCCGAGCTCGTGCAGGAACGCCGGTCGGTTGAAGTCCGCGATGCCCTCACGGATCTCGGTCCCGAAGTCGGCGTAGGGCACCCCGGAACCGCGACGGAAGGCGTCGGTGAGCTGGGGCAGGGCTCGGGCGATCCCGGCGAGCATCAGGGTCGCTCCGGCGGCGAAGTACGGGCTGTCGCGGTCGGTGAGCACCTCGGCGTGGGCGTCGTCGATGCCGTAACGTCGCGTGTCGGCGGCGGGCTCGCCGTCGTGGGAGAGGAAGCCTGCCACCGCCTGCTGCTCGAGCCACTCCTGGGCGTACCGCTCCGCGATCCCGGTGCGCGAGGCAAGCTCGTGGGCCGTGGCCGGGCCGTGCTCCTTCAGTGCGTCGTAGAGGCCGAGGTCGACCCCGAGGTAGACGGTGAGCATCTCGTTGCTCGCGACAGCGCCGGCGAAGATTCGCTCGCCGATCGCCTCACGGGGGTCGGTCGTCGCCGCTGCGGTCGGTGTCGACGTGGTTTCGCTGGTGGTCATCGGGTCCTCCTCGGAAGGTGTCGTGGGAGCAGCCTCCCGGGCGTGCCTGTCACTGCACCGTCAGTCGGCTGTCGCCGCCGCGGTCGGTCCTCGCGGCGGGTGTCGGGCATGATGTGGCGATGAGCGAGGAGCAGCAGCAGGGCATCGTCTTCCCGAGGGGTGCCGACGGTCGTAGGAGCACCTCGGCCGTCGGGAGGGCCGTTGTCACCGACGCGCTCAGGCCGGCCGACCCGATCGGGGCGAACAACGCCGCGCAGGAGACCAACTGGCGCAGCGGCTACCTCGTGCACTTCCGACGGCTCCTCGAGGCCGGCCTCACCTCGCGGAAAGCCGCGCTCGCCGTCGCCACCGAGGGTCTTTCGTCCCTCCACGACCGGATGGAGGTCGTCACCGCGGAGGGCGACGAGGTCCCGCTCCGCTCCTGGACGAGGAGCGAGGCGCAGCGCGGCCTCGACACGATCGAGGTACACGGGGAGGGCGTGGTCGAGACCGAGCTCTCGCTGCCCTACCACGGTCGGCGACTGCGAGGGGACGACCTGCACCGGCGTCTCGACGAGTGGGTCGCCGACGGCGTGATGGAGCCGAGCGCCTCCGAGGCCGTGCGCAGGGTCATGGCGAGCCCGGACTGGCTGCGCCTCGAGGGACACACGGTCGCCGTGCTCGGCGCGGGTGCGGAGATGGGGCCGCTGAAGGCGCTGCTGCGCTGGGGGGCCACTGTCGCTGCGGTGGACCTGCCTCGACCCGAGATCTGGCAGCGGGTGCTCGACACCGCGCGTCACGGCGCGGGGACCACGCTCGTGCCGGTCGAACCCGGTGCCGGAGAGGCCGTGCACCAGCACACCGGCGCGGACCTGGTCGCGGAGGTGCCGGAGGTGGCGGACTGGCTCGCTGACCTGCCGGGGAAGGTCGTGCTCGGCAACTACGTGTACGCCGACGGCGCGAACAACATGCGCGTGTCCATGGCGGTCGACGCGCTGACGGTGCGCGCGCTGGACACCCGCGGTGACCTGGCACTGGCCTTCCTCGCCACGCCGACCGACGTCTTCGCCGTTCCCGGGGACGCCGTGGACCAGTCGACCCGTGCCTACGAGGGACGTTCGACCGCCGCGAAGGTGCTCGGCCGGCCACTGCGTGCCGTGAGTGCGGGGCGGTTGCTGCACCGGGCCTACGTTCCTGGCTCCGACCCCGGCATCAACGACAGCCTGGTCCCGCAACAGGGACCCAACTACGCCCTGGCGAAGCGGCTACAGCGTTGGCGGGCAGCGGTCGCCCGCGATGCCGGTACGACGGTGTCGCTGAACGTCGCGCCTCCGACCCGGACGCGCTCGGTGGTGAAGAACCGGGCGCTCGCCGCCGCCTACGCCGGCGCGCACCGCTTCGGGGTGGAGGTGTTCGAGCCGGCCACGTCGAACGTGCTCATGGCGATCCTGCTCGTCCACGACCTCCACACCGACGGAGGCCCGGTCCACGAGCACCCCTGGCAGGACGAGGCGTACGCCGCGGTCCACGGAGGCCTGTGGCGGAGCGGCTACGCCCCCCGCAGCGCGCTGGGTCTCGCGGCCCTGCTCGGGTACGGCGCGGCGAGGGCCTGACCGCACCTCCTACCCTGGTGGCCGTGACCACTTCAGACCGGACGGAGCAGTTCGACCCCTCCGGCGACCCAGCCGGCAGCGGAGCCACCGGCGTACCGGTGACCGTGTCGATCACCCGGCACGTCGACCCCGGTCACGTCGACCAGATGACCGCGTGGGTCCGTGCGGGGTCGGCGCTGGCGGAGCGCTTCGAAGGCTTCCTCGGCACCGGCTGGGTCCGGCCGAGCCGGAGCTCCGACGAGTGGCACATGCTCTACCGGTTCGACAGCGACGAGTCCCTGGCGCGCTGGGAGGCCTCTGAGCAGCGCTCGTGGTGGCTCGGGTCGGCCCAGGGCATCGTGGGTGAGTCTCGACGCGAGCGTCGGACGGGCATCGAAGGCTGGTTCGACCCGCCTCAGGAGCACGACGTCGAGGACCTGCGGCCGAGCCAGCAGGCGCCACCGCGGTGGAAGCAGGCGGTCACGATCTGGTTCGCGTTCTTCCCGCTGAGCCTCACGATCACGCTGCTGCTCGGGTGGCTGGTCCCCGACCTGGCAACGGTCCCGCGGGTGCTGCTCAGCACCGTGGTGATGACGCCGATCATGACCTACCTGGTCCTGCCCTGGCTGACTCGTGCCTTCGGCTGGTGGTTGGAGGGTCGGCCCGCACCCTGGCGCCGCTGAGCTGCACGAGGTCCACACACGGTTCCTCTCCGGCGGGCGCGGGCGAACAGTGTGATCTTGCTCCAAATATCTAGCCCACCCGTTCCGGACGGATGCGTCCTGGGAAGGCTGCACGCAAGCCAGACACCGGCATGTCTTCGCATGCCGTCATGCAGCCCGGCCGCGCCCGCCACAGCGGAAGCACGGCCGACGGATGAAGGAGATCGATGCCAGAGCTGTTCATCGACGGAACCTGGCGAGACGCCGCCGACGGAGGGACGCGCGAGATCCGCTGCCCGGCCGACGGCAGCCTGGTCGCGACCGTCTCGGAAGGCACGGCCGAGGACGCGAGGGCCGCCGTGCGGGCCGCCCGGAAGGCTTTCGACGACGGGCCGTGGCGAGACACCACGGCCCTCGAGCGCTCCGAGATCCTGCACCGCGTCGCCGACCTGCTCGAGGAGCAGAAGGACGAGGTCGCGCGGCTCGAGTCGCTCGACACCGGCAAGCGGCTGGTGGAGTCCGAGATCGACGTGGACGACATCGTGTCGGTCTTCCGTCACTACGCCGGACTGGCCAACGCCGATGCCGGGCGGGTCGTGGACGCGGGGATGCCCGAGGTGTCGAGCCGGATCGTGCACGAGCCGGTCGGCGTGTGCTCGCTGATCACCCCGTGGAACTACCCGTTGCTGCAGACCTCGTGGAAGGTCGCACCGGCGATCGCCGCGGGCAACACATTCGTCCTGAAGCCCAGCGAGCTCACCCCCTCGACGGCGGTCTGGCTGATGAAGGCGCTGACCAAGGCCGGCGTACCGTCCGGGGTCGCCAACCTCGTGCTCGGAAGCGGCGCCGAGGTCGGCGCGCCCCTCACCGAGGCACCCGAGGTCGACCTGGTGTCGTTCACCGGCGGCCTCGAGACGGGGCGCAGGATCATGGCGGCCGCGTCGGCGACCGTGAAGAAGGTCGCTCTGGAGCTCGGCGGCAAGAACCCCAACGTGGTCTTCGCCGACGCCGACATCGAGACTGCGCTCGACTACGCGCTGACCGCGGTCTTCCTCGACTCCGGCCAGGTCTGCTCGGCCGGTGCCCGGCTGATCGTCGAGGACACCATCCACGAAGACTTCGTCGCCGAGCTGGTCCGGCGCGCGGAGCAGATTCGCCTCGGGGGTCCGTTCGACGAGAGCGCGGGGACCGGGCCGCTGATCAGTGCCGAGCACCGCGAGAAGGTGGAGAGGTACGTCGCCGACGCGATCGACGACGGCGCCACCCTCCGGACCGGGGGAGCACGCCCCGACGACCCGGCGCTCGCCGACGGCTTCTACTACCTACCCACGATCCTCGACCACTGCGCGTCGGACATGCGGTGTGTGCAGGCGGAGTCCTTCGGGCCGGTGCTCACCGTCGAGACGTTCACCGGGGCCGACGACCAGCAGCGCGAGGACGCCGCCGTCTCGGTGGCCAACGACACCATCTACGGCCTCGCGGGCGCGGTGTGGACCAGGGACGCAGGCCGTGCCGAGCGGGTCGCCCGGCGCCTGCGTCACGGAACGGTGTGGATCAACGACTACCACCCCTACGTCCCCCAGGCCGAGTGGGGCGGGTTCAAGCAGTCCGGCGTCGGTCGCGAGCTCGGCCTCGCCGGGCTCGACGAGTACCGCGAGACCAAGCACATCTGGCACAACACCAAGCCGGCGCCGCAGTACTGGTTCGGCGAGCCGACAGGGAAGGACGCATGAGCAGCCGCAGCAAGACCTACGACTTCGTGATCGTCGGTGGGGGGTCGGCCGGCTCGGCGCTGGCCAACCGCCTCAGCGCCGACCCCTCGACCAGCGTCCTGGTGCTCGAGGCGGGTCGCAGCGACTTCAAGCTGGACCCGTTCATCCACATGCCTGCGGCCCTGCCGTACCCGATCGGCAACAAGCTCTACGACTGGAAGTACGAGTCCGAGCCCGAGCCGCACATGAACGGC
>DASSMS010000057.1:0-22218 GCA_035688575.1 Nocardioidaceae bacterium
CGAAGTACTTCTCCGCCGCCTCACGCGCGCGGTGCCCGTTGTTGCGAGGCTTGGAGCGGCGGGCCCGGGCGGGTCGGGCGCTTCGGGGCGGAGTCATGGCTGCACGATGCCCCGGGGAGGTGCCGGGCATGCTTGTGGACCACAAACCCCCGCGGACGTCTACTCGGCAGGCTTGAGCGGGTCGTGCCCGATCGTCATCAGCCTGTGCCGCCAGGCGGCCTGCCCGGCCGTCGGCTCGAGGTCCTCGCGCCGCTGCTCGTAGACCTTGCCGACCACGCTCTTCATGACCGCGACGTCCTTGTCGGTGAGGTCGGTGCGGCGCTTGCCCAAGATGCGCACGACCTGCTGACCCGTCGCCGTACTGGCCTGGTCGGACGGGACCTCGACGTCCTCGCCGGCGCTGCGGACCCTGAGCCACTCAGTCAGCTCCCGGGAGGTCATGTTCACGACACGGTGGAACTCCTGCCAGAGCTCGTCGCTCACGACGCCGTTCGCCATGTGGCCTGCTCCTTCCTGCCCGGAACAGGTCGCGGGCGATGTCGCTGGAGCCATCTCCACGATCATCCGAGTACCCACGCGGGCGAGGGCGCATGCGGCCCCCGGGATGCTCACGCGCCCCTCGAGGTGGTGGACCGACGCCGGAGGCTGGGGTAGGTTTGCGGCGTTTTGGGGGACGCTTCTTCTCGGGGCGAACAGGTACTCAATGTCGTTAGGAAGCACCACCATGACGGGCACGATCGACGACGCAATGCCCTTGCCGGAAGGGTCGCCCCAGACGGGGTCCGACCAGGAGTTCGACGAGATCACCGAGGCAGCCGCGCTGCTCGAGCAAGCCAAGGGCGTGCTCATCTTCAGATACGCCATCGACGCCTGCACCGCGTTCGGCCTCATCGAGCGCTGGGCCGAGGAGTCGGGCGCGGGAATCGAGACCGTCGCGCACGCCCTCGTGCACGACATCTGCCAGGGCGACCGCAGCGAGCTGAGGGACCCCAGCATCGTGCGCTGGCTCGAGGAGCGGCTGCGCCACGAGTTCCCGGCCGAGCCGGAGGACGGCTCGACCGGGGGTGAGGACTAGCTCGGCCGAGGTGCAGGGGGACGGCGCGTCCCCCGAGTGCGCTACTCGCGGACGGCAGGACCCTGGGAGACCCACCACCGGGCGGCAGTCTTCTGCCACTCGGGGGCCTGGCCGGAGCGGAGGATCGTCTCGAGCCCCGGGGACCCGGACATGCCGAGCGCGTACATCTTCGCTCGCTCGCGTGGTGACCACTCGTCCTTCAAGGACGCGCGGATCACCTGGTCGGAGAAGGCGGTGAAGGTCATGTGCCCGATGCCCTGCGCGATGACCGTGCCGACGTGGTCGCTGGAGTCGTCGACGAGGCCGAGCATGCGCAGCCGGTGCGTGTCCCCGCTGAGGTACCTCACCAGGGTGGCAGCCCGGGTGCGCACAAGGCGGGGCGCATTGGGTGCCGCGAGGAGACCGAGGAGCTCGTCGGTGATCGCGTCCCCGAAGGGAGAGGCGGAGATCAGCAGGGACGCGAGGTGGCGGCGCTCGGAGTCGCGGTGGAAGAGGGCCTCGCGCACCAGTCGCACGAGCATCCGGTCCTCGTCGTACGTCGGCTCGCCGGGGACGCGCGCACGGGCCGCCTCGGCCACGTCGTAGGACAGCCCTCGGGCCATGCCGGACCCGAGCTCCTCGCCCGTCTCTACGACGTACTCGAGCCTGCGCCGGCCGGCCTTCGCGGCCGCGTCGGTGAGGGTCGAGCGCATCCCCTCGGGCAGCGAGGCGATCAGCTCAGCGAGCTCGTCCGCGGTCTTGACCGGGTTCGCCCGCCACATCCTCAGCACGATCATGTCCAGGCGCGAGCGCTCGTCGGCGGAGAAGTCGCCACGCGAGACCTTCTGGGCTGCGACCCAGACCGCGAGCGCGAAGACGGCGTCGCTCGGGGGATCCTCGACCAGGTCCAGGACGATTTTGGCGGCCGCGCGCGTCGGCAGCTGGTCGAGCAGGCCGATCGGGTTGGTCAGCACCTGCACGCCAGGGGTGTTCAGGTGGTCAGCGACCGCGGCCGTGAGGAAGTCCTGCGCCCGCGAGACTGAGGCGAGGTTCAGCGCAGCGGTGCTGTACTGCCGGTAGGGCACCTTCACCGAACGCGGGAGCGTGTTGACCACGCGGTGGCAGAGCGTCTCCCAGGTGTGTGCGCGCAGGTGCACGAGCGGCACTGCCGCGAGGTGCCAGCCCAGCTCCTGCCAGTGCGTGGCGCGTGCGTGGCCGTCCTCGGCGAGCTCGATCAGCTCGTCGAGCCGCAGCGCGAACCGCTTGCCCGCCGGGTCGAGCTGGGGGCGCACCACCCGCGCCTTCATGCCGGGCATCGCGGCCCGCATGTAGCCGGTCAGCGACGAGATCCGGCCGGGCTCGAACCCCAGGGCCCGCTCGTAGCCCGACATGCCCTCGTAGGAGATGGGGATCTCCCCCGACTCCCACCGGCTGACCAGGCTCCGGCTCGCCGAGCAGCCGGCTGCGGTCAGCGCCAGGACGAACCTGCGTCCGTCGGCCATGTCGGAGTCGGGGTGGTGGAGGCGCGACATCGCGAGCAGCCAGCCGATCCGGGCGTCGAGGTCGGGCTTGCGCGAGGTCAACGGAGTGTCGTCGTACGCGATCTTCTGGATGCGCCCGGGACGCCGGACCGTGGTCATTGCACCCCTCTCAACCCTCGCAACAAGCTCCGGTGTCAAGGATAAGTCGACAGAGGGCCCAACTGGTCCAAACCGGGTCAGCGAATCGTCCGTCCGGCCGGTAGAGCCTGCCGAGCGGTCTCGGCAGGCTCGCGCACCGGCGGTTTGACGCGCGTGGCCGTTTGAACACCTCAGCCCTCGGGCATCTCGTTTTACAAGCCAAGTTGTCGCGAGGAGGCAGCCCATGAGCTTGGCGATGGCGGTCTCGATCGCGTGGGGCGTGTTCCTCCTCGAGCTGGCCCTCCTCGGCTGGTGGATAGCGAGGCACCACCGGTGAACCTCCCCCAACTCGCCGCCTCGGCTCTCGCAGCCGTCATGCTCGGGAGTTGCGTCCCTGCGAGCCCCGACGCCGACACGTACGACGACAAGGCGGCACTCACGCTGGGGTCGGCGGTCAGCGAGGCCCGGACGATCGAGCGGGTCCTCGACACCCTGTACGACGGCCGCAGCTGCGTCCCGCCGCGGTGACGCAGCTGCGCTACAGCGAGGACGCACTCGACACCGCCACGGACGCGTTCACGGAGCTCAACCCGCCACCCACGCGGGACCGGCTGAACCGACAAATGCGCACCCTGCTCGGCGACACCGGGGACCTCCTCGCCCGAGCCCGGATCGCCGTCGAGCGAGAGCGGGTGGGTAACTACCCGATTCTCGCCGAGGACCTCCGGCACCTCGCGGACCGGATGGCGAGGCTCGAGGAGCGCGTGCAGTGAAGAAACTCTTCGCCGTCGCCCTCGGGATCCTCACCGCGATCGGCGGCTTCGTCGACATCGGCGACCTGGTCACCAACGCCACGGTCGGCTCGCGCTTCGGCGTCTCGCTGGCCTGGGTGGTGGTGGTTGGCGTGATCGGGATCGTGGTCTTCGCCGAGATGTCGGGCAGGGTCGTCGCGGTCAGCGGCCGCCCCACCTTCGACATCGTCCGCGAGCGGCTGGGCCCGCGAGTGGGCCTGGCGAACCTCTTCGGCTCGATGGCTGTCACGCTGCTCACCTACACCGCGGAGATCGGCGGCGTGGCGCTGGCACTCGAGCTGGCCACGAGCGTGTGGTCGTACTTCTGGATCCCGTTCACGGCGACGGCGGTCTGGATCGTCCTGTGGCGTGCGAAGTTCGACCTCGTCGAGAACAGCTTCGGGCTGCTGGGTCTCGCGCCGGTCGTCTTCGCGGTGGCGTTGTGGCACCCCGGCCCCGACTGGGACAGCCTGTGGCAGACCGCCTCCACCGCCGCCAAGCCGGCCGCGGAGCCCTGGCCCTCCTATTGGTACTACGCGGTCGCCCTGTTCGGCGCCGCGATGACGCCCTACGAGGTCTTCTTCTTCTCCTCCGGAGGGGTCGAGGAGGGCTGGAGCGAGAAGAGCGTGGCGCTCATGCGCTCCAACGTCTTCATCGGCTTCCCCCTCGGTGGGCTGCTGTCGCTCTCGATCGCCGGTGCAGCTGCGGTGGCGCTCCTTCCCGCGGGAATCGAGGTCGAGACCCTCAGCCAGGTGTCCCTGCCCGTCGCCCTCGCGCTCGGCAAGGTCGGTCTCGCCCTCGCGATCCTCGGCTTCTTCGCGGCGACCTTCGGGGCGGCGTGCGAGACGGGGCTCTCCGTGGGCTACAGCATCGCGCAGTACTTCGGGTGGCAGTGGGGCAAGTTCGTCCGGCCTCGCGACGCCGCGCGCTTCCACGCCGTGCTGCTCCTTTCGACGATCCCCGCGGCCGTCGTACTCCTCACCACGATCGACCCGATCCTGGTGACCGAGTTCTCGGTGGTCTTCTCCGCGGTCGCGCTGCCGCTGACCTACCTGCCGATCCTGATCGTCGCGAACGACCCGGCCTACATGGGCGCACACAAGAACGGGTGGCTGGCGAACACCTTCGGCAGCATCTACCTCGTCGTCGTGCTCGTCGCCTCGATGGCGGCGCTGCCACTGATGATCTGGACCAAGCTGGGGACGACATGAGCGACCGAATGGATGCCTACTACGAGCTGATGGACCGACAGATCCTCGACCACGAGGGCCGGATGATCGGCAAGGTCGACGACGTCGAGCTCGAGCAGCGCGACGACGACCGGCTCTACGTCACCGCACTCCTGAGCGGGCCGGGAGCGCTCGGCCCACGCTTCGGCGGCGGATTCGGCACCATCGTGACGAGCGCCTGGTCCCGACTCTCCGGCCGTACCGAGCCGGCCCGTGTCGAGTGGTCCGAGGTCGCGTCCGTCGAGACCGTGATCAGGCTCGCCGTGGGCCGTACGACGGTCGCACTCGACGGCTTCGAGACGTGGATGCGCGACCGGGTCATCGCCGCGATCCCTGGATCGAAGGTGGACCCGCAATGAGCACCCGTCACCAGCTGAACGACCTCCTCGGCATGCACGTCCGCTTCGCCGACGGGGTCGACGGCGACCTCGTGACCGACGTGCGTCTCACTCCCTCGTCGCGCGTCCGGGGGCAACTGAGCGAGCTGGTCGTCGACGGCCTGGTCATCGGGCGGAGGCGGCCCGGGACGCTCTTCGGCTACGACCGCCACCCGGACCAGGGCCCGTGGTTGATCCGGAAGATCATCCGCACGCTGCACCGGCACAGCGGCTACGTCGGGTGGGACGACGTCGAGCGGGTCGACTGGGACGCACGCATCGTGCACCTGCGCACCACCGGCCTCCGCGACCTCACCGCCGCAACCGATCTCGGCGCCGGGTGAGCTCGGCAACAGCCGTTGGTGGCCGTGTCAGGGGCGGGAGTCGACGACGGTGAGCGTCGGGATGCCTTCCAGCGGCTGGTAGGTGACACCGTCGGCGTCCGGGCCGGACGGGTCCGTGTACATGGTGCCGTGCGCCCGGTCGCCCACCCCGATCAACAGGTGGTAGGTGCCCGGCGGCGTGCCCTGCGGGGCGATCACGTCACCCTCCCACCAGCCGTCCGTGACGGTGCCGGACACGAGCTCGAGGGTCGTCCGGTCGAACTGCGGGTCGGATGTCCACGACCCGTCGGAGACCAGCATCGCCTCGACCACGGTGACCCCCTCGCCTTCGCCCTCGGCGTCCAGGGCGTGCACGCGGACCCGGGTCCGGTCCGCCGACGCCAGGGTGTCCAGCTCGGTCTTCGACACGGTCACCGCGTCGATCCACGCAGGGACCGCGTCGGCGACCGTGCCTGTGACCTGCACCCGGCCGGCGTCGTCGGAGAACTGGTACGCCGGGGTGCAGCACCAGCGACCGTCCACCCACTGCTGGTAGGCGTCCGGGCCGTTCCAGGACGCGTCGTTGCCGACCCGGTCCTCGGTGTAGACGACCACGTTGTAGGTGGCGCCGACAGACCCCTTCGGGATGGTCACGGTCGCGGTCCAGATGCCGTCGCGGAGGGTGCCGGAGACGCGGGTGGGGTCCGCGCACGCGACCGCCTGGTACAGCGGGTGCGGGTTGTACTTGCTCGGCGTGCCGGGTCGGCTCAGGCACACGTCGAGCCGGGCCACGCCGGACTTCGCGTCGACGGCCCGTAGGGTGACGGACACATTGCGGGCCTGGGTGCGCACGTCGACGGCGGTCGGGGTGACCTTGGTCAGGGTCAGCCGCGGCACCTCGGTGTCGGGGTCGGCGTCGACCACCTGCAGCGCGGCGCCCTGCCCGTCGGTGTTGACGGAGCGACCCTGCCGGTCGGTGACCCTCAGGTCGGGGCGCAGGGTGACCTGGGGGGTCCACCGGGGAATGGTGGCGGAGCCTTCCCACCAGCCGTCCCGGTCGGTGCCCGAGACCAGCTCGAACCCGTCGACGCTGAGCGCGACGCCGTTGTTTCCTTCGGCGAGATACCCCTGGACGTTGCGGACCCCGGTGTCGTCGGTGGCATGCACTCGGACGGTCACTCGCGCGTCGGCGTGGGTGACGTCGACGCTGCCTGGGTCCACGGTGGTCTGCGCGGCCACCGGTGGCTGCTCGTCGTAGCGGCACCGGATGCTCTCGTCGGCCGCATCGACGACGCACAGGTTGTCGCCGGGACCGCCGTCGACGGTGTCGGTTCCGGGGCCGCTGGTCAGCTCGTCGTCACCGCCGCCGCCGGTCAACGTGTCGCCGGATCCGCCGCCGCCGATGATGTCCTCGCCGCGACCGCCGTCGACGGTGTCGCCTCCGCCCTCACCGGTGAGGGTGTCGTCGTCGTTTCCTCCGGCGATCCGGTCCGTCCCGTCGCCGCCGGCGATCCGGTCGCGTCCCGTGCCGCCGCGGACGGTGTCGCTGCCGTCCCCGCCGGCGAGGGTGTCGCTGCCGTCGCCGCCGATCAGGGAGTCGCTTCCGGGTCCGCCGGCGATCCGGTCCGGGCCTGGGCCGGCGTCGATCAGGTCGTTGCCGCCGGCGCCACGGATGACGTCGTTGCCTCCGCGGCCGCAGATCACGTCACGGCGGGAGGTGCCGACCAGCACGTCCGCGCCGGAGGTGCCGACGACGGTGCAGCGGACCCCGGTCGAGGTGTCGACGGCGGCCTGGGCCGGCGCGACAGCCAGGGTGGGCGCGACGAGCGCACCGGCCAGTGTGGCGAGGACGGTCAGGTGGCGCAACGGCAGCGGCATGCAGGTCTCCGAGAGTGAAGGGCGGCCGTCGTGCCGACCAGCCGCGCGCCGAATCCTCTCAGGTGAAATGCCCTGACGCGATACGAATGTCGGTATTGATACCCGCGTCTAGGCCGGGAGCTTCGCCGGAGCGCGGGGAGCGGACCGACCTCCGTCTACCCACGCGTGCTCGGCGCCGGCCGAGCCCGTCGAGACCCGTGTCGCTGCTCAGGCGGTGGAGGACGCGCGCCCCTTGGGAGATTCGACCTGCGCGCCGAGCTCGGCCACCAGCTCCTCCGCGACCCGGCGCAGCTTCACGTTGCGGTTCTGCGAGAGCCGGGTGAGGAAGGCGAAGGCGCGCTCGTCGTTGAGCTGGTAGCGCTCCATCACGATCCCCATCGCCTTGCCGATGGCGGTGCGCGTCTCGAGCGCCTCCTGGAGGTTGCTGATCTCGTAGGCGTACGCGATCGCGGTGGCCGCCTGGTGGCGGAACAGGTCCGCGAGGCCGTCGAGGTCCGCGAACGCCCCGCGCCTGCCTGAGTACAGGTTCAGCGCCCCCTGCGTCCCGTTGCGCTCGAACAGGCGGAACGCCGCCTGCGCCTCGACCCCTGCCTCGACGGCGGCCGGACCGTAGTGGGGAAAACGCTCGTCGCTCTCCAGGTCGGGCGCGACGACCTGCGCCCGGTCCGTGGCGGCGTCGTAGCAGGGCCCCTCATGCAGGGAGTACTGCCTCTCGTCGAGGGCGATGAGGGAGTCGTCGGTCGCGTTGACCGTCTCGAGGCCGCCGTGGGCATGCCTGACGGTGATGGAGGCGAAGGCGACGTCGGGCACCAGTTCGACCGCCGTCGCGGTGATCTGGCTGAGGGTGGCGTCCAGGTCACCGGCGTGCAGGCGGCGCGACAGGTCCGCAGCCGCCTGGAGGAGGCTGTCATGGTTCACGTCCTGTACCTACCCCTTCGCACAGTCGCGACACGTTCCGAAGACGGTGAGATGCCCGATGTCGGTGGTGAAGCCGTACTCGGCACGCAACGTGTCGGTCATGGGGCCGATCACCTCCGGGGCCACCTCGGTGATCGCGCCGCAGCCCCGGCAGACGAGGTGGACGTGGTCGGGCGTAGCGGTCGAGTGGTACGTCGGAGCACGGTCGCTGATGTGGTTGTGCCGCACGAGGCCGAGCTCCTCCAAGAGCTCGAGCGTGCGGTACACCGTCGAGATGTTGACCGCCTGTGACTGCTCGCGCACCGCGGCGAGGATCTCGTCCGGCGTGGCGTGCCCCAACCGGTCCACCGCGCGCAGCACCAGCTCGCGCTGGGGCGTCAGGCGGTACCCCTTCTCACGCAGCGTCGACTGCCAGTCCCTGGTGCTCACCCGGTCGAGTGTATTGAGCAACCCCCGAGTGTGAGATCCCCGCGAGGGGGCACCGTTCGCGAACACTTCTAGAGGGAGGGCTTGTCCGCTCATGCGCAAAATCGGTGTCGAGGAAGAGCTCATGCTGGTCAACCCGGACACGGGTGAGCTCGCCGCCGTCTCCAGCAAGGCCCTGCGGGCCCACGAGGAGCTGGCACAGGAGGAAGGGGCCGACCACGACGAGGACCTCGTCGACCAGGAGGCCTTCCTCCAGCAGATCGAGACCGCGACCAAGCCGTGCACCGAGCTGGGCGAGCTCGGCGCCGAGATCGTCCGCGGACGTCGCGCCGCAGGACGTGCGGCCCGCGAGGCCGGAGCGGTAGCGGTCGCCGTACCGACTCCTGTCCTCACGCGGGAGGAGGGGCAGGTGACGCCCAAGGAGCGACACCAGCGGATCCTCAACGAGTACGGCGAGATGTCCCGCTCGTCGCTGGTGTGCGGGATGCACATGCACATCGACATCCACGGCGAGGACGAGGCGGTCCAGGTCCTCGACGGGATCCGGCCCTGGCTCCAGGTGCTCCTCGCGATCAGCGCGAACTCGCCCTACTGGCACGGCCGCGACACGAGCTTCGCCAGCTGGCGCTCCCAGGTGTGGGGCCGGTGGCCGAGCGCCGGGCCGGCCGAGCCGTTCGAGAACCCGGCGGAGTACCGCAGGACGCTCGAGAAGATGGTCGAGTGGGGCGCCGCCGTCGACGAGGGGATGCTCTACCTCGACACCCGCATCGCCAAGGCCTACCCGACCATCGAGATCCGCGTCGCCGACGTGTGCACCGAGGTGGAGGACGCCGTCCTCATCGCGTCTCTTGCCCGCGCGCTCGTCGAGACCGCCGCCACGGAGTCCGACTCCCGGGCCTGGCGGAGCGACCTGCTGCGGGCCGCCTCCTGGCGCGCGGCCCGCTACGGGCTGGCCGGCACGCTGGTCAACCCGCACACCTGGGAGCTCGCGCCTGCAAGGGACGTCTTCGAGGCGCTGCGAACGCACGTCGAACCCGCGCTGAGGGACGCCGACGACTGGGAGTGGACCGGCGAGGCGTTCGACCGGCTGATGTCCCAGGGCACGGGCGCCGCCCGGCAGCGCTCCGCCTTCGAGGTCTCCGGCTCGGTCGACGGAGTGGTGCGCGACCTCATCGACCGCACAGAGCGCTCCTGGGCCGGCGAGGAAGAGGGGCGCGTCGCGTCCTGAGCATCACTCGGCGGCGGCGGGGTACTTCCTCGACGCCCGCCGGCTGCACTCGTACCAGCCGGCGACCAGAACGGCCCGGAGCTTCGCGCTCCGGGCCGTTCCCTTTGCGGCCTCGAGCCGGCGCCTCACCGGGGGTGTCCCCGCTCGGCGAGTGCAGCGTCTGGGCTCAGCCACGCTCCTCGCGCCAGACGCGGACGACGTCGACGGCGACGTGGCCCTCCCGCACCCGCTGCGGGTGGTCGCCCACCTTCACCGTCGCGAGCCGGGAGCCGTCGCGGTAGGACAGCACGACGACCTTGTCGTCCCCGCTGACCGAGAGCCAGCACTCGCCGCCGCGGACGCCGTTGGTGGACCAGTACGGCTTGGCGCCGATGTTGACGACCTTGCGCCGCAGCGTCTTGCGGTTCACGATCGCGGCGTAGTCGGACATCGTGCCCGCCGCACACAGCTTCGTCCCGCGCGGGTTCATCGCGAGGCCGTGGTGGGCGGAGTCGAGGACGTACTGCTCCCGCGGCAGCCCGTCCGTGCGGTCGGGGAGGGGGACGACCCGCCGTACCTTGCCGACGAGCGGCTCACCGTCGTAGGTCCGCTTCCGGTCACGCGCCTGGGTGTCGAACTCGACGAAGCCGTGGAAGAAGGAGACCTGGAGGTAGACGTAGCGCTCGTCGGGCGCGACGGCCATCGGGCGGACCGCCGAGCTCATGCCCGGGTAGCCGGCCTCGGCGAGCTCCTTGCCCATGTCCCAGCGCTTGACGACCTTCATGTCGCGGTTGCGCACGATCTGGAACACCCGCTCGCCCTTGGCGGTGTCGCGGGCGACGCCGAGCTCGGAGCGGTCGACCGGTGTGTACACGCGGCCGATGCTGGCGTGGAAGACGCGCTTGCCGTCGGCGGTGTAGTTGTTCTCGTGCGGGGTGTCCCCACTCGGGAACTCGCGCAGCTTCTTGCCGGTGAAGATGTTCAGCTCGTGCACCTTGTTGGCGGTGGAGTCGCTGACCAGGAGCCGCCTGCCGTTCGGGGAGACGCCCATGTGGTCCGCGCGGTACCCCTCCATCGGGAAGCGCCAGAGGATCTTGCCGCTCTCCAGGTCGATCCCGACGACGTCGGCGAAGCTGGGCCGGCTGACCGCGACGAGCCGCCCGTCGTGGGTGGTGAACATGTCGTCGGTGTACTGGTCGTGGCCCTCACCCACGCCCTGCTGGATCGCGAGGTAGAACGCGAGCTTGTCGGGGCTGCTGAGGATCTCGGCCATCCGCTCGGCCTTGTCGGGGATGGTGTTGATGGTCTTGATGCGGCGGTGGGTGCGCCCGTCGATGATCGTCGCGGTGCCGTCCCAGTTGTTGCCGACGAACATGACGTCGCGGGTCTCGTCGGACGTCGCCGGGCGCACGGTCGAGGCGGCGACCGCCGTACGCGTCCCCGACTCGGGCAAGGCGATGGGGTCCGCACCCGCGGGAACCACCGACAAGGCGGCTGCTCCGGCGGACAGAGTCGCTGCCAGTGCGGCGGCGAGGGCGACGGCTGCAGTACGACGCATCGGGTTGCTCCCAGGGGTGGACGGCTACGGAACACCAACGCCTGGCCCACGTTCGGGGTTACGGCCGCGACGGTCCACTGGGCTGCCCGGAGCGTCGTGACCGGCGACAACGTCGTCGTGGCTGGTTAGTCTGGCTTGCACCGAAGCGAGGAGTTCCGATGCCTCAGCGGCTGCACCTTCTCGAACACCTGAGCGCCGCGCTGGGTGACGCGGTGACCGTCGACGACGTCGCTCGTGCGGCCCTGACGGAGATGCTCGAGGTGGAGGGGGTCGTGCGCGCGGGCGTGGCTGTGAGTCACGGCGCCGGTCGCGAGCTGAGCTTCGCCTCGACCGACGAGGACGCGCTCGGCCCCACGTGGGTGCGCTGGTGCTCGATCGACGGCCTGGCCGACGTACCCCTCGCCCAGTCCGTCCGCACGAGCGTCCCGGTCTACCTCGCCACCCTGGGGGACCTGGAGCGCGAGTTCCCCGGCATCGCCCCGAGACAGGGACGCCTCGGGACCCACGCCATGGCCTCGGTGCCGATGACCGTGGAAGGCACGTGCGTCGGTGCGCTCATGCTGTCCTACGGGGCCGCGCAGGAGTTCGCCCACGAGCAGAGGGCGTTCCTCGGCGTGTTCGCGGCCCAGGTCAGCCAGGCGCTCAGGAGGGCTCTGGCGTACCAGGTCCAGCGGTCGACGTCGGAGCAGCTGCAGCGCAGCCTCATGCCGCACTCCCTGCCCGACCTCGCCGGCCTGGCGATGGGAGCGCACTACCGACCAGGCGGGGTGAACGTCGACGTCGGTGGCGACTGGTACGACGTGATGGCGCTCCCGGACGGCTCCGTCGTGGTGATGCTGGGCGACGTGATGGGCAAGGGCGTGCCCGCGGCCGTGGTGATGAGCGAGGTGCGCTCCGCGACCCGTGCCTACGCGCTGCTCGACCCCGAGCCGTCGGTGGTGCTCGAGCGGCTCGACCTGGTCGTCTCGGCGCTGCCGTTCTCCGACCAGATCGCCACGATCCTCTACGGGCTCGTCGACCCCGGGCGGCACCACGTCCGGCTCGCCGTCGCCGGCCACCCGCCCCCGCTGCTCGTGACACCCGAGGGCCGACCGACGCTGCTCGACACCGCGATGGGGCCGGCACTCGGTCTCGGCGCAGGGCCGTGGCCGACGACGCGGGTGGACCTCGACGACGACGCGACGCTGCTCCTCTACAGCAACGGCCTGGTCGAGAGCCGCGCGCAGGACCTGTTCACGGGCATCGACCTCCTCCGCGACCTCGTCGAGCAGCTCCCCGCCCGGCGCCGGAACCCGCGCGAGCTGTGTGCGCGGCTCGGCGAGCGCATGCGCACCCCCGACGCCGACGACGACGTGACCCTGTTCGCACTGACCGCGTCGGCGGGTCACCTGAGCGCCTGCTCGGACCTGCCCGCCGACCCCTCCGCCCCCGGGCTGGCGCGGAGGTTCGTGCGCACGGTCCTGAGCGAGTGGGAGGTGGACGCGGACGTGTCCGAGACCGCGCAGCTGTGCGTCTCCGAGCTGGTCACCAACGCTGTCATCCACTCGGGGACCACCTCGACGCTCACCGTGCGCAACGACGGGGAGTACCTCCTCGTCATGGTGCAGGACCGCGGCGGCCCCGGCCCGGTACGTCAGGCGGAGGGGCTGGACCCCGAAGCGATCTCCGGCCGGGGCCTCTCGCTGGTCGGCGCGCTCGCCTCGGCGTGGAGCTCCGAGCACAGCACTGACGGTACGACGGTGTGGTTCGAGCTGCCTCTGGGTCCCGCGCTCGTGGGCAGCGACCTGGGCCTCGGGGCGGGCTGACGCGTGGCTCGCCAGTGCGTGGGCCCGGGTCAGGCGAGCGGTCGCTGCCGGTCGATGCGTCGCGCCAGGCGACGGCCCCGTCGCCGCAGCCGCGGCCGGACGTCGTCGGCATCGGGTGCGGGTGACACGAGCCAGCGGTAGGAGACCCCCCGCGCCACGAGGTCGGCGGCGAGGGTGCGCTGCAACGCACGCCCACGCTGCTGCTCTCCCTCAGCAGGGGGCACGGCCAGGGGCACGGTTCTCGTACGTTCCAGCGTCTCCCGCTCCATCGACCGGACCGCCCGGAGCGGCAGCCACCACGGCAGCACGGCCACGAGGACCGCACCGAGCAGCACGGAGGTCAGCAGCAGCGCCCGTCCCCACACGGTGTCGGTCCACGAGAACGGGTCGACGACCAAGAAGGCCGCGAAGAGCAGGTACCCGAGGCCGTAGAGCACGGCCCAGCCAGCCGCAGCGCCGGCAGGGTGCGCGAGGGCCTTGTAAACCCAGGCGTCCGCGTCGGAGTCAGGCAGTCCGCCCACCCGACGCAACACTCGCAGCCGTCGCCCGAGCCACCAGGCGAGGAACCCACCGCCGACGACCACGGCGCCCGCGCCGACGGCGAACGCCTGCTCGTTCTCACGCACGAAGTCCAGCAGCCACGGCCACGGGTCGTAGACCGCCCACGCCACGACCACGCCGACCAGCGCTAAGACCGCCGCCGGGACGGCGAGAGCGAAGAGCCCCATCAGCAGGCCGAGCAGTCGCACGCCCGCCAGCAGGGCCACGTGGCCCGCGCGCCGGAGGAACCATCCCAGGCGGGCGCCGAAGCCGGTGCTCTCCGGTCGGCGCGGTGTCCTCGGCAGGCGGAGGCGCTGCCGCTCGGCGAGTGCGTCGAGCGCTGCCCAGACGCTGCCGGTGGAGGCCGGGATGCTCCCGAGAGCCATGAGGGCCAGCGCGAGACCGAGTACGACGAGGAGGGTGACTGTCCCCTGGGCGGCCGCGTCCTGGGCCGTCTCCGCCTGGCCGGGCGGGGCCCCTCCAAGGGGCTCGGGCGAGAACGCCTGGTCGACCGCGAACGCGAGCAGCGCAGCCACCGGGGTGAGCAGCAGGAGGCCGTGCAGCAGGGTCCCGGTGCGCAGCGCGCTGTAGGCGAGGACCACCAGGAGTGCGCTCGCCCCGAGCAGCGCCCCGGGTCCCGCCAACCAATCGGGCAGCACCCCGAACAGGGCCAGCGCCAGCAGCACGCCACCGACCGCGAGCCCGAGCAGCGCCAGGCTGCGCGCGATCACCCTGCGCGAGGTCAGGGCGTTGACCACCCAGTACGGCAGCAGCATCCCCCCGCGCAGGGTGCGAGTGACCGCCTTGACGCGTCCCAGACCGCTGCGGTCGGAGTCGACCACGGTCGTCGCCACCGCCGCGGCGGTCGTCGCCGTTCGGATCATCTGGTCGCTCGCCACCTCCTCGTCGAGTGACTCCCGTCCGACCCCGGCACGGTCGAAGACGCGGAGCGCCCGCATGCGGAGGTCGTACCACGATGCGAGGTCGGCAGGGCCCGGCCCCTCGGCAGCCCGGCCCGCCGGCGGCGGGGCGGTCAACGCGCTGATCAGGTCGGCGTGCTCGGCGACGAGCACCTTGCCGTTGGACCGGGCGTTCGCCCCGTCCACGTCGTCGGCCGCGACCGCCCGGGCCAGCACCGGCAGCTCCTCGCCCACGATCTCGAGGTGGATCGCCCAGGCGCAGAGCCCGGCGAGGTTCGGCATGGACGCGGGCAGCCGGGCCTCGGGCCTGCTCGTGTCCAGCACCTCCGCCATCTCGTCGACTGCCAGCTCGTAGGTGTCCCGGACGCGCGGGTCGGTCATGAGCGTGTCACGCAGCTCCGCGGTGCCCAGCAGGTCGTCGACGGCCGCCGTCGCGGCTGCCCGCGCACCCCAGGTCCCGGTGGTCTCCTGCCGGATGACTGCCGCTCTCCTGAGCCGCGACGGCTCGAGCACCGTGCGGCACAGGATCGTGGCGGCGTCGAGGCGGCCCCAGGTCCAGTCGTTGACCCGCCATGAGCGCTTGAGGAAACCGCCGAAGCGGTTCACGGACATGCCCCCGAGCTTGTCGTCGGCGCTCCGGGTGACCTGCGTGAAGCCGTTCACCGTCTGGGCGCTGAGCTGGACGAGCTCGACCGGCAGGGTCGCCCCGGTGGTGACCTCGTCGCCCAGTGACGAGGAAGCCACCTCGAGGTGCAGGAGACGACGCAGCAGCTCGTCCTCGTCCTCCACGACACGGCCGCTCTCCCGCATGAACAGCGCACGCCACCGCGTCAGGTCGCGGATCGACTCCTCGAGTCCCGGTGGCACCGAGGTCACGACGCGGTCCAGGATCGGCAGCAAGGGCAGGAGGGTGCGCACCAGCTCGACCGCGCGGTCGTGGACCCTGCGGCCCGCCGATCCCGGGCGGGGCGCGTCCTCGCCACGGAGCATCCGCTCGCGAAGCTCGCCGTACACCGCCTCGTAACGAGCCTCGCCCGACGCGGTGGTCCGGTCGAACGCCTCCTGGCGCCCGCCTTCGTGCTGGGCGACCATCTGGATCCGCCACTCGAGCTCGGTGGGCAGGTCGACACCCATCATCATCCGCTCGTACCACGCGAGCCGAAGCGTCCAGTAGGACTCGTCCGGCGTCAGCGTCCTTCCCACCGAGCCCGGCGCCTCCCAGACATCGTCCACCAGCTGCCTTTCGGCGCGGAGCGCGCTCATCGTCGCGGCGATGCCGGCCCGGGCAGCGGCTACCTGGTCGTAGTCCTCACCCTGGTCGAGGACCCACACCAGCCTGCGCGCGAGGTCGGCAGCCGCCTCCCCTACCCCGAGCGCCCCGTCGATCCCCCAGCCCCAGATCTCGGGGTTGTGCGTGCCGGCCAGCCCCAGCTCGTCCTCGAGCTCGTCGGGGACGTAGGGCACGCCTGGCCGGTCCGGGTGGGGTTGCTCGCCACGTACGCGCTCCCAGTCCTTCTGCGCGTTCTCCGCGGCGCGCCGTACCCGTTCGAAGCCGAAGTCCCCGGACAGTAGTGCCGTGCCGTCGTTGTCCTGGCTCACGACGGCGAGCACCGAGCGGGCGAGGTCACGCCCGGCCCGCCACTCTCGCAGCCGCCGGTACTGCGGCAGCATCGCTGCGGCCAGGGTCTCGAGGCGGGCGTCGACGCTGGGGCTCGCGCTCGGCGCCTTGCGACGCTCGCGCACGAGGGAGTCGAGGATGTCCTGACGGGTCCCTCGACGCCCTGCCGCGGCCCGGTTGTGCCGCTCGAGCTCCTCCACGAACGTGCGGCCGCCCTGCGCGGTGAGCGCACCCAGCAGCCCTGCCAGGGTGCCTGTCAGGCTCGGCGGCTCGTCGGGGTCGTCGGCCGGGTCGGCGCCCGGGGCGCCCGCATGGGGGAAGACCATCAGCATCACGCGGCGGACCGGCCCCTTGGGGTCCATGGACTCGACGGCCTCGAGGGCGGCTCTGGTGGGGGTGTTCGCCAGCACGCCACCGTCCACGACGTATCGCGAGCGATCACGGACAGGCAGCTCGTCCCCCCAAGCCTCGACGTGATCGAGCATGTCCGGGCGGAGGCGCTGCTCCTCGCTCAGGACTCGCGGGTCCAGGCCACCCGCGCCCCCCGGCCGTCCGACGGGGACGAAGACCGGCTCGAAGGCGACCGGGAAGCTCGCCGTGCCACGGGCGGCGAGGGCGAGGTACCGGGCCGTGTCGAGGATCGAGCCCGCGGCGAACGGGTCCCCCTTCTCCCCCTCCCGGCTCCAGCGAAACCGGGCCGCGTGCACCTGTTGAGGGAGCCGCTGCCCCATGGAGTCGACGGCGACGGTCTGGTTTCCCCGTAGCACGGTCGCGGTGATGGTGAGGTCGATCGGGGCCACCTCGGCCGGACGGACCGCCGCCGGCGCGGCCAGGCGTGACAGCGCGGCGTTCAACGCCGGCAGGAACTGCTCGTCGCCCTGGAGCAGCGACGTGGGCGACCCGCGGAACGGCTTGCGAAGCAAGGTCTCGAGCTGCCCCTGGTCGACCCAGACGTCGCGCAGCGAGCCGATGTCGGCGAGCGTGTTGACCTGTGCCAGGGCGAGTGCAGCCCCGTTGATCCCGCCCGCCGAGGTCCCGCTGATCACGTCTGCCCGGGCCCTGCACCCGGCGGCGTTCAGGATGCGGCCGTAGACGGTGCCGGTCCGCCCCTCAGCCTTGGTGAGGCGGTCGAGCTCGAGGACGGCTCCGCCCATCCAGACGGCCAGACTCACACCGCCGTTGAGGATGACACCGAAGCGGATCTCCTCCGGGGGTACTCGTATGACGTCCTCGTCGATCCCCCTGGAGCCGGCGGCCTCGGCCATGCAAACCCTCCCGGATCGGAGCCTTCACGTTCATGATGGCTTCGATGAGGTGCCTGCGCGCGCAGAACCGCACAACGCCCGCGCGGGTCGACACAGGTCGGTCGGGTGGTGTAGAAGCGGCCGGTGCGAGGACCGTTGAACCGGCGCGGGGGCTCCCGCGAGGCGGTGGTTACTGGCGGACGAGCCGGCCCCACAGGTGGGGCTGGAGCTTCTGGCCGACGGCGGCCATGTCGTAGGTCCACAGCAAGTCGCCCTCGACGAGGCCGTACAGCCGGTGCCCCGCGGTGACCTCCTTGGCCGTCTCGGTGCGCCCCACGGCGTCGGTGGTGATCTCGATCTTGGCGCCCTCGGCGTGGCCGTACCAGATCTCGATGAAGCCCGTGTTGTGCGTCAGCACGACCTCGAGGGTCCCGTCGGCCTTGGGCCGGAGGAACCCGGTCTCGATCGCGGCGTCGCGGACCTTGTTGCCCTTGTCGTCGACGATCCAGGCACGGCTCATGTAGTGGAAGAACGGCCGGCCGTCGTGGGTGAAGATGGCCTCTTGCCCGAACTGGAACGGATCGATCGTCGGGTAGTCACCGTGGCCGTTGCCGCGCCAGGTGCCGAGCAGCCATGCGATCGGGGCGCAGTCGGGGTGCAGGTTGTCAGGCAGCTCGAAAGGCATGCTTAGGAGTTGTCGGCCTTCATCAGCTTGTACAGGACCACGAGGGACACGAATCCGCTGAGCAGCACGACGGCTGCCATGAGCGCAATGAACACGGCTTCCATGTGGGCGAGTCTATCGGCGCTTGATCTGGAGCAGGTCGCGGGCTTCGTCACACGACATGGGCTCGCGCTGGGCGAGGCGGCCGAGGGCCACGGCGCGCTCGACCAGCTGCGCGTTGTGCTCGACCGGGACACCCTTGGCCAGGGTCAGCACGTCCTCCATGCCCACGCGCAGGTTCCCGCCCTTGCTCAGAGCGGCCAGCGCGACGGAGAGGGTGGAGCGGCCGATCCCGGTCGCGGACCACGACGTGACGGCGTCGGGCAGTGCGCTGACCGCGGCGACCAGCGCGTCCGCCGTACCGGGCATGCCTCCTGGCACGCCCATCACGAAGTCGCAGTGGACGCGCCCGCCGTAGGGCAGGCCGAACTTGTCGAGCAGGCGGTTGAGCGCGTGCACGTGGCCGAGGTCGAACAGCTCGAACTCCGGGACGACCTCCCGCTCCTGCGAGAGCTGGTAGAGCTCGGTGATGAACGGCCACGGGTTGGAGAACACGTCGTCGCCGAAGTTCGTCGTGCCCATCGTCAGCGAGCAGGAGTCGGGCTGCGCGTCGAGGACCTTGAGACGGTTCTCGAGCGGGTCGTGCACCGAGCCACCGGTGGAGAGCTGTACGACGAGGCTGGTCTCCTTGTGGAGGGCGTCCACCGTCGCGGTCAGCCGGCCGAGGTCGAGGGTCGGCTTGTGCTGGTCGTCGCGGATGTGCACGTGGATCATCGCCGCACCCGCGGCCTCGCACCGCTGAGCCGTCTCGACGAGCTCCTCGAGGGTGGTCGGCAGCTGCGGGAAGTCCTCCTTGGCCGTCTCGGCGCCGGTGGGGGCGACGGTGACCAGGAGCTTCTGGGACAGGGCGGCGTTGCTCATGGGCGCCATGCTCTCAGAACCAGCGCGCCCGGTCGAGCCGGACGCCGGAAACCTTCTGGCTGATTGGCTCTTTTGCCGCAAGATCACTCGTCAGCGACGGCTCTGAGACGAAGAGTGGCGGGTGGGATCCCTGCCCACGCCACGAGTTGGCTAGCCTTCGGCAGCATGCGCGCCGTGATCCAGCGAGTCCTCTCCGCCTCCGTGAAGGTAGAGGGGGAGGTCGTGGGCCGGCTGGAGGGGCCCGGCCTCGTCGTACTCCTGGGCGTGACCCACTCGGACGGTGACCGCGAGGTGGCGTGGATGGCGCGGAAGATCTGGGACCTGCGGATCATGCGCGAGGAGAAGTCGGCCGCCGAGCTCGACGCCCCGGTGCTCGTCGTCAGCCAGTTCACGCTGTACGGCGACGCTCGGAAGGGACGCCGGCCGACGTGGAACGCCGCGGCGCCGGGTCCGGTGTCCGAGCCGGTCTACGAGGCCGTGTGCGCGGAGCTCGAGCGGCTCGGAGCGACCGTGGCGAGGGGCTCGTTCGGGGCGAACATGCAGGTGAGCCTGGTCAACGACGGCCCCGT
Source organism: Nocardioidaceae bacterium (assembly GCA_035688575.1). GTDB lineage: Bacteria > Actinomycetota > Actinomycetes > Propionibacteriales > Nocardioidaceae > Nocardioides_C. The sequence goes on from DASSMS010000057.1 coordinate 19,722, forward strand.
GACGCTGATCCTCGAGACGCCCTGAGCGCCTGGGCCACGGATTACCAAGGGATGCAGGCAAATGTGCTCTCCCCATGGGCAATAGGCCATGGGAAGCAACAGTTTGCCAAGGGAAGATCCGGTCAGCCGGCGGGCGTGGCGATCCGGATCTCGCTGATCGCGGCGGTGTTCCGCGCACCCGGCTGGGAGGCCAGGATCTCGATCACGACCTGCGACGTCGCGGTCTCCGGAAGGCGCCGGGTGCGCATGCTCCGGTCGGCAGGGTTGCCGTTCATCTTCTGCACGAAGGTCCTCCCGTCGTCGAACCTCCAGCGCACCTTGGTGATCCGGTTGTTCTCGGCGTACCTGTCGACTCCGCTCGCCGGGTCGGTCTTGGCATAACCGGGCACGAGCCCGACCTCCGCGACGGTCGTCTCCTCCGGCAGCGTCACCGTGAACCGCTCCCCCGCACCCGACCCGTCACAGCGCCAGGCGGTGGAGAGGTTCTTGTCGATGGCCTTCGCGGGCTCGTACGTCGTCGGGTTGCCCGCCGCGTCGACGCTGCTCCCGGCCTGGCAGGTCGCCATCGCCTCGGCGATCGGGACCGCCCTCACCGCACCCTTGTACGGCGACGCCTGCTGCGGCTCTCCGCCCCCCTCCGACTCGGACCCCGTGTCCGTGTCCGCGCCCGTGTCCGACGAGGCGGCGTCGTCCGCGAACAGGCGGCCGAGCCCGAACGCGCCCAGGACCAGGACGAGCGCGAGCACGACGAACGCGATCACGGCGAGCCATCTCTTCCGCCGCTCCTCGTCCGAGTCGCCAGCTCCCCAGTACGACGACCAGGGGGCCTGCTTCGAGCGGGGGCCCGACGCCTCACGAGCCGGTGTCGCCGCGGGGACCCGGGTCGCTGCGGGAACCGGGGTCGCGACGGCCTGCCACGGCGTCGGGTCAGCGCCTCGTCCGACCGGGATCTGCCGGGTCGGCTCAGCGGCCGCGGCCTCGGGAGCCGGTCGCATCGGGGCCGGGGCCTCGCGCTCGCCGGCCGGGCGCGCCGGGGCCGAAGGCTCGCCCGTCGGCGCCGCGGGGTCGGGCTCGGCAGCGGGGGCAACCGGGTCCGGTCGCTCCAACTCGACGCTGTCGGTCGGCTCCTCACCCCGCAGAGCCCGCTCGTACGCACGTCGATAGACGTCGGCGTACTCCGGCGGCACACCAGGAGGCAGGTCCTCTAGCTCGTCGGACTCGACGGCATCGCGACGCGAGTCGGCGGGGTCCTCGTTCGAGTCGCTCGAGTCGCTCGAGTCGCCACCCATCAGGTCGCGCAGACTGTCGTACTCGTCATCGCGTGGTCGGTTCATGTCGCCGCACACCCTACGGAAGCGGGGCCCGGCCCCACCACATGTCCCGATTGCGGACGATCCGTCGCGGCCGCGTCCCTCCATGCTCGGGTGCCCAGCCGCCCGATCCGCCGGGGCCGCCGGGGTCGTCGAGCTGCCCCGCCGCAGGTGGGGATACGAAAAGCCCTCGCGTCGACTGCGTGAGCGGCGCGAGGGCTCAGTCCGCCTGTTTCCCCGTGGGTGCGACAAAGACGGTCTAGACCGCCTGTGCCCTGGGTCACGGAACCCAAACCCGCTCACGCGAAAATTTCTTCGCGTCCCGTCACGGATCGCGCCGGGCAACGCCCGCGCAGGGCCCGGCCCCTGAGCCGACGCCCCTCGCGGGAGACAGGGGCGCCGGCTGACGAGGGCAGGCCTCAGATGCTGACCGCCACCTCGGCGACGACTCCCTGCTGGGCCACGACCGTGCGGTCGACCGGCTCGGCCTTCGGCGCCAGGGTGCGCACGGTCCACGTCCCGGGCGAGGCGAAGAACCTGAAGTGGCCCGTCGCGGAGGTCGGTACCTCCGCGGTGAACTCGCCGGTGCGGTCGAGCAGCCGAACGTAGGCGTTGCCGACCGGCTCGGCGTCGTCACCAACCCCGCGGGTCACGACGCCCTGGATGATGGACTCCTTTGCCACGTTCACCCCGTCGAGGGAGAGCCCCCCGGTGGTCGCGCCGCACATCAGGCCTCCCCGCGCTCGTCGCCGAGTGCGACCGGGACGCCGACCAGCGACCCGTACTCGGTCCAGGAGCCGTCGTAGTTCTTCGCGGAGGTGTCGCCGAGCAGCTCGTGCAGCACGAACCAGGTGTGCGAGGAGCGCTCGCCGATGCGGCAGTAGGCGATCGTCTCCTTGTCCCAGTCCACCCCTGCGTCCGTGTAGAGCTTGCGGAGCTCGTCGTCGGACTTGAAGGTGCCGTCGTCGTTCGCGGCCTTGCTCCACGGGACACTCGCCGCCGTGGGGATGTGGCCCGCGCGCTGGGCCTGCTCCTGCGGCAGGTGTGCCGGCGCGAGCAGGCGTCCGGCGTACTCGTCGGGGCTGCGCACGTCGATGAGGTTCTTGACGCCGATCGCCTCGACGACCTCGTCACGGAAGGCCCGGATGGAGCGGTCCTGCTCCTTCGCGGTGTACGTGGTCTTCTCG
>DASSMS010000024.1:0-8827 GCA_035688575.1 Nocardioidaceae bacterium
TGATGACCGGGAACCTCTCCCACCAGATCGAGCACCACCTGTTCCCCGACCTCCCGGCGCGGCGCTACCCCCAGATCGCGGCGGAGGTGCGCGAGATCTGCGAGCGGTACGGCCTCGACTACAACACCGGCCCGCTGCACAGGCAGCTCGGCAGCGTGGCCCGCAAGATCGTGCGCCTCGCACTCCCCGACCGGCTCGGCCGGCGCCTGCACGGCCGGTCTCAGGATGCATCCCGCGTCACGCCGGACCGCGTCGCTGCCTGAGACTGGACCCATGAGCCCGAAGGACCACATCAGCAAGGCCGAGATCCGCAAGGACGCCCTGCAGGACACCGTCGAGGCCACTGCGACCGCGGTGGGCACGGTCACCACGATCGTGACCACCGCGGTCCGCGACATCGCCCGCGCCGTCGGCGGGTTCGCCACCGAGGTCTTCGAGATCCGCGAGTCCGCGCGCCGCGCCGCCGCCGACGCCGAGCCCTCCGAGCAGCCGCCAGCCGAGTAGCCGGCGACACAGATCAGTTCGGATCCGAGGTTTTCTGCGCCAGGAACCTCGGTTCTGAACTGATCCAGGCGTACGCCGGGAGGTGGTCACCCAGCATGGGCGACCGAGGAGTCGAGAGGTCAGCCGCCGAAGGTCATCCGGAAGTCACCGAGGCGGAAAGACCCGACCGGACGGCGGCCGTGCAACCACGCGAGGGGCCCGTCGGCCCCGAAGTCCCAGCGCCCGTGCACGAGCATGTTGCGCGAGCTTCCCGACACGGACGTGACGGTGCGTGACCCGTCCTCCCGCTCCTGGTCGACCGAGAAGGCGAACGGCGTTCGCAGGGAGGGCACGCGCGGTGTGGTGAACCGGGCAGCTGCGACGGGGGAGCCGTTGATGTTCGCGTCCCCCGAGACCCGGGCCGCGGGTCCCATGCCGTGCTGGAGCACGTGCAGCTCCGCGAGGTCCTTGGGGATCGCCCACAACGACCGGCCGCCGTCGCGGGAGGCCTTGGAGTCCACCCAGATGTCGGTGATGTGAACTCTCGGGACTGCTCCGTCGCGGACCAGCCGTGCGACCAGCAGCTCGCGGTAGGTCAGGACGCTTCCCTTGACGTAGTCGACGAACGCGGCGCCGTACAGGCCGGCGGGACGCTCCGGCGTACCCCTGCGGACGGGGAAGAGCGAAAGCCACATGTAGCCCTGCATCGACCAGGGCGGCGAGGGAAACGGCACCCGAGAACCATAGACCTCGTCCGTGCCCGAATATGGCACTCTGTTACACCTCCCTTCGGAAGGTCATTCACATGAGTGCGCGTGTATGCATCATCGGTGCCGGCTCCTCGGGGATCGCTGCGGCGCAGGTGCTCCAGGCACGCGGGATCGACTTCGACTGCTTCGAGCTCGGGAGCGAGGTCGGCGGCAACTGGCGCTACCAGAACGACAACGGCATGTCGTCGGCGTACCGCTCGCTGCACATCAACACCTCGCGGCAGCTGATGGAGTACCGCGCCTACCCGATGCCCGAGAGCCTTCCGGACTACCCGAACCACTGGCAGATCGCGAAGTACTTCGATGACTACGTCGACCACTTCGGCTTCCGCGACAAGATCCGCTTCCGCACCGAGGTGGTGAAGGTCGAGCCGGTCTCGACCGCGGCGGCGCACGGCAGGTACGCAGTGACGCTCCGTGCCCGCAACGAGCACGGCGACCCGGGGGAGCCGGAGGTCCGGCACTACGAGCACGTGGTCGTCGCGAACGGCCACCACTGGGACCCCCGCTGGCCGGAACCCTCCTTCCCCGGGTCGGAGACCTTCACGGGGCAGCAGATCCACGCGCACTACTACAAGACCCCCGAGATCTTCGAGGGCAGGCGGGTGCTGGTCCTCGGCATCGGCAACTCGGCCACCGACATCGCCGTCGAGTCCTCGCGGGTCGCCTCGGAGACCTACCTCGCGATGCGGCGAGGTGCACACATCGTGCCCAAGTACCTCCTCGGCGTCCCCACCGACCACCTGACCGACTCGGTCGTCGCGCGCATGCCGCTGAAGGTCCAGCAGCTGTCGATGGCCGCGATGCTGCGGCTGGCGCAGGGGAAGGTCACCGACTACGGCCTCCCCGAGCCCGACCACGCCGTGCTCCACGCGCACCCGACCGTGAGCGACGAGCTGCTCACCCGCCTCGGGCACGGCGACATCACGGTGAAGCCGAACATCGACCGCTTCGAGGGCTCGAAGGTCTTCTTCCAGGACGGCTCAGCCGCAGAGGTGGACGTCGTCGTCTACTGCACCGGCTACAAGGTGAGCTTCCCGTTCCTCGACGAGCGGGTGGTCAGCGCCGGGGACAACCACATCGACCTGTACCGCCGGGTGGTCGACCCAGAGCACCCCGGCCTCTACTTCGTCGGACTGATCCAGCCGATCGGCGCCATCATGCCGCTCGCCGAGGTGCAGTCCGAGTGGGTCGGCGACCTCGTCAGCGGTGAGGGGGAGCTGCCGTCGTACGACGAGATGCGCGCCCAGATCGCGGAGTACGACGAGGAGCTCCGCAGGCGCTACGTGGCGTCCAAGAGGCACACCATCCAGGTGGACTTCCACAAGTACCTCGCGGAGATCGAGCGCGAGCGCCGTGCCTCGCGGGCGCGCGCCCAGGGCCGCCCCACGTCGCGGGCCGAGCAGCTGCGCCAGGGCGTCCGCGGCCTGGCGGAGGCGGCGCGCACCCTCCGCCGCTGAGGCGGGACCCGCTCAGCGCTCGGACTGCACGAGCAGGCGGGTGTACCTGACCTCCACCGGGTGCGGGGGCCACGGCGCGCTCTGCACGTCGTCGGTCTCCCTCCAGCCGAGGTAGGAGTACAGCCGCCGGGCCCGGTGGTTCTCCTGCAGCACCCACAGCGAGGCGGCGGTCGTGCCGCGCAGCTCCATGGCCTGGGTCGCCACCTCGATCGCGGCGGTGGCCAGCCCCTCCCCCCAGTGGCGAGGATGCACGGCGACGTGACGCAGCGTGTCGTCGTCGTAGGCCGCGTAGGCCGTCAGCCCACGCTCCTCGGGATCGTCGCGGACCAGTACGACGGCCGCCGCGTCGTCGAGCACCAGCCGCCATCGGGCGAGCACGTCGTCGAAGGGGAACGGGTGCGACTCGGGCCGGAACACGTGGCCGAGCGCGGCGAGGTTCGCCTCTCGCTCGAGCTCCGCCAGCGCCAGCAGGTCGTCCTCGGTTGCCTCGCGGAACATGTGCCCATTGTTCTCATACGCGACCCCGTGACGGAAGGAGCCCCGCCTCGCCAGAAACAAACAGTCAGGCTTGACTGTTTCTTGGTGCGGGTGGAGGATGTGCCGCATGTCGTCGCCCGCCGCCGCACCGGCTCGAGTGCCCCAGGAGGAGCGCACGAGGGTCATGCGCCAGCGACTGCTCGAGGCCACTGTCGAGCTCCTCGTCGAGCACGGCTGGAGCGGTACGTCGACCACCCTGGTGTCCAAGCGGGCAGGAGTGTCGCGGGGAGCCCAGCTCCACCACTTCCCGACCAAGAACGACCTCGTCCTCGCCGCCGTCGAGCACCTCAGCGAGGTCCGCGGCCGGGAGCTCGCCGAGGCCGCGACGAAGCTGCCCTCGGGGCGTCGCCGGACCCGCGCGGTCCTCGAGATGCTCGCCGAGCACTTCACCAGCCCGGTGTTCATCGCGGCGCTCGAGCTCTGGGTGGCCGCACGCACCGACGAGACCCTCCTGGCCAGCCTGGCCCCGCTCGAGCAGCGGATCGGCCGCGACATCCACCGACGCACCGTCGAGCTGCTCGAGGTGGACGAGAGGCAGCCCGGCGTCCGGGAGCTCGTCCAGGCCACCCTCGACCTCGTGCGCGGGCTCGGGCTCGCGAACACCATCAGCGACGACGCCGCCCGCCGCAGGCGGATCCTGGACCAGTGGGCGCGCACCCTCGACTCCCAGATCAGCCGGGCACCGACCGCCGAGGAGACTGCATGAGCACCCCAGGGACGACCACCGACGGCAGGCTCACCGCCGTCCTCGCAGACCTCGCCGAGGAGGGTGACGCGCTCGAGGCGCTCGTCGCGCCGCTCGACGATGCGGGATGGCGGACACCGACGCCGGCCGAGGGCTGGGACGTCGCCCACCAGATCGCGCACCTCGCGTGGACCGACGAGACCGCGGTGAAGGCGGCCACCGACAAGGAGGCCTGGGATGCCACCGTGCTCGAGGCGCTCGCAGACCCTGAGGGCTTCGTCGACACCCAGGCTGCTCGGGGCGCCGACGCGGACCCTGCCGACCTGCTCGAGCGCTGGCGCACCGCCCGCAGGACCCTCGCGACCACCCTCGCGGAGTACCCCGCCGGCCAGAAGCTGCCCTGGTACGGCCCGCCGATGAGCGCCACCTCGATGGCCACCGCCCGCTTCATGGAGACCTGGGCCCACGGGCTCGACGTCGCCGAGGCCCTCGGCGTGGCACCCTCCCCGACCGACCGGATCCGCCACGTGGTCCACCTCGGGGTGCGCACCCGCGACTTCGCCTACTCCGTGCACCAGCTCGAGGCCCCCGCCGAGGAGTTCCGGGTGGAGCTCACCTCGCCGAGTGGCGAGACGTGGGCGTACGGGCCCGAGGACGCCGCCCAGTCGGTCCGCGGTTCGGCGTACGACTTCTGCCTCCTGGTCACGCAGCGGCGCCACCGTGACGACCTCGACCTGGTCGCGACCGGCCCCCACGCGGACCGCTGGCTCGACATCGCCCAGGTCTTCGCCGGTCCACCTGGTGGCGGGCGGGAGCCGGGGCAGGCAGAGGCGAGCGCATGAGCTCGACGGGCGACGTGTTGCGCGTCGGCAACTGCAGCGGCTTCTACGGCGACCGGCTCTCCGCGATGCGCGAGATGCTCGAGGGTGGCGAGCTCGACGTGCTCACCGGTGACTACCTCGCCGAGCTGACCATGCTGATCCTCGGCCGGGACAGGATGAAGGACCCGACGCTCGGCTACGCCCGCACCTTCGTCAAGCAGGCCGAGGAGTGCATGGGGCTCGCGCTGGAGCGGGGGGTGAAGATCGTCTCGAACGCCGGCGGTCTCAACCCCGCCGGTCTCGCCGACAGACTGCGCGAGGTCGCCAAGGCACAGGGTCTCGACCCCCGGATCGCCTACGTGCAAGGCGATGACCTCCTGCCACGGGCCGCCGAGCTCGGCATCGAGAACGCCCTCACCGCCAACGCCTACCTCGGCGCGTTCGGCATCGCGGCGGCGCTCGACGGCGGCGCGGACATCGTGGTCACCGGGCGGGTCACCGACGCCTCCGTGGTGGTCGGTCCGGCGGCGTCGCACTTCGGCTGGACCCCCACGCAGTACGACGAGCTGGCCGGCGCCCTGGTCGCGGGCCACATCATCGAGTGCGGCACCCAGGCGACCGGCGGGAACTTCTCCGGCTTCCGCTCCTTCAAGCCCGACACCCGGCCGCTCGGCTTCCCGGTCGCGGAGGTCGCCGCCGACGGCAGCTGCGTGATCACCAAGCACCCCGGCACCGGCGGCGTCGTCACGCAGGACACCGTCACGGCCCAGCTCGTGTACGAGATCGGCGGGTCGACCTACCTCGGCCCCGACGCCTCCGCCTGTCTCGACACGATCGAGCTCGGCGACGACGGCGAGGACCGGGTCCGCGTCTCCGGCGTACGCGGTGTGGCGCCGCCGCCGCAGCTGAAGGTCTGCGTCAACGAGCTCGGCGGCTTCCGCAACTCGCTCGAGTTCGTGCTGGTCGGACTCGACATCGACGCCAAGGCCGACTGGGTCCGCACCCAGATGGAGTCCGCGCTCGAGAAGCACCCGCCGGCCTCGGTGGAGTGGAGCCTGGCGCGCACCGACCGCGAGGACGCCTCCACGGAGGAGGCGGCGAGCTGTCGTCTGCGCTGCTCGGTCAAGGACCCCGACGCGAACGTCGTCGGCAAGCTGTTCACCGCTGCCGCGGTCGAGCTCGGCCTCGCGTCCTACCCCGGGTTCACCCTGACCGCCCCGCCGGCTCCCGCGTCCCCCTACGGGGTCTACCGCCCCGAGTACGTCGACCGCGCGGAGGTCGAGCACGCGGTCGTGCACGCCGACGGGAGGGCCGAGCGCATCCCCGACCCACCCGCCCTCGCCGCCGTCGAGGGGGGCGAGCCGGCTCCCGCGTGTGCTCCCGAGGAGATCGAGGAGACCGCGGCGCGGGTGGCGGCAGAGGCGCCGCAGGACCTCGTGACCCGGAGGCTGCCGTTGGGCACCTTCGTGCACGCGCGGTCCGGCGACAAGGGCGGCGACGCGAACGTCGGCCTGTGGGTCGACCGCAGCGAGAACCGCGAGCAGCGGGTCGCGTGGCTGACCAAGCTGATCACCCCCGCCCGCGTCCGCGAGCTGCTCCCCGAGGCGGCCGACCTGCCGGTGGAGGTCTACCCGCTGCCCAACCTGGGGGCCGTGAACGTGGTGATCCGCGGGCTGCTCGGCCAGGGGGTCGCCGCCTCCACCCGGTTCGACCCTCAGGCCAAGGCCCTCGGCGAGTGGCTCCGGTCGCGCCACGTGAGCATCACGGAGGACCTGCTGTGAGCTTCTTCAGCCCGGAGCAGGAGGCGCTGCGCGAGGGCGCAAGGTCCTTCGTGCGCAAGGAGGTCGTGCCGCACCTCCAGGAGTGGGAGGACGCCGGCGAGGTGCCGCGCGAGCTGCACCGGGCCGCGGCGAAGCAGGGCTTCCTCGGTCTCGGGGTCCCGGAGGAGAAAGGCGGTAGCGGTGGCACGTTCCTCGACGCCCTCGCCGTGACCGAGGCGATGGCCGAGGCCGGAGCCAGCTCGGGCCTCCTCGCCGCCCTGTTCACCTCCGGCATCGCGCTGCCCCACATCGTGGCCGCAGGAAGCGACGACCTCGTCGACCGGTTCGTGCGGCCGACCCTGGCGGGCGAGACGATCGGCTCCCTCGCGATCACCGAGCCCGGCGGCGGGTCGGACGTCGCGAACATCCGCACCTCCGCCGTACGCCAGGGCTCCGCCTTCGTCGTCAACGGAGCGAAGACCTTCATCACCTCGGGCGTCCGCGCCGACTTCGTCACGACTGCCGTGCGCACCGGCGGTCCCGGGTACGCCGGGGTGAGCCTGCTCGTCATCGAGAAGGGCACGCCGGGCTTCGAGGTCACGCGCTCGCTGTCGAAGATGGGCTGGCACTGCTCCGACACCGCCGAGCTCTCCTTCGCCGACGTGCGGGTCCCCGCCGGGAACCTCGTCGGTGAGGAGAACGGCGGCTTCGCCCTGATCGCACAGCAGTTCGTCACCGAGCGGCTCGCTCTCGCGGTGCACGGCTACGGGATCGCGGCCCGCGCCCTGGACCTGAGTGTCGAGTACGCCAAGCAGCGCGAGACCTTCGGCAAGCCGCTCGCCGCACGCCAGGTCGTGCAGCACAGGCTCGTCGAGATGCACCGCAAGGTGGAGGTCGCGCGCACCTACACCCGCGAGACCGCGCGCAGGTTCGTCGCCGGCGAGAACCCCCTCGCCGAGGCCCTGCAGGCGAAGGCGTTCGCCGTGGAGGCGTGCAGCTTCGTGGTGGACCAGGCGGTGCAGATCCACGGCGGCACCGGATACATGCACGGGATCGAGGTGGAGCGGGCCTACCGCGACGCCCGGATCCTCGGAATCGGAGGAGGAGCCACCGAAGTGCTCAACGACCTGACCGCCCGACTCCTGGGGTACACCCCATGAGCACGGACACGACTCCCGCGGTGGAGCCGCAGACCCGGCGGGAGGCGATGCTGGAGAAGCTCGCCGCCCTGGAGGCCGAGCACGCCAAGGCCGTGGCAGGCGGTGGGGAGAAGTACGTCGACCGCCACCGCAGGCGAGGCAAGCTCCTCGCTCGCGAGCGCATCGAGCTGCTCCTCGACGAGGGGTCGGCCTTCCTCGAGCTGAGCCCGCTCGCGGGCTGGGGCTCGGACTACAAGGTCGGCGCGAGCGTCGTGACCGGCATCGGCGTCGTGGAGGGCGTCGAGTGCATGATCATCGCCAACGACCCCACGGTTCGCGGCGGGGCGAGCAACCCGTGGACGGTCAAGAAGCTCTTCCGTGCGGCGCAGATCGCCCGCGAGAACCGGCTGCCGACGGTCAACCTCGTCGAGTCCGGCGGTGCGGACCTGCCCAGCCAGAAGGAGATCTTCATCCCGGGCGGCGACCTGTTCCGTGGCCTGACCAAGGCGAGCGCGGCCAAGACGCCGACGATCGCGCTGGTCTTCGGCAACTCCACGGCCGGCGGCGCCTACGTGCCCGGCATGAGCGACTACGTCGTGATGGTCAAGGAGGGGGCCAAGGTCTTCCTGGGCGGCCCGCCGCTGGTGAAGATGGCCACCGGCGAGGAGTCCGACGACGAGTCCCTCGGCGGCGCGGAGATGCACGCACGCACCTCCGGCCTCGCCGACTACCTCGCCGTCGACGAGCACGACGCGATCCGGATCGGCCGCCGCATCGTCGCCCGCCTCAACTGGCGGAAGGCACGCGGGACGTCATACGACGCGGCTGCTATGGCGGCCGGAGCGTATGACGTCCCGGGCTACGCGGAGCCGAAGGAGGACCCGGACGAGCTGCTCGACCTGATCCCCACCGACCTCAAGGAGCCGTTCGACCCGCGCGAGGTGATCGAGCGGATCTGCGACGGCGTGAGCGAGCAGAACAGGGTGGTCTTCGACGAGTTCAAGCCCCTCTACGGCCCCTCGCTCGTGACTGGCTGGGCGAAGGTCCACGGCCACCCGGTCGGGATCCTCGCCAACGCGCAGGGCGTGCTGTTCAGCGAGGAGTCCCAGAAGGCCGCGCAGTTCATCCAGCTCGCCAACCAGATCGACGTACCCCTGCTCTTCCTCCACAAC
>DASSMS010000089.1:0-25671 GCA_035688575.1 Nocardioidaceae bacterium
GAGGTCGCGCCCATGCCGGACGCGGCGCTGCGCCCCTAGCCCGTCGTGACCTGGTCGACGTACCCGTAGGTGGTGGTGCGCTGGCGCACCGGACGGCCGACGCCGGCGCCGATCTCCACGAGCTCCCCGACGGTCTTCGCCGACCCGTGCTCGGATCCCGCCATCCGCGAGATGGTCTCCTCCATGAGGGTGCCGCCGAGGTCGTTGGCGCCTGCACGCAGCATTGCCCGGGTGCCCTCCACGCCGAGCTTCACCCACGAGGTCTGGATGTTGTCGATGCGGCCGTGCAGCATGATCCGGGCCATCGCGTGGACGGCGAGGTTGTCGCGCATCGTCGGGCCGGGGCGCGCCAGGCCCGCGAGGTAGATCGGTGCGGAGGTGTGGACGAACGGCAGCGGCACGAACTCGGTGAAACCACCGGTCTCGTCCTGGATCCGTGAGAGTACGCGGAGGTGCGTGACCCAGTGAGCGGGGTTGTCGACGTGGCCGTACATCATCGTCGAGCTCGACCGGATCCCGACCTGGTGTGCGGTCGTCACGACGTCGATCCACGTGGACGTGGGCAGCTTGCCCTTGGTCAGGATCCAGCGGACGTCGTCGTCGAGGATCTCAGCAGCAGTGCCGGGAATCGTGTCCAGGCCCGACTCCTTCGCGCGAAGCAGCCAGTCGCGGAAGGTAAGACCGGTCCGCGAGGCGCCGTTGACGATCTCCATGGGCGAGAACGCGTGCACGTGCATGCCCGGGACGCGCGCCTTCACCGCGGCGGCGAGGTCGAAGTACGCCGTGCCGGGCAGCTCCGGGTCGATGCCGCCCTGCATGCACACCTCGGTCGCGCCGCCGCGCCATGCCTCCTCCGCACGGTCCCCCACCTCGTCGAGAGAGAGGGAGTAGGCGTCGGCGTCGGTGCGGCGCTGTGCGAAGGCGCAGAACCGGCAGCCGGTGTAGCAGACGTTGGTGAAGTTGATGTTGCGGTTCACGACGTAGGTGACCTCGTCGCCCACGACGTCACGGCGCAGGTCGTCGGCCACCCGGCAGACCTCGCGAAGGGCCTCGCCCTCCGCGGTCATCAGGGTGAGGGCCTGCTCGTCCGTCAGCGAGTCCGGCCTTGAGGCCGCCACATCGAGTGCTCGTCGAGCATCTGCGTCGAGGCGCGGGGGCGGCGCGGACGGTCGGAGTGCGGAGGGGGGCCTGGCCGTGGATGGGACTGGCCGCCGAGCGACGGAGGAGCGAGGCTGGTTGGACCGGCCCCCCTCCGCACGCAGATCGTCCTCCTTGGCGAGGGCTTCGCGCAACGAGTCCCAGCTGCCGTAGACCGACTCGAAGTCGTCGCGGCGGTCGGTCGCACGGCCCTCGGTGTCGATCGCGGCGTGGAGATCCGTGCGGCCCACCGAGGCGAACCCGCCGTCGGGCTCCTGCCACGGCAGGCCGCGCGCCTTTCGGCCGGGAGCCGCGAGGCCGTCGTCCTGCGCGAGCGCGGCGACGTGGCCGGACACCCGCGGGTCGATCCAGGGCTCGCCGGCGCGGACGTACTCCGGATGGACGGTGAGCCGCTCGGCGAGCGAGAACCCGGCCGTCTCGGTGACCGCGCGGAGCCGCTCGAGCGAGGGCCAGGGCCGCTCGGGGTTGACGTGGTCGGGCGTCAGGGGAGAGACCCCGCCCCAGTCGTCGACACCGGCACCGAGCAGGGCGGTGCACTCCGCGAGGTCCACGAGGTTCGGCGGTGCCTGCACCCGCAGCCTCGGACCGAGCACGACGCGAGTCACCGCGATCGCAGCAAGGTACTCCTCGAGCCCCAGGTCGTCGACCGAGCGCATCGCGGTGTCGGGCTTGGCGCGGAAGTTCTGGACGATCACCTCCTGCACGTGGCCGTACTGACGCGCCACGCGTCGGAGGGCGAAGATCGACGCGGCGCGCTCCACGACGGTCTCGCCGATGCCGACGAGGAGGCCGGTCGTGAACGGCACGTCGAGCCGGCCCGCGTCCTCCAGCACCCGCAGCCGCACCGCGGGGTCCTTGTCCGGGGAGCCGTGGTGAGCCTGTCCCTTCTCGGTGAACAACCGGGTCGACGTGGTCTCGAGCATCATCCCCATCGAGGGCGAGACAGCCTTGAGCCGGTTGATCTCCTCCCATGACATGACCCCGGGGTTGAGGTGGGGGAGCAGGCCGGTCTCCTCGAGGACGAGGACCGCCATCGCGCGGACGTAGTCGAGGGTCGAGTCGTAGCCCTTCTCGTCGAGCCACCGGGTGGCGGCCGGCCAGCGGTCCTCGGGACGGTCACCCAGGGTGAACAGCGCCTCCTTGCACCCGAGGGCTGCGCCTTGCGTGGCGATCGCGAGGACCTCGTCAGGTGAGAGGTAGGGGGTCTCGCCCGCGGCGGCGAGCCGGTTCGGGGTCGTCACGAACGTGCAGTAGTGGCAGCGGTCGCGGCACAGCCGGGTCAACGGGATGAAGACCTTCGGCGAGTACGTCACCACGCCGGGTCGCCCCGCAGCCTCCAGCCCCGCGTCGCGGACTCGCGCGGCCGTCGTACACAACGCGTCGAGGTCCGCACCACGCGCAGTCAGGAGTACGGCGGCCTCCGACTCGTCGAGGGCCACGCCTCGCGCCGCACGCGCCAGGGCTCGCCGCATCGCCTGGGGGGTCACGTGGTCGTCTGGGGTCACAGGGCTCCCTCGGTCGTGTCAGGGCATCGGGCTCGCCGCATGGGCCGCCTCCGTGGCGTGGGTCCGTCCACCAGCGGGACGAGCTCGGCTCCTGGGGGAGACTACCGACCGGTGCGACGGGTGGTGCGGACCAGTCCACGACGTACCCGTCGGTGCTCTACGAGCTGCGGGTCGGATCGGGCCGCAGCGGCGTGCGCAGCCAGTCGGGGCCCAGGTCGTAGAGGGAGTAGCCGAGCGGGTAGGTCCGTCGCGGGTCGTGGAGGTAGGGTCTCGACCCCGGGCGCGGAGGGACCACGACCCGCAGCACCTGTGCCCGTAGCCGCAGCGCACGGTCGAGGGATGTCGAGAGCCACCGCGCCTGGCGGGGGAGTCCGAGTGCGACCCGGAGCGGTTCGTCGAGCATCGCGATGCTGATGCGCCGCACCAGCGGCCGCACGGCCGAGGGGTACCACGCCTCGACGATCCGCATCGAGGCCTCGGCGACCCGGCGGTTCGAAGGAGCGAACTCGAACCGCTGCGCCTCGTAGTCGTCGAGGAGGCGCTCGTAGCCCTCGTAGTCGGCCGGTAGCCCCTTGATGCCCATCAGCTCGCCGAACCTCGTCGTCACGCGGTACATCGACTCCACCTCGTGCGGGTGCAGGGAGCGCCAGCCGTAGGCGTCGATGAACCTCTTCGGGCCCACGATGGTGGTGGCGAGCACGAACAGGAACTCGTCGTTCGGGATGTCGTACTTGCCGTGGATCCGGTTGAGGTGGCGGATCGCCTCCCGGCCGCGTTGTGACTCCAGGGTCTCGACGGTCGCCTCGTAGCCGATGAGGATCGTGTCGTCGTACCGCTTCTGGCCGTAGTGCTCGAACTGGCCCGTCCGGTCGAGCAGGGCGCTGATCGAGGGGACGCCGTAGTCGCGCATGAACGCGAGGGAGGTGCCCTGGACGTACTCCCACGGGAACTCGTACTGGGTGACGAGGGAGAAGATCTCGTCGTAGTCCGTGGCGGGATCGAGCCTCTCGATCCGGCGGAGGTTGGCGTAGCGACCGAAGACCATGGCTCGGACCCCCAGAGATCGGACGGCTCTCGTCGGTTCAAGAGGACTGTGACAGCACAACTGTCACCATGGCAAGGCTCGTGGGAAGGCGTCGCGCTCGAGACGGGGTGAGGTGGCCTCCGCGAGCGGCCGACCGGGTGATCGGCCGCTCGCGGTCGAAGCCTTGGCCTGCGCTTGCCGGCCCGGGACCCGCTCGCTCAGGTGTAGAGACGCTCGAGCACGTCCTGGTACTTCGCGTGGACCACCCGCCGCTTGAGCTTGAGGGTCGGCGTGAGCTCCTCGCTCTCGGCCGTCCACTCCGTCGGGAGCAGCTCCCACTTCTTGACCTGCTCGGGTCGCGAGAGCCGCTCGTTGGCCGCGTCGACCGACTGCTGCACGAGGGCCAGGATCTGCGGGTTCTGGGCCAGGTCGGCGAGATCGGTGAACTCGATCCCGTGCCGCTGTGCGAGCACCGGCGCGATCTCGCCGTCGAGGGTGAGCACCGCGACGCAGTAGGGGCGGGCGTCTCCGAAGACGAGGGCGTGCCCGACGAGCGGGCTCTCCTTCAGGAGGTTCTCGATGTTCGACGGCGCGATGTTCTTGCCGGCCGAGGTGATGATCATCTCCTTCTTCCGGTCCACCACGTAGAAGAAGCCGTCCTCGTCGAGCTGCCCGATGTCGCCCGTGTGCAGCCAGCCGTCCTCGTCGATCAGCGCCCGGGTGGCGTCCTCCTGCTTGAAGTAGCCGGGGGTCGTCACCGGTCCGCGGACCAGGATCTCGTTGTCCTCGCCGAGCCGGACCTCGACGCCGGTGATGGCGCGGCCGACGCTGCCGAGCCGGAAGCCGGCCGGGCCGTTCGCGGTCACGACGGCGCTGGTCTCGGTCATGCCGTACACGTCGTAGATCGCGATCCCCAGTCCTGCGAAGAACCGGGTCACCTCCACGGGCATCGGCGCGGCGGCCGACGCCGCCCACTCCACGCGGTCGAGGCCGAGCAGGCCCCGGATCGGGCCGAGGACGGCGGCGTCCATCGCGGCGTACTCCTCCGCGAGCTCCGGCGAGGTCTCCTGGCCGAGCTGGCGCGACTCGACGTAGCGCAGGCCGACCTCCATCGCCTTCTCGACCGCCGCCTTCTTGGCCTCGTCGGTCTCCGCGGCGAGCAGGCCCGATACGCCGGTGCGGATCTTCTCCCACACCCGCGGGACACCGAAGAAGCGCGTGGGGTGGACCTCGCCGAGCGCGCCTACGAGCAGCGCGGGGTCGCCGATCAGGTGGACGTGCCCGCCCTGGAACTGCGGGATGTAGATGCCGAGCATCCGTTCGGCGATGTGCGCGAAGGGGAGGTAGGACACCGTCTCGCCGGGCTCCCACAGCTGGTGGGTGTCGAGCGAGCTCTCGGTCTCGAAGCAGATGTTGTGGTGGGTGAGCACCACGCCCTTCGGATGGCCGGTGGTCCCGGAGGTGTAGAGGATCGTGAGGGGGTGGTCCGGCGTGACGGAGCGCCAGAGGTCGTCGTACATCACCGGGTCGGCGGCGCGCGCCTCACGTCCTCGCTCCAGCAGGTCGTCCCAGCTCACGGCGCGGTCGTCCTCACCGGCGAGTGCGGCGTCCATCACGACCACAGCCTTGATGCTCGTGACCTCGTCGAGTGCCTTCTGCCAGCGCTGGAGCTGGTCGGCACCCTCGAGCACGACGACCGTCGGCTCGGCGTTGCCGGCGACGTAGGCCACCTGCTCCGGGGCGAACGTGGCGTAGATCGACATGGGCGTGCCGCTCGCGTGCACGGCGGCGATGTCGGCGAGGACGTGCTCGATCCGGTTGGTCGCCATGATGGCCATCGTGTCGCCGGGGGCGAGGCCGATCTGGGCAAGACCGGCCGCGAGGTCGAGAGCGTGCTCGCGCACCTGCGTCCAGGACAGCGTCCGCCAGCCCTGCTGGCCCGCGGCGAGGCCGACCTTGTCGGAGTACGCCGGAGCGTCGCCCCGCTCCGCGACGGTCCGCTCGAGCCGGGTGCAGAAGGTCATGCCTGCGATCCGGTCCTCGATCTCTTGCCGCTGCTGCAGGACGTCGCTCATGTCTCTCCTCATCGGTCTGTGTGATCGGAGCCACATCATGCCGTGGATGGGCAGCCTTGGGGAGAGTGTTCCGCCATGCGTTCCCGGCAGGTGCACACCGGGCCATGGCTGGTCCGGGGCCCTGCCACCTGAGTCGTCCGGGGCGCAGGATCCACCCGTTTGAGGTATTGCGCGTGTCCGAAGGGGCCGCTCAGACTGGTCTCAACGTCCATGGCCGGGGGGTCGGACGTTGCGGGGGGGTCTCCATGACTCAGACAAGAAGCATGGACTCCGGGGCCACGACGAGCACGTGCACGCCTTGCAGGCTGGGCATCCACTCCTGCTGCAACACCCGCGTGCGCCCCTGCCTGTGCATGGCTGACTGGCATCGCAGCCACCCGGCGTCGCCGGGACGTGGGGCGTCGACCTAGATCCCTTCAGGTGCTGCTGGTCGTGTCATGCCGAGGGCGGTGAGGTGCACTCACCGCCCCCGGAACCTGTGCAGGGACTGATGGTCAGTCGTCACTCTTCGTAGTTGTAGACGTTGATCCGCAGGTAGGGCTCGTCCTCCTGGTCGTCGAACCAGACCTTCACACGGTCCTCGTCGGTCTCGTAGTCCTCGTAGTCCCCGCGGACCCTGAAGCGGACCCTGAACACGTCTTCGTCGACGTACTCGAGGAGCCGGAACCTGTTCCTCGAGTAGTCGAGCCAGACCCTCTTGCACTCGTCGTCCTCGAGACTGAAGCGGCGGCTCTCCTCGTCGGTCCTTGCCCTGAAGTCGAACTCCTCGTTGCTGTCGGTGTACTTGCAGACGCGGACCTCGAGCTCGTCGAAGCCGCCGGCGGACGCTACCGCCGGAGTCAAGGCGCCGGCGGCCATGGCGGCGGCGCCCAGTGCGCCCAGAACAGTTCGAGCCAGCATGGTGAACTCCTTCCCGGAGGTCCAGCGGAGCCGCACCGAGGGACTCTCCCTGCTGCTGGTTGCGGCCGCGACCCCGAGGTGGTCGAGAGACAGACCCCCCACCGACCCAAGACCCCGAACACCCAACGTAAGAAGGACGAGGGAGGCCGCTCAATGACGAGTGATCGGCCTTGCGCCTAGCCCCGCCGCGAACGGATCGGTGACGGGGGTAGCCCCATTGACCGAGCCCGAGCCTCGGATAAGCCTCGCACGCAGACACGCGTGTCATCGGCCCTTTCGCGCGTCTTAGGACGTTGAATCGACCGACAGTGTCACGTGCGGGTGTAGTCGGTCACTTCACCCACGTGGCACCAGTCACCGACATCTCCGTCAGAGGCCGAGGGACCTGCCGATGATCTCCTTCTGGATCTCGGTGGTGCCGCCGTAGATAGTCTGGATGCGGCTGTCGACGTAGGCCCGGGCGATCGGGTACTCCATCATGTAGCCGTACCCGCCGTGGAGCTGGACGGCCCGGTCGACGAGCTTGTTCTGGAGCTCGGTGGTCCACCACTTCGCCATCGAGGCGAGCTTCGCGTCGAGCTCGCCCGCGTTGTGCCTGCGGACGCAGTCGTCGACGAAGACCCTGGCGATGTGGGCCTCTGTCGCCATCTCGGCGACGAGGAAGCGGTTGTGCTGGAACTTCCCGATCGGCTTGCCGAACGCCTCGCGCTCCTTGGCATAGGCCAGCGACAGCTCGAGGATGTGCTCGCACGCGGCCGCCGCGATCATGGCGATCGAGAGTCGCTCCTGCGGCAGGTTGACCATGAGCGAGATGAAGCCGCTGCCCTCCTCGCCGAGGAGGTTCTCCTTGGGGACCACGACGTTGTCGAAGAAGAGCTCGGCGGTGTCCTGGGCCTTCAGGCCCATCTTGTCGAGGTTCCGCCCGCGCTCGAAGCCCTCCATGCCCCGCTCGACGACGAGGAGGCTGACGCCCTTGTGTCCGGCCTCGGGGTCGGTCTTGGCGACGACGATGACGAGGTCGGCGAGAATGCCGTTGCTGATGAAGGTCTTCGAGCCGTTGAGGATGTAGTGGTCGCCCTTGTCGACCGCGTGGGTGCGGATGCCCTGCAGGTCCGACCCGGCGCCGGGCTCGGTCATCGCGATCGCGCTGATCAGCTCTCCGCTGACGAGGCCCGGGAGCCAGCGCTGCTTCTGCTCCTCGGTGCCGAGGCTGCTGATGTAGGGGACGATGATGTCGGTGTGCACCAGGAACCCGGGGCCGTTCACGCCGGCCCGGGTGAGCTCCTCGGCCATCACCATGTTGTAGCGGAAGTCCTTGACCCCGGCGCCGCCGTACTGCTCGTCGACGTCGAAGCAGAGCAGGCCGAGCTCGCCGGCCCTGGCCCAGACCGAGCGGTCGACGAGACCGTCCTTCTCCCACTGCTCGTGGTGTGGCGAGATCTCCTTCTCGATGAAGGAGCGGACGGTGGAGCGGAACGACTCGTGCTCGGGCTCGAAGATCTCGCGCATGGTCAGGACACCCATTCCTTCATCTGGCGGACGAGGGCTGCCGGGTCGTCGGCAACCGGAGTGATCTGGAGGCTGGTGACGCCGGACTCGCGGAAGGCGGCGATCCGCTCCTTGACGTAGGACGCGGGGCCGACGAGGTTGCACATCTCGAGCAGCTCGAGGGGCACGAGTGCCTCGGCGTCTCGCTTGTTGCCGTTGAGGTAGAGGTCCTGGATCTTCGCGGCCTCGGCCTCGAAGCCGTACTGGCTCACGAGCTGGTTGTAGAAGTTCTTGCCCTTCGCGCCCATGCCCCCGATGTAGAGGGCGAACATCGGCCTTGCGAAGTCGAGCATGCCCTTGACGTCGTCACCGACTGCGACCATGCCGCCGGCAGCTACCTCGAGCGGGCCGAGGTCGTCGGGCCGCTTCGCCTTGCCCGCGGCGAGTGCGTCGCCCCAGACCTCGGCGGCCTTCTCGGGGGCGTAGAGGAACGGCAGCCACCCGTCGGCGTACTCCGCCGTGCCCTGGACGTTCTTCTCTCCGAGGGCCGCGATGTAGATGGGGACCGCGGGCCGCTCGGGCTTGGTCAGCATCTTCAGCGGCTTGCCGAGCCCAAGCCCTTGGTCGGACGGCAGCGGCAGGTCGAACACCTTGCCGTGGAACTCGATGGTCTCGCGGCGCAGTGCCGCCCGGACGATCTGGACCACCTCGCGCGTCCGGGTCAGCGGCTTGTCGTAGGGCATGCCGTGCCAGCCCTCGATCACCTGCGGGCCCGACGCGCCGAGGCCGAGGATCGCACGCCCGCCGGATACGTTGTCGAGGCCGGCCGCGGTCGATGCGAGCGTGCCCGGGGTGCGGGAGTAGATGTTCAAGATGGCCGAGCCGATCTCGAGGGTCTCGGTCTTGGCGGCGAGGTAGCCCATCAGCGTGGGGGAGTCGAACCCGTAGACCTCGGCGACCCAGACCGTGTCCAGGCCTGCCTTCTCGAGAGCGGCGACCTGGTCAGCGGCCTCGCGTGGGTTTCCGGCGTACATCAGGGGCATCGAGAGCTTCATGGCCCTACTTTCGCGTGTCGAGGGGTGGTCACCGCGACGTGTCCCACCAGGCAGGCACTACCGTGACAGTCACGCTGTCATGATTCAAGAGCGCGTAGGCCGAAACGAGAAGGAGTGGACGTGACGAGCTACCGCATCGCGGTCATCGGGGGAACCGGTCCGCAGGGGAAGGGGCTGGCCTACCGGTTCGCCAGGCACGGCCACGCGGTGGTGCTCGGCTCGCGGTCGGCGCAGCGGGCGGAGAGCGCCGCGGCGGAGATCCGTGAACGCGTCCCCGAGGCCGACGTGAGCGGCGCCGAGAACGCCGACGCCGTCGCTGCGGCCGACGTGGTCCTGCTGTCGGTGCCGTACGACGGTCACGACGAGCTCGTCGACGACCTCGCCCCCGTGCTGGAGGGCAAGACGGTGATCAGCTGCGTCAACCCGCTCGGCTTCGACAAGCAGGGGCCCTACGGCCTCGACGTCCCGGGTGGGAGTGCCGCGGAGAGCGCGGCCGCGCTCGCCAAGGAGGCGACGGTCGTGGGTGCGTTCCACCACGTGTCCGCGGTGTCGCTCTGGGGCGATGCTGAGTTCCTCGACCACGAGGACGTGCTCGTGTGCGGGGACGACCCGGACGCCAAGCAGGTCGCCATCGAGCTCGCGCGCACGGTGACCGGTCGTGACGGGGTGGACGCAGGCCGCCTCCGGCTGGCCCGTCAGCTCGAGCCGCTGACCGCCGTACTCATCAGCATCAACAAGCGCTACAAGACCCGCTCGGGCATCGCGATCTCCGGACTCTGACGGCGGCATTCGCGCTGCGCGTGGAGCACTCGGACAAAACCGATGGAGCGGTGCGGACCGCCGAGGCACAATTCCGCCTGTGACTCTCGCCGCCCGTATCGCCCCCCAACGTCTCGGGCGGGACTTCCGCTGGATCTGGGGCGCCTCCACCGTCTCGAACCTCGGCGACGGCATCGTGCTCGCGGCGGGGCCGCTGCTCGTCGCCTCGATCAGCGGTGAGCCGTTCGCGGTCGCGACGGCCGCCTTCCTCCAGCAGCTTCCCTGGCTGCTGTTCGGCGTCCCCGCCGGCGCGGTCATCGACCGGCTCGACCGCCGCGTCCTCACGATCGCGGTCGACCTGGTCCGGTTCTCGGTGCTCGCACTGCTCTCCCTGTCGATCGCCCTCGACCTCGTGACCCTGCCGCTCGTGTTCGTCGCGGTATTCCTCCTCGGGACGTCGGAGACCTTCGCGGACAACGCGGCCAGCACCCTCGTGGCGACCGCGGTGCCGAAGAAGAGCCTCGGCCTCGCCAACTCCCGCCTCTACGGCACCGCCATCTTGACCAACCAGCTCGCCGGGCCGCCGCTGGGTGCCCTGCTGTTCGGGGTCGGCATGGCCGTGCCGTTCGGTGTGAACGCGCTGTGCTTCCTGCTCGCGGCGGTGCTCATCTCCCGCATCTCGAAACCGGTCGTGCAGCGCGACGGCGAGCCGCGAGCCATGCGTCACGAGATCGCGGAGGGCCTGTCCTGGCTGTGGGCGCACGCACCGGTCCGCACGCTTGCGCTGACCATTGCCGCCTTCAACGTCACGTTCGGCGCAGGTATGGCGGTCTACGTGCTCTACGCCGCCGAGCGGCTCGGCCTCGACGAGGTCGGCTACGGCCTCCTCATGACCGCGACGGCCGTCGGCGGGCTCGCGGGCGCGGCGACCTACCGCTGGCTCGAGGAACGGTTCAGTCTCGCCACCTTGATGCGCATCGGCCTGGTGGTCGAGACACTGACCCACCTCGCTCTCGCCCTCACGCGCGAGCCGCTGTTCGCCGGACTGGTCATGGCGGTCTTCGGCGTGCACGCCATCGTCTGGGGGACCACCTCCACGACCGTCCGCCAGCGTGCAGTGCCTGCCCATCTGCTCGGCCGGGTCACGAGCGTCTACCTGCTCGGGTCGGTGGGAGGTCTCGCGCTCGGATCCCTTCTCGGCGGTGCGCTCGCCCAGCACTGGGGCGTGGTCGCCCCCTACTGGTTCGGGTTCATCGGCTCGGCACTGCTCACGGCGGTCATGTGGCGCTCGTTCCTCAACATCGCGCACGCTGCGGAGGTCGGGTCCGGGCCGGCGGACGCTGCCGTCGCTGACGCCGTCGAAGCCGCTGACGCCGACGCCCTGGTGCGACCGGCGACCGACCCCGCCCGGGACTGAACGGAGACCCCATGTCCGAGCCCTCGCCGGCCGTCGAGCTGGTCCGCTGCCCGACCCTGACCGACCAGGTCCCGTACGCCTACGCCTCCGTGGTCGAGGGCCCTGGGCGCCTGGTGTTCACCGCCGGAGCCTGCCCGCTCGACGAAGCCGGTGCGGTGGTCGCACCCGGCGACGTCGTCGCGCAGGCCGGGCGCGTGGTCACGAACCTCCGCGAGGCGCTCGGCGCCGCCGGGTGCGCGCTCACCGACGTCGCCAAGACCACGGTGTTCGTCGCATCGTCGGAGCGTGCCGACCTGGTCGCGGCGTGGCAGGTGGTCAGTGCCGCCTTCGCCGACCACGACGTGCCGAGTACCCTCCTCGGCGTGGCCGTCCTCGGCTATCCGGACCAGCTCGTCGAGGTCGAGGCCGTGGCGGTGCGACCAGGCTGAAGGCTCCCCTCCGCCCGGAGCTCAGCGGACCGTTGCGACGCAGCCGGCCGAGGCGTCCGGAACGGCGTCACCGGCGCGGATCCGGCCGAGGTTCCACTCCAGCCAGTCGTCGTCGGACGGCTGACCGTCCTGGAGGACGCAGCCCCGGTACTCCTCCGGAAGGTCGGCGAGCACGGGCACGGCGTCGGCGGAGAGGCCGGACAGGTAGTACCAGTCGATGCGGCCGGTCTGCTCGAAGCGCTCGATGTTGCGCTCGGCGATGTAGGCGTCGGGGTTGACCGTGGCGAGGCCCAGCAGCATGACCGAGCCGGTCACCAGCGAGGCGACAGGGACCCAGCCGCCTCGGAGCCTGATCCCGGATGCCATGACGAGGACGATGACCAGGCCGAGCCAGGCCTCGAACACCGACACGAGGACACGGAGACGGGTGAAGCCGTAGGCCTCCTCGTAGACGTGCATCCGGTACAACGCCGAGGCGACGACCACCAGGGTCAGCAGGCACAGGGCGCCGAGCATCGCCCTCAGCATGGCGCGGTCACGTGGTGACGAGAGCGCTGCCTTGCGGCGCGCGACGGCCATGACGGCGAGCGTCAGCACGGTGGCCACGGTGAGCTGGCCGAAGCCCTGGTGGACGTACTCCGCGTAGGTCAGTCCTGTCGTGCGACGCAGGTAGTCGTGGCCGCCGAACATCACGGTCAGCTGCGCGACGACGAAGACGGTGAACACCGCGACCACCAGCCCCACCGGTACGGCCCATTCGAAGGGGCGGCTCACCGGCTTGCCGGCAGGCAGAGCGAGCCGCTCCACCCGAGGCGGGCAGATCGCGACGTACACGGCGGCGAGGGTGAGGCCTGTGAAGGCCGCCAGCACGAAGCCACGGACGAGCACCTCCTCCGAGCCGAGATCCGGCACGAGCGCGCCGATCCATCGGGCGAACAGCGCGTCCGCGGAGGCGAACAACGCCCCGAACACCGCGACCAGAAGCAACGAGACGGCTGCGGTCCGGAGCAGCGTCCACCAGGCTTCTACCGGCTTGCCCTTGACCGACGGCGGGTGCAGCGACCGTCCCAGCCACGGCAGGCCCCGCAACGACGCGAGGGGCACCGCCGCGGCGGACGCGAGCAGTCCGGGGACCGAGCGGCCTCCGGCGAGCATGGCGGCACCCAGGGCGAACGCCGCCAGGAGGCAGAGCACCACGATCCAGCCCGCGTCGCGCACGAGCAGGGTCGCCGTCAGCAGGACACCCAGACCCAGAGCGGCCAGGTGTGAGGGCGACCGCAGCTGCCGGTCGGCCGCCGCGACCACCCCGAGCAGGGCTCCGAGCGCGAGGAACATGGCAAGGCCGTGCTCGCGGTACGGGACGAGGGCCGCGGCGAGCACCCCCACGGCGGCGGCGGCGCCGACCAGCTGTGGGCGACCGGGGGTTGCGCGGTCCGGCCAGAGCTCGCCGAACAGCGAGTCCAGCAGCGGCTTCGCCGGCGCGGGCACGGTGACGGGGGGCGTTGTCATCACTTGCTCCTGAAGGGAAGGGCCACCCGGATGTGGCAGCCGGAGTCGGAGTCGGCGACCTCGATGGAGCCGCCGTGCAGGTCCGCGACCCAGCGGCTGATCGCCAGGCCCAGGCCGGTCCCGCCGTCACCGGGCGCGACGGCGCCGGTGGTGAACCTCTGGAAGACCGCCGAGCGGTCTGAAGGCGCGATGCCCGGACCTTCGTCGACGACGTCGAGCAGCACGCGCTCCCCGTTGCGTCCCGCGCGCAGCGTGACCGTGCCGCCGGCCGGGCTGTGCCGGCCGGCGTTGTCGAGCAGGTTGGCGACGAGCTGGTGCAGCCGCTCGCGGTCCGCGGGTACGACGAGTCCGGGAGGCCGTACGTCGACCGCGTACTCGACCGGACGGCCCCCGACCTTCGCCTCCTCGACCACGGATCGCAGGAACGGCTCCACCTCGAGGTCCTCCAGGTCGAGGGGCGTGAGGCCGGCGTCGACCCGGGACAGGTCGAGGAGGTCGTTCACCAGCCGGCCGAGCCGCTCGGTCTGGTCCAACGCCGCCTGCAACGTCGCCCGGTCGGGCGGGGAGACGCCGTCGACGAGGTTCTCCAGCACCGCCCGCAGCGCCGAGACGGGGGTGCGCAGCTCGTGGGACACGTTCGCGACCAGGTCGCGCCGCTGCTGGTCGACCGCCTCGAGGTCGGCGGCCATCGTGTTGAAGGCCCGGGCGAGCTCGCCAACCTCGTCCCGCGACGTGGCCCGCACCCGGCGTGAGTAGTCCCCGGTCGCCATGGTCTGCGCCGCCGCGGTCATCTCCCGCAGAGGAGACGTCATCCCGCTCGCGAGGAGCTGGGTGACCGCGAGCGCCACCACCACGGCGGTGGGGACGGTGTAACGGGGGAGGAGGCCGAGCTGCAACCCGAGGACCGACGCCGAGGCAGCCACGGCCACGGTGACCGCTACCAGGACGCCCAGCTTGGTCTTGATCGACCCGAGCCGGTCCAGCGGGCGGATCACGGCGCGGCCTCGAGCGCGTAGCCGACACCGTGGACGGTCCGCAGCCGCTGGGAGCCGAGCTTGCTGCGCAGCGACTTGACGTGACTGTCGACGGTGCGTGTCCCGGTGGCGTCCTGCCAGCCCCACACCTCGGCGAGGAGATGCTCACGGGTGAGCACGGTGGCCGGCCTCGACGCGAGGCAGACCAGGAGGTCGAACTCGGTCGGCGTGAGATGCACGTCGACCCCGTCGTTGGTCACGCGCCGGCGCGCCTGGTCGATGCGCAGGGACCCGACCACCAGCTCCGGAGGGGTCCTGGAGGCGAGCTCCGACGCTCGCTCCACCCGCCGCAGCAGGACGCGGATCCGCGCCACGAGCTCCCGCATGCTGAAGGGCTTGGTGAGGTAGTCGTCCGCGCCGACCCCGAGGCCGACCAGCACGTCGGTCTCGTCGTCTCGGGCGGTGAGCATGAGGACCGGCACCGGATGCTCGGCCTGGACGCGCCGGCAGACCTCATGGCCGTCGAAGCCGGGAAGCATGACGTCGAGCACGACGAGGTCCGGCGACCATTCGGCCGCGGCTGTGACGGCGGACGGGCCGTCGTACTCCTGCCGGACGGTGAAGCCCTCCGCGGTCAGGCGGTCGGCCACCGCCTGGGCGATCGTGCGCTCGTCCTCGACGACGAGCACACGAGGTGAGGTGCCGGTTTCGGTCATGGAAGGAGCGTATGAGCCAAACCGGCGCGGTTGTGCGGATGACTTGTGAAGATCCTGTGCAGGCTTCGGCCGGCCGGGCCGGGCCCGGGCGGGGCAGGGAAAGGCCCGGGTCCCTGGGAGACCCGGGCCGATCCGGGCCGGTTCCTCGTGCCGGTCTGCCGTACTACGGAGCGGGCCAGGGGTAGACATCCTTGATGGTTCCCGTGCCGGAGTCCTTCACAGGCTGGGCTCCACGGACCTGGGAGACCTTCAAGAAGAAGGTCTCGTCGTTCTCGTCGCTGGAGTCGTGCCTGGTCTGCACCTCGATGCGGGCGTGGTCCGAGTTCTTCTGGATGACGACGGCGTTCTGCGCCTCGGCGTCGTAGTCCTGAGGCGACAGGGCGCCGTCAGGTCCCGTGCCGTCCTGCGTGGTGAAGTCGAACAGGACGTCGTGCGGAGCCGGGGCGGAGAGCTGGATCCTGAAGACCGCCTTGGCTCCCTCGTCGACCGGCTGCGCGTTCTGCACGGACAGCTCCAGCGGCGGCTTCTCGTCGTCGACGATGAGCGCCGTTCCGGTGCCGTCGAGGACCTGTGCGCCGTGGACGTCGGACACGTCGAGGAAGAAGGTCTCGTCAGCACCGGGCTCGAAGATCGAGTCCTCGCGCGTCATGACCTTCACCCGCACACTGTCCTCGCCCCGCGGGATGTGCGCGTGGCCGGTCGTGGTGTCGTAGTCGACGTTCGCCGTCGCGGTGCCGGCGCGGGTGGCGAAGTCGAAGCTCACCTCTCTCCAGGCCGGCTTCGACAGCGTCACCTTGAACCAGGCGGCGTCGCCCTCGTGGACGCGATCGCCCCGGACCGACAGCTTCGGTGGCGGCGGTGGGTCGTCGTCGAGGATGAGCGCCCGGCCTCGGGCGTCGACCACCTCGGCGTTGTGGACGTCCTCGACGTCGAGGGAGAAGGTCTCGTGACCCTCGAAGAGGTCGTCCTCCCTCGTCTGGACCATCACCCAGGTGTGGTCCTCCCCGATGGGGATCTTCTTGTTGATCCCGACGGCGCGGTCGTAGTCCTTGTAGGCCTCGGCGCTCCCGTCATCGGTCTCGTAGTCGAAGGTCACCGTCTCCTTCGCGGATGCTGACAGGGAGACCTTGAAGTAGGCCTTCGCGCCCTCGTGCACCTTGGTGTCACTCACCGCCAGCTTCGGCTCCGGCGGAGGCTTCGGGGCCTCGTCGTCGTCGAGGATCCGGACGTAGGCAACCCGCTTGGCGATCTTCGCGCCGTACGCGTCGTGGATACGGACCATGAAGAACTGCTCGTTCTCCTCGACCTTGTCACCGATCACCGGAACCCGGACGTAGGCCTTCTTCGCGCCCTTGGGGAAGTAGGCGCGGCCGCTCTTGGCGACGTAGTCCGAGTCGGCCTTGGCGGTGCCGTCCCTCGTCGCGTAGGCGACGCTGACCTTCTTGTGCACCCGCTTGCTGAGGACGATCTTGACGTAGGCGTCCTTGGTGCCGGAGTCGGTCTCGACCACCGTCTTGTCCTGGACCGTCAGCAGCGCCGGAGCGCCCGCCGAGGCCGTGACCGGCTGTAGTACCCCGATCGTCAGGAGGCCGGCGAACAGCAGGATGAGTGCTCTCCAGCCGCGGAACAAGCCGCTGCCTGGCGGGGGAATTTTCGGAACGAATCGCATGATGCGTACCCCCCTCAAACTATGTCTTGGTCGTGTCTTAGGACACACCGTTCCACTTTCATGGTGGTTCAAGATGCAACGCGAGGTCAGGGGCGAACGCCATGCTTCGTCCGCCGGAGGGCCGGAAAGAGACCTGACCGACGTGTGACGACTTCGGATGCACGGGGGAATCGGGCGACAAAGTCAGTTGCCGTGCCAGGAGTCCCACAGCCGGGCGTACGAGCCACCCTGTGCGACCAGCTCGTCGTGCGAGCCGAGCTCCGTGATCCGGCCGTCCTCGACAACCGCCACACGGTCCGCGTCGTGCGCGGAGAAGAGCCGGTGCGCGATGGCGATCACCGTCCGCCGCTCCAGGACAGCGGCGAGCGACCGCTCCAGGTGGCGGGCCGCTCTCGGGTCGATGAGCGAGGTCGCCTCGTCGAGGACCAGGGTGTGGGGGTCGGCGAGCACCAACCGGGCCAGCGCGAGCTGCTGGGACTGAGGTGCGGTCAGGTGGCGTCCGCCGGAACCGACCACCGTGTCCAGGCCTTGGGGGAGGGCCTCGACCCAGTCCCGTGCGTCCACCGCATCCAGCGCGGACAGCAGGGCGGAGTCGTCCACGCCCTGCTGTCGGCCGTCGAGGGCCAGCGCGAGGTTCTCGCGCAGCGTGCCCACGAAGACGTGGTGCTCCTGGGTGACAAGGGCGACGTGCCCGCGCAGCTCGTGCAGCGGCAGCTCGGTCAGGCCCACCCCACCAACGGTCACCGACCCGGTTCGGGGCGGGTGGATGCCGGCGAGGAGGCGGCCGAGCGTGGACTTCCCGGCGCCCGACGGGCCGACCATCGCGATGCGTTCGCCCACCCGCACCGACATGTCGACGCCGTGCAGGACGTCTCGGCCGTCGACGTAGGAGAACCGTGCGTCCTCGACCTCGATCTGCTCACCGTCAGGTTCGCGCCCGCTGGCCGTGCGGTCGTCGGGCACGTGGGCGACACCGATCAAGCGGGAGAGCGACGCGGCGCCGACCTGGAGCTCGTCGAGGATGGAGACGATCCGGTCGACCGGGTCGATGAGCATCTGCACGTAGAGCGTCGCGGCGGTGACGTCGCCGAGGGAGACCGTGCCCTGGGTGTACAGGTAGCCGCCGAACAGCAGCGTCGCCACGGTCGGGATCAGGTAGGCGACCTCGACCGAGGGGAAGAACACCGTGCGCAGGTACAGCGTGTACCTCTCCGCGGCGTACGACCCGGCAATGTCGCGGTCGATCCGGTCGATCCGCGCCCGGCCGAGGCCGAGCGCCTCGACGGTGCGCGCCCCCTCGACGGTCTCGGTCAGCGAGGCGTTGATGGCGGAGTACGACGCGTTCTCGCGCAGGTAGCCCTCCTTGGCCCGGCGGAGATACCAGCGCAGGCCGACCACCAGCGGAGGCACCCCCAGCAGACACGGGAGCGCGACCCACCATCCGATGAGCAGCGCGGCGGAGAAGGTCATCACCGCGGTGATGGCGGCGATGCTCCACTCGGGCAGGGCCCAACGCACCGACCATCCGAGCTGCTCGACGTCACGCGAGGTCCGGGTCAGCAGGTCGCCGCTTCCCGCGCTCTCGACGACTCCGACGGGGATCGCGAGCGTGTTGTCGACGAAGTCCTCGCGAAGGTCGGCGAGCACCTCCTCGCCGAGCACGAAGGAGACGTACCTGGCGTAGCGGGTGAGCACCGTCTGGACCACGAGGAAGCCGGCCAGAAGCAAGATCGTCCGGTTCACGTAGCCGAGCGACGTGCCCTTCTCGACCGCCTCCACGAGGTTGCCGAGCAGGCGCGGCCCAGCCAGCGCTGCGAGAGCGGCGGCGCTGTGGAGCAGGGTCGCGAGCACCACGGGACGGCGGTGGTGGCGCAGGAGCCGACCGACATAGCGGCTGACCTGCCGGCCGTCGGCGACCGGCAGGGTCTCGGTGACTGCCGTGCTCATACGGTCGCCTCCTCCTCGCGGGTCACGGCGAACCGGTACTCCGGCACGTCCCTGAGGAGCTGGCGATGAGGGCCCCAGGCCACGACCACGCCGTCGCGAAGGAAGGCCACGTTGTCCACACGATCGAGCAACAGAGGGCTCGAGGTGGTCACCACCGTCGTACGGCCGGCCCTGTGGCGGTGAAGGCGCTCGGCAACGCGGGCCTCGGTGTGCGCGTCCACCGCGGAGGTGGGCTCGACCAGGACGAGGATCTCCGGGTCGGCGGCGAGCGCCCGTGCGAGCACGAGGCGTTGGCGCTGGCCACCCGAGAAGGAGCGACCGCGCTCGGTCACCAGCGTCTCCATGCCGTCGGGCAAGGCTTCGAGGACGTCCTCGGCCGAAGCGGTGTGCAGTGCGGCGGCCACCTGCTGGGGCCCCCGCCCCCGGATGTCGAGCTGGCTCTCGAGACGTCCGGAGAACAGCGTGCTGGCGGTGTCGGACACGACGATCCGGCGGCGGACCACCTCGCGGTCGAGCCCCTCGAGCGGAACCCCGCCCCACAGCACCTCACCCTCGGCGTACCGGCCGAGCCGGTCGGCGAGCACGGCGCTGTCCTCGGGAGGATCGGAGACCACGGCGGTGATCTGTCCCGTCGGCACCCGCAGCCCGCTGGTGACGTCGAGCAGCTCGGCGCCCGCGGGCGGCTCGACGTAGGAGCCGGCCGCCGAGACCTCGGGCTCGAGCGCGAGGACACGGATGACACGCCGGGCGGCGACGAAGGCCCTGATCCACTTGTTCGCGAACTCCGTCGCCGTGCGCAGCGGGATCATCAGGAACGCCGCGTAGCCGTAGAACGCCACGAGCTCGCCTGCGCTGATCTGGCCCTGCACCGCGAAGCGCGCCCCGACCCACACCACGACCACGACGAAGACGCCGGGGAGGAAGATCTGCAGGGCGTCGAGGACGGACTGGAGCCGCCCCACCTCCACCCCTGCCCGGCGGACCTTCTGCGACTCACGGACGTAGCGGTCGTGGAAGACCCGCTCACCCCCGATGCCACGAAGGACGCGGAGGCCGCTGACGATGTCGGTGGCGAGGTTGGAAAGGTCACCCATCATGTCGCGTTGGGCAAGGTTGCGCCTCTGGAGCGGCTTGAGCAGCGGCCCGACGGCGAAGAGCAGCAGGGGCACTCCGACCAGGACCAGCAGACCGAGCGTCACCGAGGTGCGCAGCAGGATCACCGCGACGACGAGGAACGAGACGACCGCGCCGGCGGCGCGGGCGGTGACGTCCATCGCGTTGCCGAGGTGGGAGAGGTCGTTGGTGCCGATGGCGACCACCTCGCCGGTTGCGACCTTCTTCGGCAGGGTGGCGCCGAGGTTCACGGACTGCCGCGCGACGAGCTGGACGGTGCGGTAGGCGGCAGTGAGCCAGTTGGTCACCGCGAAGCGGTGGCGCATGATGCCGGCGGTCGCCTGGATCAGGCCGATGCCCAGCATCACGCCGGCCCAGGTCAGCAAGGCGCTGGTGTCCTTCGCCGCGACGCCGTCGTCGATGGCTCGGCCGATGACCGCGGGCATGACCGCCTGCGCGACCATCCAGGTGATCCCGAAGGCCATGCCGAGGGCCATCGTCTGCCACTGGCCCATGACGAGCCACCACAGGAACCGCATCGGGCTGCGGTGGTCGGCGGTGCCGGGGTGGTCGAGGGGCAGGTGGCGCACTCGCCAACGGTATGTATCGGACAGCCTTCGGAGCGAACGATTTTCGGGCCTCAGGCCCGCGGACACGCGTGTGGCCGGGGTGTCGGACTCTCTCCGACACCCCGGCCACAGGATCGAGCAGGCTCACTCCTCCGGCATCAGGATCCACGCGACCACGTAGGCGATGGCCAACGACCCGAAGCCGAAGATCGTGCCGAGCACCACGAGGAGCCGGACCAGGTTGGCGTCGACGCCGAGGTACTTGGCCACGCCACCGCAGACTCCGGCGATCCAACGGTCGTCACGACTGCGGACCAGTCGCTTCGGCGCGGGGCTCGAGGGCGGTGGGGTCATCGGCTGGGTCATCGTCGTTCTCCTTCGTAGGTCTCCTGCTCGTAGGTGTCGTGCTCGTAGGTGTCGTGCTCGGTGTCAGAACTGCGCCGCGAGAAGCCCTTGACGGTCATGGCGAACAGGCCTACCAGGCCTGCGGCCACGAGCGTGACGGGGAACAGCCACCTGACCTCGCCGAGGTCGATGACGCCGGCCTCGCGCAGGGCCCAGGAGCCGGCCAGGCCCAGGAAGACCAGGCCGACCACCAGGTAGCTGACGTTGAGCGGGTGGGTTCGGGGAGTACTCATCACTGCCTCACTTCAATGCTGCCGAATGCCAGGTCGATCCCGAGGTCGATCTCGGGCGCGTCCGCGCCGCCGTCGACCGTGTCTGTGACGGAGAGCCCCGTGCCGCCACGCTGCTCGCCGACGATGTCGATCTCGCCGAAGGCCACGTCAGCGTTCACGTTGGCGTCGACCCCCTCGGGGAGGGTCACGACGATCTCGCCGGCGTTCGCCCCGACCTCGATCGTGCGGCCGTCGAGCCTCTCGATGTCGCGGATGTTGCTCATGTCGATGTGCATCGCTCCGGCCGGGACGAAGTAGCGCTCCTCGACCTGGACCGCCTTGGTCGGGGTCTCGGTCAGGCGCCGGTCTCCGGCGAAGCGCGGCTCGGCGACAGAGGTCGCGAGGAGTGCCAGGGAGGCCACGACGCCGAGCGCGATCAGCCCTCCCGGCCGGCCGAACCACGCGCCGACCACGAGCATGGTCCCGATGACGGCCAGGGCCAGGGCCGGGTAGGCCGCGTCGGCGACACCACCCGCCGTCACGTCGTACAGCCCGAGGGCGCCGAGCGCGACGGCGAGCAGCGCGAGCGTGAACCAGAACAGCTTCGGGCCACGGTCGGGCCGTGGGGCCGGAGGCTGCTGCACGGGGTAGGGGTAGGCGGCCGGAGGGGCCGCACCGGCGTGGGCGCCGGGCTCGAACGCTGCGGGGGCCTCGGTGTCACCGGCAGCGGGGTAGCTCGCGGCGCCCGGACCGGGGGTGCCGGGTGGAGTAGGTGGATGGGTTGTGCTCACGGACTTGTCTCGATTCATGAGGACGAGGAAGAGGACGAGGGCGATGACCGCGAGGGGCCACGGGAACCCGAGGCCGCCCCAGCTGTCACCGATGAGGAGCAGGGCGGCCAGGACGCCGGCCACGATCAGGATCCCGTTGCGCGTCGCGGCGCTCGTCGAGATGACTGCCTCGTCGCTGCCGTCCTCGGGCACGAAGAGCCAGAGCGCACCGTAGAGAAGGACCCCTGCTCCGCCGAAGAACGCGAGGACGACGAAGGCCACCCGCAGGATCGTCGGGTCTATGTTGAGGTGCCGGCCGAGACCGCCCGCGACACCGGCCACCTTGCGGTCGGTGACGCTGCGGCGCAGCTGGCTGTAGTCGCGCAGGTTGGCGGTGTTCACCCGGTCCTGCTGAGGTGTTTCGGTCATGGCTCGATCCTTCTCCTCGAGGCGGTCGAGCACTATCGGGGGAAGCCCTGATTCGGCCGGGTCCCGGCGCTCGTGGGCTCAGGGTCGCGGCCAGGGCAGGACCAGGGTCGAGCCAGGGTCGAATCTCATGGTTGGCATACTCGCGCTGTGTGACGATTGTGGCGATGACCAGCAATGTCGTGGATCGCGAGCCCGGCTCGACCACTCGGAGAGCGGTTCGCCGCACCGAGGGCAGGGTGCTGGGCGGCGTCGCCGCAGGTCTGGCCGACCACCTCGGCGTCGACGTGATGCTGGTGCGCCTGGCGTTCGTGCTCGCCGCGCTGCTCGGGGGCTTCGGCGCAGCGATGTACGCCGGGCTCTGGATGATCCTCCCCAGCGACGCGAGGTTCCAGTCCGACGCCCCCGGCCTGGAGGCGGCCACCCGACTCGGCAAGCGCCCGTCCCGTACCTCGCGCCTCGAGGACGGAGGCTGGCTGGTCGCGCTCGGGGCAGTGGCCGTGGGTGTGCTGGTGCTCGTCCAGTCGTTCGTGGGCGGTGGGTTCGTCTTCTGGCCGGTGCTGCTCGGCGCCGTGGGCCTGGCTGTCCTCTGGCGCCAGGCCGACGAGGCGCAGCGCGAGAGGTGGGCCGACACGACAACGCGGATCGACCCGGTCCGGGCCGTGCTCGGTCGTGGTGGCCCCGCGTCGTACGCCCGGATCGCCGCAGGGGTCTGTCTCTTGGGCGGGGCGCTGGCGCTCTTCGCCGTCCAGACGGGACAGGCCGGCGTGGCCAGCGACGTCCTGTTCGCGGGGCTGCTCGGGGTCGTGGGCCTTGCCCTGACCGTCGGCCCCTGGCTGTTCCGGCTCGCGTCCGACCTCACCGAGGAGCGGGCGGCCAGGGTGCGCTCCCAGGAGCGCGCGGACGTCGCGGCGCACCTGCACGACTCGGTGCTCCAGACGCTCGCGCTCATCCAGAAGCACGCCGACGACGGGAGGACGGTCGCCAGGCTGGCCCGTGCCCAGGAGCGCGACCTGCGGGCATGGCTGTACGCCGACACCGCGGCGACCGCGACCTCCGTGGCCGGTGCGCTGCGCTCGGCGGCGGCCGAGGTCGAGGACGCGCACGGGGTTCCCGTCGAGGTGGTCACGGTCGGGGACGTCCCGCTCGGGGAGGAGACCCGGCCCGTGGTCCTCGCCGCCAGGGAGGCGATGGTCAACGCCGCCAAGCACTCGGGCGCGGGCAAGGTGGACGTCTACGTGGAGGCGGCCACCGACCGGGTCGAGGTGTTCGTCAGGGACCGCGGCGGCGGGTTCGACCCCGACGTGGTCCCCGAGGACCGGCTCGGCGTCCGTCGCAGCATCGTGGACCGGATGGAGCGCCACGGCGGTGCCGCGACCGTCCGGTCGAACCCGGGGGAGGGGACCGAGGTACGCCTGTCCATGCCGTTGCCACGTCGAAGCACCGAGGAGAGCCGATGAACGCGCACACCGCCCGACGAGTCGTCATCGTCGACGACCACGCCATGTTCCGCACCGGCGTGCGGGCCGAGATCGCCTCGGCGGTGGACGTGGTCGGTGAGGCGGCCGACGTCGACGAGGCGGTCGCCGTCATCGGCGCGGCGCGTCCCGACGTCGTGCTGCTCGACGTACACCTCCCGGGTGGCGGCGGGGTGGAGGTGATGCGCCGGGTCTCCCAGCGCGTTCCCGAGACGCGGTTCCTCGCTCTCAGCGTCTCCGACGCCGCCGAGGACGTCATCGGCACGATCCGCGGCGGAGCCCGGGGCTACGTCACGAAGTCCATCACCGGGCCGGAGCTGGTCGCTGCGATCGACCGTGTCGCCGACGGCGACGCCGTGTTCTCCCCACGACTCGCGGGCTTCGTGCTCGACGCCTTCGCGGGCACGATCGAGGTCGCCCAGGTCGACGAGGATCTCGACCGGCTGACCGAGCGCGAGCGTGAGGTGATGCGGCTGATCGCCCGCGGGTACGCCTACAAGGAGGTCGCCGCGGAGCTGTTCATCTCGATCAAGACTGTGGAGACCCACGTCTCGAGCGTGCTCCGCAAGCTCCAGCTCTCCTCACGCCACGAGCTCACCCGCTGGGCGTCGGATCGGCGGCTTCTGTGAGGATGTGCGCATGGAGATCCTGCGCGACATCCTCGTCTTCTTGCACTTCATCGGCCTCGCCGCCCTCTTCGGCGGCCTCTTCGTGCAGATCAAGTCCGATCCGCGGGTCGTGAACAACGCCATGTTCCACGGGATCCTGACCCAGCTCGTGACGGGGGTGCTGCTCGTCGGGGTCATCGAGGCGGCAGGAGACGCGACCGGCGACTTCCGCGCCAAGGTCGGTGTCAAGCTCGTGATCGCGCTGGTCATCGCCGCGCTCGTCTTCGTCAACCGCAAGAAGACCCTCGCCAACGGGCTCTTCTTCGGGCTCATGGGGCTCACCGCGCTGAACATCGCCGTCGCAGTGTTCTGGAACGTGAACGCCTGACCACCGCCTGGAAGCATCGCGCCCTGCTCGACCGGGCGTGAGCGACGGCACGGCACCGAGGTCTGCCACTGTCCGTGGCGAGACGTAGGCTGGCCGGGACATGAGCGCGCTGTTCCCGATCCCCCAGGCTCCTGCTCCTTCCCGTGCCGGCGAGGCGGCTCCCGGCGACAAGGGCGGGGGTTCCGAGAGCGGTTCCCGCCGTCGCCGGGCACCCTCCCCCGAGGAGCTGCTCGAGGGGCTCAACGAGCCCCAGCGACAGGCCGTCGTGCACGCGGGCACGCCCCTTCTCGTCGTTGCCGGGGCGGGCTCGGGCAAGACCCGGGTGCTCACCCGGCGCATCGCCTGGCTGATCTCCGAGCGCGAGGCCCACCCCGGCTCGATCCTCGCGATCACCTTCACGAACAAGGCCGCGGCGGAGATGCGCGAGCGGGTCGAGGAGCTCGTCGGCCGACGTGCGCGGCTGATGTGGGTCTCGACCTTCCACTCCGCCTGCGTGCGGATCCTCCGCAAGGAGATCGACAAGTTCGGCTACAAGTCGTCGTTCTCCATCTACGACGCCGCGGACTCCAAGCGGCTCATGACGCTGGTCCTGCGAGACCTCGACCTCGACCCCAAGCGCTACCAGCCTCGTGCGGTGCTCAACTGGGTCTCCAACGCCAAGAACGAGCTCGTCGACGAGGAACAGGCGGTCAAGAACGCCAAGAACCACCTCGAGGAGACCTACGCCGAGGCCTACACGATGTACCAGCGGCGTCTGCGCGAGGCCAACGCGCTCGACTTCGACGACCTGATCATGACCACGGTGCATCTGCTCCAGGCGTTCCCCGAGGTCCGGGAGACCTACCGCAGGCGCTTCCGTCACGTGCTCGTCGACGAGTACCAGGACACCAACCACGCGCAGTACGCCCTGATCCGCGAGCTGTGCGGCCATGTCGGGGACGAGCACGCCACGAGCGCCCCGGGCATCGAGCCTTCCGAGCTGATGGTGGTCGGTGACGCCGACCAGTCGATCTACGCGTTCCGCGGCGCCAACATCCGCAACATCATGGACTTCGAGCAGGACTTCCCCGACGCCCGG